>CAXTWT010000001.1:0-13220 GCA_964247955.1 uncultured Bryobacteraceae bacterium
GCATGATCCCTGCTCCCGAGTTCTAGAAAGCACGCAAGAAACAAGTAACCTTGCGCATAGATGCCGATGTACTAGCTGGGTTTCAGCAGAGCGGTAAAGGGTATTTAACAAAGATGAATGATGCTCTACGGCGCGTCATGCTGGCCGAAAGCGCCCCAAACGACCAAAAACCGCCTTCGCGCTAACTGACATTACGCCACTGGGAATTTTCAACTAACAAAAATTCATAGAGATCGCCCCTCGGTCTCTGGCACTATAGGATTTACCCTTATGTTTGATTGGTCACTGGACCCTAGGTCCCAGCTTGCGATGCTGTGTCTACTCACGGCGTTTGTTTTTTGGAACAACGATTTGCTGTTCTTTACCTTCGCGCTCATGGCTGCCTTCTCGCAGGTGAGCCGTCTGTTGGACTAATTATTTAAGCTCTTGGGAAGAGGCGGGCATCGGGATGCGTCGGGTCGGGCGGAAGTTGGATCGCTTTCTGCGCCGTGAACGCTTCGTCAATCAGGGCCGAAAGCAGTTCCGAAAACAGCAGCGGTTCAGGGGCGGCCTCCCACAGAAAATAGCCGAAGGAGCCGGGACACGGGTTTACTTCGTTCAGCCAGAGTTCTCCGGTTTGGCTGTTGCAAAGAAAATCGATACGGGGCGCGCCGGTTCCGTATACCACTTCGAAGCACTTCCTTCCCCACTCATGAAGTTTGGCCGCGAGATCTCCCGAAACCGAGGGGTTTATTTCGCGGGTAAGGCTCAGCATGCCTTGGCTGATCGCTCCGGGCTGTTTACTGCCGGTTTTCTTGCTGCCGCTCCCGGAAAGATATTTGGCTTTAAAATCGAGCAGTTCCCTTTCGGATTTTGGGCGCTCAATGGCGGAGGTTACAATTCCGTTTCTTCCGTTGCGAACCGCCAGATTGTACTCAACCAGATTCTCTACTAACGGTTCAACGACCGCGTGAGTATCAAGCCTGAAGATGGTCGATAAAGCGGCCCGCAGTTGTTCGCCTGTGCTTGCCCGTGCTACACCGATGCTGGAACCCAAATGGGACGGCTTGACAATCGAGGGGAAAGCCATGCCTTCGATCAAGCGATTGACTTCCTCCATAGAGGGCAGCAATCCGCTCTGGGGTCTTGCAATGACTACGTAGGGGAGCATCGCAATTCCTGTTTCCGCCAGGATGCGTTTGGTGGCCGCTTTATCCATCAGAACACTCGAAGCCAGGGGGCGCATGCCGGTGTAAGGCACATTCGCGATCTCAAATAGGCTCTGCATCCGCCCGTCTTCTCCAAATAGGCCGTGAAACGCCAGCAGCGCTACGTCAAACTCGATGGGCTTTGGTTTGGAGAACATGCCTGCTTTAGTCGGCAACAAGCGCCCGTGCCCGTCGATGTTCGGCCACAGGTCAAGCGTGACGCTTTGCAGAGAGTTCAGCGTTGTCGGGTTCGGAAGATAGTTGTCGCGATGGCGCAGTTGGTCGCCCACATACCATTTGCCGTCCGTGGCAACGTAGACTGGAAAGGAGCTGAAGCGGTCTCCGTCGAGCGCTTGCAGCGCTTGCAGACCTGTGACGATACTGACATCATGTTCGGGGGAACGGCCACCCCAAAAAACGGCCACTCGCGTTTTCATAGTGAATAAGGAAACCGACTGATTGCGCCCCAGGAGCTACGGCGCAGCAACTTGTCGAAGTGTCCACTTTAGCAAAGCTTTGAAATGTACTCAGAAACTACCGCTTCGAACCAGCACCATATTGTCACGTTTGACGTTCCAGCTACGGGAGAAAGTCACCGGCGCTTGCTCTGGGGCCATGGCTGGGGGCAATCCTCCGCTGCTTTTGTGCCTTTGGCGGAGACGCTGAAACCGCTTGCGTCTTCCACGCTGATTGACTTTCCGGGCTTCGGCCAGTCGCCTCTGCCTCCCGCCTCGTGGGGCACGGCTGAATATGCGGACGCTATTGCGCAGTGGCTCCAGGGGCAAGCTCCGCTGGGACAAATTGTATGGATCGGACACAGTTTTGGCGGGCGCGTGGGCATTCAATTAGCGGCGCGCCATCCGCAACTGTTGGCGGGCATGGTGCTGATCGCGTCGGCGGGCCTGCCCCGACAGCGGACGCTCCTGCAGCGGATTCGTTTACAGCTTCGTAGGAGCTTTTTCAAAACCGCGAAATACTTTCTGCGAGAAGGGCCGCAACTGGAGCGATTGCGCCGGAAAATGGGAAGCGCGGATTATCGTTCCGCCGGCGCATTACGCCCCGTTTTCAACCGCGTGGTCAGCGAAAACCTGACGGAAGCAGCGCGAAAGGTGCAATGCCCTACCCTATTGATTTACGGCACGGAGGATACCGAAACCCCGCCCGAGATAGGACAACGATTGAAGGAACTCATTGGAGGGTCCAAGTTAACGCTGCTCGATGGATTTGGACACCTTGGTATTTTGAACGAGGGCCGCCATCAGGTGGCCATCCGGATTCGCGAGTTCCTTTCCACCCTTCCGCAATGAAATACTTCACCCTGGTTGCTTTTCTTCTTTTTGCGCTTCGCAGACTGTTGACGTATCTTCACATTTATCAACAGGAAGAGTATCAGCCCCTTCGTTTTATCCGCTGGCTCGTGAGCAGCCGTTCCTTTGATCTGCGCGCATCTTTGGTCGTTCTGATCGTTGGAATCTTACAGATTACAATTTATCTTTCTCCGGAAATCGGCTCGGGATTGATAGGCGCGGCATTTCTGGTAATTGCCTTTTTCGAGCGCGACCCGCGCGCCGCCTCAAAAAAGCGTTTGGTCATGACCGGGCGAGCCACGCGGATCTATTGGATCGCGTTTGCTGTGATGACAGGCGTGGGCATTCTCTACTCGCTTCCCAGCGTTGCCCTTTTGTTATGGCTGATTCCGGTGCAATTCATTCCGTTTTCCCTGACGCTCGCTAACCTCGTACTAGTTCCCTACGAGCGGTCCGTGCAGAAGCGGTTCTGGAACGAAGCGCACCGAAAGCTCCTGTCGCTGAAACCAACGGTGATTGGAATCACCGGCTCCTTCGGCAAAACTTCGACCAAACACTTGCTGGGTCACATTCTTGAGCTGCAGGCCCCCACATTGATTACTCCCGGCAGCGTGAATACGCCGATGGGAATCGCTCGCGTAATACGTGAACAGCTCGGCTCCCACCATCGTTTTTTTATCTGCGAAATGGGCGCGTACGGGCCAGGCTCGATTGAACGGTTGTGCCGTCTGGCTCCGCCGGATGTGGCTGTGATTACAGCGGTAGGAATGGCTCACTATGAGCGATTCAAAACACTGGATGCGGTGGCGGTAACAAAATTCGAGCTGGCTGACTCCGTGGCGACCCGCCAGGGAGATGTTATTCTTGCCGAGCAGGTTCTGGAGTTCGCCAATGCCCGCGCGTTTCGGGAGCGCTACGCAACCCACACCACCGTGGTGGGAAAGAGTTCTGTCGCTAATTCACAGATCATTCGTTCTGCCCAAGCCGCTCACGGCATTACAGCCGATATCGAATGGAAGGGGCAGGTTTATACTCTTCGGGCGCCCATCCACGGCGAACACCACATTTCCAACATGGCGCTTGCGTTCGTGACAGCTTGCCTTCTGGGTGTATCGCCGGACGATGCCGTCGTGGCGCTCGCTTCCACCCCGCAGATTCCTCATCGTTTGGAAGTGAAAACAGGCATGGGCGGTTCCCGTCTGATTGATGACGCTTACAATTCCAACCCGGTCGGCTTCGCTTCCGGTTTGCGTCTTCTCGATGCGCTTCGTACCGATGGAGGCAGGCGCATTCTCATCACCCCTGGAATGGTGGAGATGGGGTCTGCGCATGAGGGGGAACACCGCAAGATCGGGCAACTGGCGGCAGCGCATGTAGATATTCTGCTGCCGGTGTTGCCGCAGCGCATTGAGTCTTTGATCAGCAGCTACCGGCAGGCAAAGCCGGACGGAACCGTGATTCCCTGCGAGAACTTTGCGGCGGCACAGGCTTGGCTGAGCGCGAATGTGCGCTCAGAGGATGTGGTGCTGATGGAAAACGATTTGCCGGATTTATACGAGAAAAAGCTCCGGCTCTGACCACACAAAAACCGTGCATAGCCGAGGCTATGCACGGGAATCGGAGTGATTTATCAATTAGGACTGACGGTTAATGCTTAGCTCTTGGCGGTTTTACGACGCGCTATGATGCCGGCGCCCATCAGGCCCACACCCATCAGAACCAACGAAGCCGGTTCGGGGACTGATGAAGTGGACGGTGTAGCCTCGAAGCTGGCAGAGTAGGTGATTCCTTGGACAGATCCGCCGCCGCTCAGTTGTGCAATGATTTGGGGAATGGTGCCGTTAATGGCAGTCTGGGTCGAGAAGATCGAACGGGTGAAGGAAGTCCCGGTAGCAGCCAAACCCGTGTAGGAGTTGCCGTTCAACTGTAAACTCACAAGAACCGTGTTGCTGCTGATCTGGAAAAGAGTGAACGGTGATCCGGCAGGAGTGCATTCCGCGCCGAGCGCCGAACTGTTGCAGGCGCCGGCAGTTCCCACACCGGGTGCAATGTAGGTCAGGTCAAAAGTGATTGGGTTTGCCAGTCCGGTGGAGAACGTGACAAAACCGGGCACGCTGATATTGCCGGTCTGGGCGCCGCCGTTGCTGCTCAGGCTCATAATCGTGCCGCCCGTTAAGCCGGCAAAATCGCCCGTTTCCATGGCTCCCGCTGTGTTGGTAAAAGTAGGAGCAAAATTAACAGAAGTGCCGTTGACGGAAACGTTGCCCGCAATGTTGGCAACGCCGGTGACCGGTGTAGCTTGCGCCGCCGGAATGATGAATGAAAGCGGAATCGCCAGCATGCCGGCGAAAAGATAACGATGAAACCTCATAGTTTGGTGTTATTCCTCCGAAAGATTTTACGCACCGGAATTATCTGGTGCTAAGAAAATTCTGGCACTTAGTCCGTGCCAGTGTCACTACGCCGGTGGTCTAACCCGTTGGGAGTACAAAGCTTTTTTGGTTTGTGAAAAGGAATTGTGGTACTAGAAGTTATATGTTGCTCCGAAGCTGCCTGGCAAGCTATAACCCATGCCATTACAGGTGTATGCTTCACTTGTGAACTCACTCTTGTTGCAAACCGTGTAAATAGGTCTATCTTGAATGTACTGGTACTTTGTCGGAAGTGGTCGGCTGAAAAGAGTTAGAATTCTTGCTCTGAGCGGCTACCAACATTAAGAATCTCCTCTGAAGGGAAGATTCTTTCTCGACCATGTTGGCCTTTGTAAGCAATAAAACGGCGTCAGACTGTGTTGAAACCCGACACTCCCTGGAGGCTCTCAGCAAACAGCTTCAGCTTGCCCACAGGGCGGCTTCGCGGTTTCGGGTTAGCCTGCCTAATAGGGCCGAGGGAATCTCACAGTTGCACCGTGAGGCGAGTCAGGCGGAGTCAGAAGCCAAGGGCTATGTAGGAATCTTTACTGCCGATGCTCTCTCCGTGCTGCGCGCGCGCCACGGCAACGAAGTTTCGGAGTATCTTTTGGACGAAGTCAGCCGTAAAGACATCCTGCCTTTGACGCCGGGCGGCAAAATGTTCCGCTGGTCAGGGCAGTCAATCATCGTTCTTTGGCGCAGCACAAAAGAAATATCGCAGATCACCGCCCATATCGCCGGTTCCTGTGCGGCCCCCTTCCACTGCCAAGTCTTTGTCGGCACTCGAACAGCCACTTTCCAGATCACCATGCGTTCGGCTGTTTTGCCGACGCATGAGAACACCGCCGAGCTCGTCCGCGCTCTTGATCAACTTTCGGCTGGAGCAGAGGCGAGATGACAAACGATACGCCGGTTTCGAGGGAGTTCGATTTTCATTCGACCGGATGGAGCGCAGCGGCAGGGTGTTTGCCGGCAACACAAACTTTGCAAGCAATTGTCGCCTTGTCCGCTCATGTTCATTGCGATATACGATGCGCTATCCTGCTGCTCGAAAATGAGCACCTGAAATTAGCGGCGGATTACCGTTTGCTGGACGAGGACAGGCGTATCCTGAGCCGGTTTTCCGCTCAAACGGTTATCGCGGCATTGCCTCATCTCAAGCAGCTATCCTGCGCCTACGTCAAGCCTCTGGTCACGCCGGCCGCGGAATTAGTGGGAGCGCTGGTAGCGTTTGGCTTTCCTCCGCCCCTTGACCAAAGCGCGATCAACAGAAAAATGCATGACGTGTGCTGGATGGCTACGCTCGCCATCGAACAGCAGCACTTGTCGGAAGAGCTTTCCTACCGCGCTCGCCATGACGCGCTGACCCATCTTTGGAACCGCGTTTGGATGGAAGAAGAGATTCAACGCGTTTTGACCCTGCGAAGCGGGACGGAAACGGAGGTGGGACTTGCCATCCTGGGAGTGGATCGGTTTCGGGTGATCAACGATGTTCTTGGTTATCAGGTCGGCAATGAGCTGCTATGCCAGATCGCGAGGCGCATCGCAAGCCGGTTAGAGGGATCGTTCTCCTTGGCGCGCGGCAGCGCCGACGAGTTCATGGTGCTGATGCCGGATCTCGCCTCGCCGGAACAGGCCAAAACCATCTCGGGTCGCTTTCTCGGCTGTTTTGATGAGGCGTTCGCCATCGGCGATCACGAGTTAGTCGTCAAAGCAAGTATTGGATACACAACCGTCGGCGCGGCTTTGTGCGCTTCAACAGAGCTGGAGTCGCAGGCTTACACCGCGCTGCGCTATGCCAAAAAATGCTCACGCGGCCGGGTAGCGGCTTTTCATTCTTCCATGATTCGGATTCCGCCTGAGCGTTTGGTCATGGAGCAGCACCTTCGCTTTGCCTTGCAAAAACGTGAATTTGAGGTTTATTATCAGCCGCAGATCAACTTATTGACCGGGCGCATGGCGGGAGTGGAGGCGCTTCTGCGGTGGAAGCATCCGGCTTTGGGCTTCATCTCCCCCGCTGTTTTTATCCCCTTGGCGGAGGAAATCGGGCTGATTGAGGAGATTGGAGAGTGGGTGCTGGACCAAGCGATTCACCAGTCAAAAGAATGGGGAAAGTGCGGCCTTTCGGACCTTCGGATTTCCGTAAACGTATCTGCTTTACAATTCGCGCGCGCCGACTTCGGCGCTTCGATTGAGGGCAAGTTGCGGAACTCGCAGATTCAACCGGGAAGATTAGAACTGGAAATCACCGAAAGCGCGATTATGACGAATTTTGAGCACGCGCTGCGACAGATGAAGATCCTGCGCAACCTCGGCGTGACCTTGGCGATTGATGATTTTGGAACCGGCCATTCCTCCTTGGCCTACCTCCAACAGTTGCCGATACAGCGTCTTAAGATCGACCGCATGTTTGTGAAAGACATCGTCACGCGAGAAGACAGGCCGCCTTTGCTGGCGAGCATCGTTCAAATGTCTCATGCTTTAGGACTTTTAAGCGTTGCCGAAGGCGCGGAAACAGCCGAACAATTGTCGGTCCTTTCCGACCTTCGCTGCGAAGATGTGCAGGGCTTTGTATTCTCCAAGCCCATCCCCGCTCATGAACTGCTGGAATGGGTTAAGCGGAGAGAGCCTGCCCGTTCCGACACTTCCTGCTCGGTTTCCCGCCTTTCTGCTTAGGCCGTCCTTACTCTTGAGTTTCACAAAACAGAACAGCCGAATGTTCGAGCATGTCGTACGGCTCGCCCGCACGAACAGTGCGCGTCTGCGTCACGGCCCCGTCGCGAGTGTCGATCATCAGTTCCCAGCAGCAGTTCACCGTACAGGGCGGCATATGAAACTGAATGTGGTCGTGATGCGGATTCAGGCAAAGGAGAAAGCTGTCGTCGCGAATCAGCTGGCCGTTCTGGTCCACGTCATCCAGCGTTCTGCCGCTTAAGCAAAGTCCAAGACACCGGACCCACCCGGCGCCCCATTCGTCTTCCGTCATCTGCTGACCATCGGGACGGTACCAGATAACGTCCTTGATCTCCAAACCGTCCACGTTCCGGTTCTGCACTAGTGCGGGACTGATCGTCCGGTCCTGGAAGAATTTTCTCCGGTGCAGGTTCGGATGATCTTTTCGCAGAGCAATCAAGCGTCCGGTGAACTCCAGCAGCGCCTTTTGACGGTCATTGAGGTTCCAGCTATACCAGTTGATTGGATTGTCCTGAGGGTAAGCGTTGTTGTTCCCGTTTTGGGTGCGGCCCATCTCATCGCCGCCGCAAATCATGGGAACTCCTTGCGAGAACAGCAGCGTAAACAGAAAGTTCCGTTTCTCCCGCTCGCGAAGACTTACGATATTGGGATCGTCCGTTGGGCCTTCCACGCCGTGGTTCCAGGAGTGATTGTCATTCGAGCCGTCGCGGTTGTTCTCGCCGTTGGCTTCATTGTGCTTTTCGTTATAGCTCACCAGATCATTCAGCGTAAAACCATCATGGGCTGTGATGAAATTGATGCTGGCGGAAGGGCGTCTGCCGTCGCGTTGATACAGGTCGCTGCTGCCGGTCAGACGGTAGCCCAGCTCGGCGAGCTGGCCGTCATCGCCTTTCCAATACCGGCGCACCACATCGCGGTATTTGCCGTTCCATTCGGCCCATAATGCCGGGAAGCGCCCGACCTGATATCCCCCCTCGCCCACATCCCAGGGTTCGGCGATCAACTTTACTCTCGAAAGCACGGGGTCCTGGTTGATGACATCGAAAAAGGACGACAGCCTGTCCACCTCATGCAGCTCGCGGGCGAGCGCGGACGCGAGATCAAAACGGAACCCGTCCACATGCATTTCCAGAACCCAATAGCGCAAGCTGTCCATGACCATCTTGAGCACCTGCGGATGCCGGATGTTCAAGGTATTGCCCGTGCCCGTATAGTCCATGTAATAGCGGGGTTTGTCCTGCATTAGCCGGTAGTATGTCGTGTTATCGACACCCTTGAAACTGAGCGTCGGCCCCATCTGATTTCCTTCGGACGTGTGATTGTAAACCACATCCAGAATCACTTCAATACCGGCCCGGTGCAGTTCCCGCACCATGGTTTTAAACTCGCCGATCTGTTGCCCCATCTCCCCTGAGCTGCAATAGCGGGCGGTAGGCGAGAAGAAGTTGATCGTGTTATAGCCCCAATAATTGCTCAGGCCGATGTCAAGAAGATGTTTATCATCGGGGAAAGCATGAACCGGCATCAACTCGACAGCGGTCACGCCCAGCTTTTTCAAATGGGCAAGAGCAGGCGGAGAAATCAAGCCTAAATACGTGCCGCGCAGTTTCTCGTCCACGTCTGGATGCTGCATGGTGAAACCCTTGACGTGAACCTCATAAATCACGGAATCATGAATCGCGGTTCTAGGCGAATGATCGTTCTGCCAGTCAAACTGCGACGAGGTGACTACCCCCTTCGGCACGTCCGCAGCGTCGTCCTGACTGTCACAGCTAAGGTCTTCTTTCGGGTCACCGAGGCGATAACCAAAAACCGGGCCACCCCAGTTGACGCTGCCTGCTACTGATTTGGCGTAGGGATCAATCAACAGCTTGGCCGGATTGAAACGCAGACCCTTTTCCGGCTGGTAAGGGCCGTGGACCCGGTAACCGTACAGTTGGCCAATGCTCAACCCCGGCAAGTAGCAGTGCCAAACACGTCCAGTAGTTTCTGTTAAGCGAATCGTCTCGTGCCGGGCGGAACGAAGCTCATCAAACAGGCACAAATCAACTGCCGTGGCGTTTTCCGAATAAATCGCAAAGTTTACGCCGGTTCCATCCCATGTCGCGCCTTGCGGCTCGGGCAATCCGGGTAATACTCGATTAGGCATTCTTGTAATGTCTTCCTTTTCCTTTGAACATTAGACCTCTACAGCTTCGATGCCGAAATAAACATGAAGAAAAATAGATTGAAGATTTTTAACAAAGAGTGTATTCTTGATTGCAGTCTTCTGTTTAGATGTAGGAGCAGAACGGACAGGTAGTTAGTTGTATGGCAATGGTAAATATTTACGACGGTGCGGATGAATACCGCATCGAAATCAGCGGCAACTTTGCCGAGAGCGCAGTTCTCGACGTTGATCGAAACTGGCGCAGAGCGTTGTCCAAAAAAGTTCAGAAAATTACGGTCGATATCTCTCAGTTGAGCGACTACGATAGATCAGGCTGTAAGCTCCTCCGTAAAATGCATCAGCACGGAACAGTGATTGCGGCGGCCACGCCTCGATCTTTGATCTTTCTGCAGGAAATTACGGCATCAACACCAAGGGGACCCGTATTACTTCGAGAAACCGGAGACGCTAAGAAGAAACCGGATAGCCCACCCAACACGAAAGCCCGCGCCGTAGGCCAATAGCATTGGCCTTTCCAGGAAGGGAACCTGAACTGAGTTCCCTGCATCCCACCGTAAGCGGGATCACTCCGCTTTTCTATGGTTCAATCTCTTCCTGGTTTTCACCGCGCTTTGTCCCGGCGGCAGGCGCTCTATCTCGCGCTTGGGATTTTCCCCGCCGGGCGGCTTTTAGCGGGGCAAGAAACGCAGCAGCCGTCACCTACCTTCTCAACGGACGTGAAAGTGGTCAACGTTTTCGCCACGGTCCGGGACAAGGAAGGAAAAATTGTTAAAAACCTGACGAAAGAAGACTTCAGCCTTTCCGAAGACGGACGCCCGCAGAAGATCCAGTATTTTTCCCAACAAAGTGATTTGCCGCTGACCCTGGGCTTGCTCGTGGACACCAGCGGAAGCGAGCGGCGCATGATCGGCACGGAACGCGACGCCAGCTATTCATTTCTCGAAAAAGTATTGCGCCCGGCGAGCGATAAAGCGTTTTTGATTCACTTCGACCGTGAAGTGGAACTGCTGCAGGACCTGACCTCTTCTCGCGAACGGCTGGAAAAAGCGCTCGCGCTGCTGAACTCGCCTTCCTGGAGTAACACCAGCAATTCGCAGGGACAAGGCAACGGCGGAGGAAATCCGAACGGCGGCTGGGGTGGACGCGGAGGCGGCGGAGGCGGTTATGGGCGCAGCCACGGCGGAGGCGGCACTGCGTTTTACGATGCCATTTACCTGGCAGCGGGTGATCTGATGAAGAAGCAGACTGGGCGCAAGGCTCTCATCATGCTCACGGACGGGGAAGATAACGGAAGCAAAATCTCGTTGCCGGAAGCGATTAACTCTGCTCAGCGAGCGGATACGCTTGGATACGCGGTGCGCATTGCCGATGACGAACAGCCGTTCAATCGCGGCGGCTTTGGCGGGCCGGGAATGGGCAGGCACGGCGGAGGCATGGGACGTCCGGGCGGCGGTGGGCCTTATGGTCGCGGTCCCGGCGGCTTCGAACGACCGGACGGCAAAAAGATCCTGCAACAAATCTCGCGCGAAACCGGCGGCGCTTACTTTGAAGTTTCCCGTAAAAAGTCCGTGGACCAGATCTACAGCGAGATTGAGGAAGACCTGCGCAATCAATACAGCATCGGTTACACACCGGACCGGGCTTTTGCCGAAGGTGGTTATCGCCGGATTCAACTCACGGTAAGAGAGAAGAAGTACGTTGTCCAGTCCCGTGAAGGCTACTATGTGGAAAACAGCGGCAAGGGGTCGTAGTCTGAAGATGTGCCCGCGTTACGATCTCACCTTTCCTCGCTCGTAGCCGATTTCGACAGGCTCGGCGCAGAAACGGCCATTGTCGCTTTTCAGGGGCTGCGTGAGCGTCGGACCAGCTACGGGGATTTGGCTTCGCTTTCCCGGTGTTTCGCTTCGGAACTGACGTGTCGCAACATCGGAAAAGGCGACCGCATTCTGCTATGGGGAGAGAACAGCGCCGAATGGGTTGCGGTTTTTTTCGGCTGCGTGCTTGTCGGCGCCCTGCCGGTTCCGTTGGATACCGCCGGTTCGGTCCCATTTGTTTTGCGGGTAGTCGAAGAAGTTACCCCGAAACTGATTGTGGCGGATCGTGACAAGCTTGTCTCCTTAACAGTCGACGTTCCGCAAATCGCATTGGGAGATTTGCCGATCCTTCCGGCAACAGATCATTACCGCCCGGCTTCCAACTTGAGTGAATCGGACTCGCTGCAAATCATCTTCACTTCCGGCACTACGGGCGACCCTAAGGGCGTCGTGCATACGCACCGCAACGTGCTGGCGAGCTTGCGTCCGATTGAAGAAGAGATGGGCAAGTATCTGCGTTACGAGCGCATCTTTCATCCCATACGCATTCTTCACACCCTGCCGCTCAGCCATGTTTTCGGTCAGTTCATGGGCTTATGGATTCCTCCGCTCCTGGGAGCCGAAGTGCATTTCGAGAACCGGCTGGTTGCGCCGGATCTGATTGAGCGTATCCGTACGCGCCGCATCTCTGTGCTGGCGGCTGTTCCGCGTGTGTTGGACCTCCTGCACGCGCATCTGCTCGGGCGTATTCCGGATTTGGCGGCGCGTTTGGAAGCGGCAGGAAACAGTAACGCCGCACAGCGCTGGTGGCGTTTTCGCAACGTACACCGCTTGTTTGGTTTCAAGTTCTGGGCATTCGTCTGCGGCGGCGCTTCACTACCAGGCGAAAGCGAACGCTTCTGGAATGCGCTGGGCTTCGTGATAATTCAGGGCTACGGCATGACGGAAACGACCGCCCTCGTCAGCCTGAATCACCCTTTCAAGCTGGCGCGCGGTTCAGTAGGACAGGTGCTGCCGGGGCGTGAAGTCCGCTTGAGCGACGAAGGCGAAGTGCTGGTGCGCGGCGAAACCATCTCCAACCTGGTCTGGCAAGGCGGGCAGTTGCGCCAAACCGAATCCGACTGGCTGGCGACCGGCGACCTTGCTGAATTTGACGAGGGCGGCAATTTGCGCTTTCGCGGTCGTAAAAAGGATATGATTGTCACCTCGGCGGGCCTTAACATCTACCCGGAAGACCTGGAAGCGGCGCTGTTGCGCCAAGGCGGGGTGAAAGCCTGCACAGTGATTGAGGTTTCTTCCGGTCACGGACCCGAGCCGCTGGCAGCCCTCATTATGAATGACTCGCAGGAACCAAGGGAAGCGGTGGATGCAGCCAATCGGGAGTTGGCGGACTTTCAACAGATCCGTCGCTGGATTCCCTGGCCGGAACCGGATTTCCCGCGCACCTCCACCGGTAAAGTGTTGCGGCGCGAGGTAGCGCGCAGAATCACAAGCGGCGAAGTAAACGCCCATAGCTCTTCCGATGCGCTCGACGGCGAACTCAACCTGGACAGTTTGGGCCGTGTCCAGTTGCAGGCGCAATTGGAACAGCAGTTCGGGGTTTCATTGGACGAACGGGCGCTGCAGGAGGTCAAGAC
>CAXTWT010000001.1:13320-49062 GCA_964247955.1 uncultured Bryobacteraceae bacterium
GTAGCGATGTCGGGCGAAATGATTCTAGATTGGCGGCGCGGGCGCAATCAGGGCCGCTGGTTCCTGAATCTCCTTGCGCCGATGGAATACTATCTTGTGACCGCCCTCTTCAACATCTTTCCACTGCCGCAAATGAGTGGATTCCGCCGCAGCTTCCGCCATGCCGGAGAAGCCGTTGACCATGGCTATAATGTGATCGTTTTCCCGGAAGGCCAGCGCTCGGATGATGGCGCGCCGCAGCCGTTCAAAAGCGGTGCCGGATTGTTATGGAAAGAGTTGGGAATTTCCGCCCTGCCGATCCGCTTACATGGCCTGGGTAAAATGAAAGCGCAACGCGGACGCTGGTTCCGCACCGGAAAGATTTCAGTCTCTGTGGGCGAAGTGATTCCGCTTCCCCGCGATTGCTCGCCCGAAGAATTAACTGAATTATTGCAGAAAGGCGTTTTCGGGCAGCAATAAGTTGGTACTTACAATTGAAGTAGATGGATTTTTTCTCGACCACTCTCCCCGACAACATCCCGTATCTGTATCTTGCGCAGGATGATCTATTCCGGTTGGGTAATGCTGGTTCCGCTAAGTTGGACCATGTGCGGGATGCCGATGTGGACACCTTTGAGCAGAACGGGGTTCCGATGCTGGTAGCCAACGGGCGCGGGGATCGCGCGGCTGAAGGGAGGATGGTTGTGGAAGGTTTCAAGCGGGACGCCGATGCCGGAAGGATTAGCGCTTCATAATAATCATGGGGCACACTACATGATCTGTCCGACGCGGGACATGCTGCTCGATGGTTATAAAGCACTACTCGGTGAGTTGGCGTTACGCTGTGAGCGAGTTAGGAAAGTGTGAGGCATGCCAAGACAGCAAATGCAGATCTGCCTAGATGAAGGAGATGCCCGATTTATTATCGAGGCGCTCAAAGAACTGGAGGCGAAGTGGCAGCACATCAACGAGACCAGCTCAGATGAGGATGAGCAGGCCGAGTACGGCAATGATCTGGTGGCGCTCTACGAAACCAAAGAGCAATTTACCAAAGCTGCAATTGCCGTCTTCGGCAAATCGGTAGCCACGTTTGACCGGACGCCGCTGTGAGCCGTGGATGGATAGTTAGAGTATTATTCGTGCCGAAGCGCCGATGCCGGGTCCACGCCTGCGGCTCGCCATGCGGGAGCATAACCCGCAAGGATGGCGCACGCAACCAGAATCGCAACGGCGCTGCCGAGGGTCCAAGGATCATTCGGTTTCAAGCCGAACAGAAAAGATCCTAGGAAAGCCGTTGTTTGCCAAACGGCCACTACTCCAATCATCAAGCCGACGCCGATAAGAACCAGCACTTCCCGCAGCACCATCCAGATAATGCTGCCCCGCGCCGCGCCTAGCGCCATGCGGATTCCGATTTCGCCCGTGCGCCTTGCCACGGTGTAAGCCAGGGTTCCGTAGAGACCGATACAGGCCATCACTAACGCTAACAGACCGAAACAGGTACAGAGACTGGCGAACGTTATTTCCTGAACGATGGTTTCGTCGATGACTTGTGACTGAGTGCTTACATTGGCTACGGGAATAGTGGGGGCGATTTCACGGACGATGCGGCGAACGCTGTTCACAACAGAAAACGGATCGCCAGCCGTGCGCAGTTCGAAATACATCGATTGGAGAGGCCGATAATTTTTGCCAGCTTGTAAACACGGTATATAAATTACGGGAGGAATGTCGCGCTTCAGAGAATTATATCGAGCTGTTTTGGCCAAGCCGACTATCTCTACATCGGCCCTTGAATCTTTGTCCGAATTGATGCCAAAATGCTGGCCGATGGGTAACTCGCCAGAGAAGTACTTTTTTGCGAAAACCTCGTTCACTACAGCGGTAGGCGGGGCACTTTCCACGTCCCTTTCATCAATGGCTCGGCCCACCAGAATGGGAAGCTGCATCGTTTGAAAAAATTCCGGTCCCACCTGGACGACGGAAGTGGTCTGTCCTTTTCCATCAATTTTGGGAAGGCCAGGAATGTTCACACGTGTGGTGTAGGTCGAGTTTGCTACGAGTGGCATCTGCGTCATAGTTGCGTTACGAACACCAGGAAGGGAAGAAAAGCGCCGCTGCAACTCAGCATAGAAGTTTTTTAGTGCTGCGTCTTTGTAACCCGCCTGCGCCGCATTAATGCTAAATAGCAGAATATTCTGCGGATTGAAACCTATGTCCACGGAATGGAGGTTGTTCAGCGTCCGCACAAACAGCCCGGCAGCAGCCACAAGCAGAAGCGAAATCGCAATTTGGGCAATAATCAAGACTTGGCTTAGGCTGAACGGAACGCCTGCCCACTGCCCTCGTTGGTTAGGAGCGTTTGCGCGTGTTTCTTTGAGGGCAGGAGTGACATCGACCTTTGTTGCCTGAAGCGCTGGGGCGAGTCCGAACAGGGTCCCTGTTAGGAGAACCACGGCGGCAGTGAACAACAGGACGCGCCAGTCAAGTTCCGCTCGCAACGTAAAATCTTCCTGGCCGTTCCCCAGCATGGCGGTGAGGGCACGGATGCTTAAAGAGGCTACAAGAAGCCCAAGAAGCCCGCCGCAGAAGGAAAGAAGAATACTTTCTGTCAAGAGTTGGCGCATGACCCGCCACCGGCCTGCTCCCAGGCTGAGGCGTACTGCTATCTCACGCCGTCGGGAGTGGGCGCGCGTTAAAAGCAGATTAGCGATATTCGCGCAGGCGATTACCAGTATTAATCCAACCATCGTCATCAGGACGAACAGCGGTTTTGAATATTGCCGACGCAAGGAATCCACCCCAGACCCGCCTTCCTGAAGCCAAAGCTCCGGTAATGTGCGGAGCTCCTTGTCGTTCGAAGCTGTGCTTTGGACCCAAGGCCGGAACTGGCCTCGAAGTTCCGCCTCCGCCTGCGGAAGACTGATACCCGGTTTCAGTCGGCCCATCATCTCAATCCAATAAAAGTGCTCTCCGACAAACCTCTTATCGAGATCGTTGTACATATTGAGGTCGGCCAGCGTGAGATCGCGTATGGGAATAAACACCTCCGGCGCACGCGGAGGGCGAACACCGAAGAACTCCGGCGGTGTAACTCCGGCAATGCTGAAAGGCTTGCCATTAATCAGAATGGTTTTCCCGATAAGGTCCGCACGCGCACCCAAACGGCTCTGCCAGAAACTATAGGAAAGATCAACCACCGGCGCCGCTCCAGGCCGGTCATCAGCGGGTCCGATGAGGCGTCCTGTTGAGGGAGTAATACCGAGCGAGTCGAAGTAGTTGCCGGATACATACTGCCCCTCACCCAATACGGCCTGCCGGTCTAGCACCAAGTTAAGGCGTCCTGCGTTTGCATAGCCGAAAAGAGCGGAAAACACGTGATTGCTTTTCTGTAGGAGTTGGTAAGCCGGGTAAGGAAAATTAGGGCTGGTCTCCCACCCTCCTTCCGCATACGAAGAACCGGTGTGGTCGTGAACCACGGGGGCCTCACCTCCTTTTGAGTGCCAGTTGACAATCGCCAGTTGTTCCGGATGGCGGACCGGCAGGGCGCGTAGCATGATCGCGTCCATGAAGCTGAAAATGGCGGTGTTCGCTCCGATTCCCAGCGCGAGCGAAAGCACCGCCATGCCGGTAAAAATTTTGTGAGCGGCCATGGCGCGGAGACCGTAACGAACGTCCTGCGCCAGTTGTTCTCCATAGGTTCCGATCCACATCGTGCGGCTGTCCTCCTTCAGCAAAGTGATGTTTCCAAACTTGCGCCGTGCTGCCTCGGCGCTACCCTGCTCCTCCGTCTTGAGCGCGAGATGATGGCGCATTTCCTCATCGAGTTCGTGTTCGAATTGGTCACGGCGCCAGAGCCATTTAAACCTTCGCCACAGTTCTTTCATGCCGGTTGAATCACCTTTCCAATCGCGGTCATCACCCGCTCGAACTCCCGCAACTCCAGGCTCAGTTGCTTCCGTCCTTCGGGCGTCAGCTTGTAAAACCGGGCGCGCCGGTTGTTTTCCGACGGCCCCCACTCGGCAACAACCCAGCCTTTGATGAGCATGCGTTGCAGCGCGGGATACAAAGATCCTTCCTCTATTTGCAGAACGTCATCCGAAATCTGCTGGATGTGCTGCGCAATACCGTAGCCGTGCATGGACCCTAACCGCGCCAGAGTTTTCAGGACCAGCATGTACAAGGTGCCGGGCGGAATCTCGGATCGGCTTCCCATAGTTAGACTATAGGGCAGAGCAGGAGACAATACAAGCTATTTCTTTGCGGAGACAGTTTTAACCAGTCCCGGAACCGTATGGACAGACGCTTCAGCTTGGACAGTTAAGCCGTGTTTCCGCACTGATTGCGAAGTGACCGGGCCGATGGTGGCGATAGAGACGTGAGATAACGGCTCGCGGCCCAGAACGGCTACGAGATTCTCAAACGCTGAAGAACTGGCAAACAACACCCAATCCGGGTAAGGTTCGCGAAAAACTTCCAGAGCTTTCTGCGCTGTCTCGGACGGCAGGACATTACGGTATGCCTCTACTACGTCCACCTGTGCGCCCTGTTTCCGCAACTCCTTGGGTACGATGTCGCGGGTAACGGCGGCGCTCGGAATCAGGACGCGATAACCTCCCAGGTCATGTTCCGCAAAAGCTGCCGCCAGCGACTCCGCAACATATTGTTCAGGCACCAGGGAAACGGTAAAACCGCAACGTTCCGCCGCTTCCGCCGTGGCAGATCCTACAGCAGCAATGCGTGCGCGGCAACGGCGGATTTCGGGCAACTCAGCCGAAAACGCCTGAACCGCGTTGACGCTCGTAAAGATGATCCAGTCATATTGATCGCAATGAGCGGCAGCTTCCCGCAGCGGAGCCGGATTTTCAGGAGGACTAATCCCAATAGTCGGCAGAAGAAGCACATCCGCTCCCAACGTCCGCAATGGTCCGGCCAATTCTTCGGCTTGGTGAGCAGCCCTGGTTACCACAACGCGCACGCCTGCGAGTGGCTGCATTTACTCGCTTCCGATAGTCAGGATCGATCTTGCGCCCCGGAACAGCAGATCTTCGGCAATCCGGTGCCCCAGCTTTTCCGGGTTGGCACGGTCCCCCGTATCATGCGCTTTAATGCACTCCCGTCCATTCGGCGAGATCACAATCGCCCGCACGTGAAGATCATTCTCATACAATTCGGCAAACACACCGACCGGCAACTGGCATCCGGCATCCAGGCGGGCCAGCACCGTTCGTTCACATGTCACGCACTGCTGGGTTGCCGGGTCGTTCAGGGCAGCGCAAATCTCCCGCGCTTCGCTGTTGTCTCGGGTTTGAATCGCCAGCGCGCCTTGTCCCGGAGCCGGGCAAATCTCCTCCGGTGAAAAAATCTGCGCAATCTCGTGTTCCAATCCCAAACGCCGCAGTCCCGCAGCGGCCAGGGTGATGGCATCGTACTGGCCTTCCTTCATTTTGCGCAGGCGGGTGTCCACGTTTCCCCGGATCGGCTCCGCCAGCAAATCAGGACGCAGCCGAAGAAGCTGAGCCGCACGCCGCCCTGAACTGGTGCCGACCCGCGCGCCTTCCGGCAGTTCGCTTAACGGCTTGCCTGCCAGAGCGTCACGGGGGTCTTCCCGCTCGGGAATCGCCGCGATGCACAGTCCGGCGGGGTTCTCGGTCGGAAGATCTTTCAAGCTATGAACCGCCAGGTCAATCGCGCCGTTGAGCAGCGCGTCCTCAATTTCCTTGGTAAACAGCCCTTTGCCTCCCGCTTGCATCAAGGAAGCCGTTTGCAGATGGTCGCCGGTCGTTTTGATGATTTCAATGCGGCTCTCGACACCCAATCGCGCCAATTGTTCCCCCACATAGCGGGCCTGCCACAGCGCCAGATGAGAACCGCGCGAACCGATGGTCAGCTTTTCTCTCATTGCGCTCAACGGTCGCGCAAACCGAACATGCGTCGCACAGCGCTGAGGACCTCTCCTTGCGGAGCGCTTTCCGGCGCTTGCGCTGCAGCGTGCCTGCGAATCTCGGAGATGGGACCGTGAGCGATCTTGTTCACGATGCCGCGCGTCAATCCTTCAATAGCCTCTTCCTGCTCCGCCGTAAGAGCGCCCAAACGCCCCCGATAACGCAGCAGAACTTCCTGCCGGATCGCTTCCAACTGTTCTTGAAGACTAAGAATTGTTGGAGTCACATCGCGGGTTCGCAGCCGCGCTTCCAGTCGCGCCACTTCTTCCGTGACGATGTTTTCCGCCTGTTGCGCGACTTCCCGCCGCGTTTGCAGATTGCGCTCCGCCAGGCGCTGCAAGTCGTCAATGTCGTACAGAAAAGCGTGTTCAATGGCGTTGACTGCCGGGTCGATGTTGCGCGGAACAGCGATGTCGATCAGAAACATGGGCCGGTTCCTGCGCTGCTCGATGACCCCCTGCATGAGTTCGCCCGTGATGACGTAATACGGCGCGCCGGATGACGCTATCACGATGTCCACTTCGGGCAGGCACTGCGGAAAGGTTTCGTAAGGAACCACATCGCCTCGAAACGCTTCCGCCATCTGTTGGGCGCGTTGCGGCGTCCGATTGGTCACCAGGATTTCGGCGGCTCCGGCTCGCAACAAATGCCGGGCCGCGCCTTCCGACATCTTGCCCGCGCCAATAATCAGGACGCGCTTACCGTTGAGCGAACCGAAGATCTCCTTAGCCAGTTCGACAGCCGCATAGCTGACCGATACCGCGTTTTGCCCGATATCCGTTTCCGTGCGGATGCGCTTGGCTACCGTAAAGGCGCGCGTCAGTACGGCATCCAGCACCGTGCCGACCGTTCCCTGCTCCCGCGCCTGGTGGTAAGCCTGCTTTAACTGGCCTAGGATCTGCGGTTCGCCGACAATCATGGAATCCAGGCTGGAAGCGACCCGGAACAGGTGACGAATGGCCTCGGCTCCTTCGTAGAAGTAGAAGTGCGGACGCGCTGCCTCCAGGCTCAAATCATGGCGGTTCGCTGCCAGACCTTCTAAAAGCTGCTCCCCCGTAAGGCCGTCAGCGAGCGTAGCTGCCACTTCCACGCGGTTGCAGGTGGACAGGACCAGAACCTCCTTCGCGCCGCAAGCTTGCAAATCGAGCAAAGCGGCGGGAACATCTTCAGGCCGCAAAGCCAGCTTTTCCCGCACCTGTACCGGCGCAGTACGGTGGTTAATTCCCGCAAGCGCTAACTTCATTGCAGCCAGACGCTCCTGATCCCCAGATGCGTCGCCCAAGTGATGATGGAGCAGCCCAACACGCTGACAGCAAGCCAGGCAATTCTCCGTCCGCGCCAGCCCGCCGTTATGCGTAAAAAGATCATCGCCAGATAAAACATCCACGTGAATAGGAAGAAGCCGATCTGGGGATTAAAGATCCATCGCGTGCCGTTTTCAACGAAAGCCCAGACCACGCCCGTTACCGTTCCAATCGTAATAAACACAAAACCGGCGTTCATCGCCTGCGTGATGATGCGGTCCAGCGTGGCGAGGGGAGGCAGGCGGTTGGACGTGGGATTGAGCCGCTTGCTTTTAAGCTGGCGCTCCTGTAGCAAGTAGTACACCGACGCGACCGCCGCCATAATTAAGGCCGCATAGCCGACCAAAACCGTTGTAATATGCACGAGCAGCCAGGCGTTGCGGACTTGCGGGCTGCTCCAGACCGCAACCGGGAACTCCGTTCCTCCGATCAATGTCATGAAGAAAACGACCGGAAACAGGCACACCCCAAAAATGGCCACGCGGTAATAGCTGTAAGCAAGCAGAAAAGAGGCGGCAATCAGGAAAGCGCAAAGCGAACTGGTCTCGTAAAAATTATTGATCGGCAGATGCCCGGTTTCAAAACGCAGTTCCACCAGCGAAACCAAGTGCAGAATCGCCCCGGCGCCGAACGCAATCAGAGCCGGAGTGAACAGTTTCGTGCTTTTCCAGAACAGATAAATCAGCGCGTACAACAAGCCGCACGAATACAGCGCGGCAGCAGTCCGCAGCCAGATAACGGACATAAGAGGAACTACTTCCAGTATAGGTCTAAAACGTGCCGGTATCCGAGCATGAAAAGCGATCATCAAGAATAAGGCTGGTGGTGATTACCCACCATCGAAATACGTGTTTAATGGATAGGAGATAAAGGAAAATTTATGAACGACTTTTTACGCCGTAAACGCGCGCTCGTTACGGGAGCTTCGAAAGGCATCGGCTTGGCAATCGCTCAGGCTTTGGGAACCCATGGGGCGGACGTAGCGATTTGCGCCCGTAAGGAAGCAGATCTCGAAGGGAGCCTCGGCAAGCTGCGGGGCGAAGCGGCAGGCAAAATGGTCGGTCACACCGCCGATGTCAGCAAAAGCGGGGATGTCGCCAAGTTGTTCGAGTTCGTCGACAAAGAGCTGGGCGGCCTGGATATTCTCGTGAACAACGCCGGGATTGGGGTGTTCCGGGCGGCCGGGGATTTATCGATTGAAGAGTGGGATCAGGTGATCGGAACTAACTTATCCGGCGCATTTTATTGCACGCGTGAGGCTTTAAGCCGTTTTAAACAGGCTCGTGGCGGGCGCATCATCAACATCAGCAGCTTGGCCGGCAAGAACCCGTTTGCGGGCGGCAGTGTATACAACGCGTCCAAATTCGGGCTGAACGGATTCAGTGAAGCCGTCATGCTTGATCACCGCTCGGACAATGTGGCGGTCAGCTATATCATGCCGGGCAGCGTGGCGACGGAGTTTTCGGGCGAAGCCAGCAAAAACAACGCCGACTGGAAGATTGCGCCGGAAGATATTGCGGAAATTGTGCTTTGCATCCTGCGAATGCCGGAAAGAACATTAATTAGCCGAATTGAGGTGAGACCTTCGCGTCCCCAAAAGAACTAACGGGAAAACCCCTATCGATCACCCAAAAGCAGCGTGATGGTCTTTGGCACACGAGTTGCTTTTAAGTTTAGTGGAAAACCGACGTAGAGTTTGGGGTTGGAATTCACACTGTTCCAGTAATGAACGGAATCTGGCGGCGGAATAGAAAGAAGGATCAAACAGATATGAGCCGGTTACGAAAGGTTCTCGATCCGAGCAGGACGGGCAAGGACGCGGAAAGCTTAGAAAAAACTCTGCTGAAGCTGGTTGTCGGTCAGGACGAAGCGATTGAACAGATTGTCAACATCTATCAGATGCACGTGACCGGCTTATGCGCGCCGGGGCGTCCCGTTGGCAATTTCTTATTCTTGGGGCCGACAGGCTCGGGCAAGACCCGCACGGTGGAGGCAACAGCGGAAGCGCTCGTCGGCAACTCCCGGGCTGTGATCAAAATCGACTGCGCGGAATTTCAGCACAGCCATGAGATTGCGAAGCTGATCGGCTCGCCTCCCGGCTACCTGGGCCACCGGGAAACGCATCCGCTGCTGAGCCAGGAAGTTATCAATCAGCACCACACAGACACCATTAAAATCAGCTTTATCCTGTTCGATGAAATCGAAAAGGCAAGCGATTCTCTTTGGAATCTGCTGCTCGGCATTTTGGATAAAGCGACGCTGACTTTGGGTGATAACCGGAAGGTTGATTTCTCGAAGGCCATGATTTTTATGACCAGCAACCTGGGCGCTACCGAGATGAGTTCCCTGATTGCTCCCAAATTGGGTTTCGGAAGGGGATGCGCCGGTTCAGAAGGGAAAGAAAGCGAAGAAAAGCTTTCCAAGAAGCTGTCCCGCAGCGGGATCGAAGCGGCTCGCCGGAAGTTTACGCCGGAGTTCATGAATCGCATCGATAAAGTAGTTGTCTTCAAACCGCTGGGCGAATCCGAACTGAAACGCATTCTTGACCTGGAACTGGGTCAGGTGCAACAGCGCATTCTGCTGTCTCCCTCCGAAAAGTCGTTTGTGTTCACCGTTTCGGACTCCGGCAAGCAGTTTCTGCTGACCGAAGGCACCGATGTGAAATATGGAGCCCGCCACCTGAAGCGCGCGATTGAACGGCTGCTCGTGCATCCGTTATCGAACCTGATGGCGACCAGCCAAGTGAATGCCGGTGACTGGGTGCAGGCTGACTTTGATCCGGAAAGCCGCTGCCTGGTCTTCACCAAAGAAGCGGAAAGTCTGGAAATGCAGACCATGGCTAACATGATCGGCGAGAACTTTAAAATGCCGGTCATCGCGGCAGCGGCTTCGGTACAGCCCGATCTGGCTAAAACGGTTTCTGCCGGAAAATCTTCTAAAAAGTAACTGGGCAGCAGACATTCTACTGCCGCTTTACCACCCTGCTTTAAGAACTACGCCTCTAATAGTAGGCTCGTACTTCCGATATGTTTAGGAGAGGATAATGCAAGAGCAACGCCCTTCGTCGGGTGCGTTGCTCTTCCCGTTTGCGGCGGTCATTTTAGAGTGCCACGTATGTCGTTCTTTCCTGAGAATCTGTCTTTGAAACGGGTCCGGACGCTCCGCTCCCGCGCATTGCTGATTCCAGCGCTGCTTATCTTCGCCGGGGCAGGCTTCCTGTTCCGGCAGCCACGCTCCTTCCGCCACGCCCCTGTCGTCCGTGTCGGCATCGACCATGCTCCGCCTTACCAGATGATTCGCGCCGATGGCGGAGTTGAGGGTCTTTCTGTGGATCTGTTGAGCGAGGCAGCCCGGCGTCGCGGCATTACTCTCGTCTTTGTCCCCATCCGTGGGCTGTTGCCCGACGAGGCGCTGCGGGCCGGAGTGGTGGACCTATGGCCCGCCAGCGCCGTTACCGAAGAGCGCCGACGCTGGCTGCATATTACGGAACCTTGGTTGAGGAATCGGTACGCGCTCGTTTTTCTGGCGGAAACCAGGGAAGAGATCCCCCGCGTTATTGCCCAAAAACGGAGTCCGATTACTGCCCAATTATTAGCAAAACAATTTCCCCAAGCCCGCCTGCTTGATAAGGGGGAGCGCTGGGATGCCTTGCAGGCAGTTTGCCGAGGCGAGGCCAAGGCGGCTTTTATGGAAATGCGCTATCTCGACAGCGCGTTGCTCGACCGTCCTCCGGGATGTGAAACCGCGCGCTTTCGAGTTCAACTGGTTCGAGGCGCCAAGATGGAGCTGGCGATCCTGGCCCAGCCTCCCTTTGCCGGGGTCGCCGACGCGCTACGGGCTGAAATTGGTCACCTGGCGAGCGAGGGACGCATGGCGGCCAGCCTTGACCGATGGTCCCCCTTTTCCTCGTCCGAAACTCAATCGATGTACGCGCTACGAGAGGCAGAGCGCCGTCAGCAGCTTTTCCGCTACGGCCTCTGGACTGGACTGGCGGTTTTCACCTTATTCGGCTGGCAAGTTCGGCGCTCCTTGCGCGCGCGGCAGGCAGAGGCGAAACTGGCCTTAGCGCTGCAAGCCGAGCAGGAACGATGGCAGCTTGTTCTCACCGCCCACAACGACGGACTGTTTGACTGGGAGGTGCAAACCGGTCGGCGCTTTCATAGTCCGCGCTGGAACGAGATTCTAGGGTTTGGTCCCGATGAGTTGCCCGCCACAGAAGAGACTTGGCGTTCGCGTCTTCATCCGGAAGATGGAACACGAGTGGAAACAGCTTTGGCGGACTACTTGACGCGGCGTGCTGCTTCCTACGCCGTGGAGTACCGGCTGCGCCACCGTGACGGGTCCTGGCGCTGGGTATTGGCCTGTGCCCAAGCTGTTTGGGACGAGGAAGGACGCCCGGCGCGCCTGGTCGGCTCACATAGCGACATTACGGACCGCAAGCAGGCGGAAGCAGCCCTTCGTGCAGCCATGGAAGCGGCAGAAGCAGGAACGCGGGCTAAAAGCGACTTCCTGGCCAACATCAGCCACGAGATCCGCACCCCGCTCAACGGCGTGATCGGCATGACTGCTTTGGCTCTCGACGAAAGCCTGCCGCCCACAGCGCGTGAATACCTTCAGACTGCCCGCGAGTCGTCGCAACTGCTGCTGACGATTATCAACGACGTGCTTGATTTCAGCAAGATTGAAGCCGGCCAGATGACAACCGAGCAGGTGCCCTTTGATCTCCGACAAACTTTGTACGAAGCCGTCGAATTGCTCCGGCCGAAAGCGGATGAAAAGGGTCTAGCCTTGCGTTTCCGCTACGGCCTTCAAGCGCCGGTTCATGTATTGGGCGATCCCGTGAGGGTGCGCCAAATCGTTCTGAATTTTCTCGGCAATGCCATCAAGTTTACGACCGTGGGCAGCGTCGAGATAGAAGCAGTACCGGAGACGGACGGCTCAACACCGGAGTGGACCATTGCCGTGCGCGACACCGGCTTGGGAATTACAGCCGAGCAGCAAGCGCGCTTGTTCACGAAGTTTACCCAAGCCGATCCTTCAACGACGCGCTGCTTCGGCGGTACCGGCCTGGGGTTGGCGATCTCGAAACAATTGGCCGAGTTGATGGGCGGCTGTGTCGGTGTGAGGAGCGAGCCGGGCGTCGGCTCGACATTCTGGGTACGCCTGCCGCTTCCGCCCGCTCCCGAGCCGGTCACTGCCTCCGCCCCGGTGTCGATCCGAACGAAAGAAGCAGTGGAAGCGGGAACACGGGTCTTGCTCGTCGAGGATAACGTTGTAAACCAGAAGATCGCTGTGCGGATGCTTGAAAAGCTGGGGTGCGTGGTGGACTGCGCCTTGAATGGGAAATTTGCCGTCGAGTGTTGCTCCATCCAGTCTTATGGAGTCATTTTCATGGATTGCCAGATGCCGGTCCTGGACGGCTACGGAGCAACAGCCCAGATTCGACAGGGAGAAACCGGCAGACGTCGTACTCCGATTATTGCTCTCACGGCCCATGCCATGGCCGGGGATCGCGAACGCTGCCTCGCGGCGGGCATGGACGACTACCTGAGCAAGCCGCTGCGTCGGGAGGAACTAGCCGAAACCCTCGCGCGCTGGATACCGGCTTATCCTTTGTGCTCAGTTTGAGGGGCCAACCGTTTTTATCCGTTTAAGTACCGATCAATAGCACTGGCGGCTCCGCGCCCTTCGGCGATGGCCCATACAACCAAGGATTGACCACGGCGGGCGTCCCCGGCTGAAAAGACACCGGGAATAGACGTAGCATAGGTTTCGTCCGTTTGGATGTTTCCCCGCTGGTCCATCTGGAGGGGCAACTGTTCCAATAAGCCGTTGCGGACAGGACCGGCAAAACCGATGGCGATCAGCACCAGGTCGGCATCCAGATAAAACTCGCTGCCGGGAACGCGCTCCAGTTTGGGCTTCGGGCCTACCCGCACACAGTGCAGCTTTTTCACATTGCCGTGTTCGTCTCCGCTGAAATGGGTGGTCAGGACGCTCCATTCGCGCATCCCGCCTTCTTCATGAGCGGCTTCCATGCGAAGCTGCAAAGGCCATAAAGGCCAGGGCGTGCTTCCGTGTCGCGTCTCGGGGGGCATGGCGTGAATCTGCAACTGATGAACGGAGGCCGCTTTTTGCCGATGGGTGGTTCCCAAGCAGTCAGCTCCGGTATCGCCGCCGCCGATAATGATTACCCGCTTACCGGCGGCTACAATCTCTTCTTTACCGGGGAAGTGGTCGCCCGCGCATCGCTTGTTTTGCTGGAGGAGGTAATCCATTGCGAAGTGGATGCCTCGAAGATCGCGTCCGGGAATTTCCAGGTCGCGGGGCTGCTCCGCGCCCATTGCCAATAAAACCGCATGATAATCGCGTTTCAGTTCTTCGGCGGTAATGTCGGTTCCGGCATGAACGCCCGTTTGGAAGGTGACACCCTCCGCCCTCATCTGCTCCAGGCGGCGGTCGATGAGGTGCTTTTCCATTTTGAAATCGGGAATCCCATAACGGAGCAACCCGCCAATACGGTCATGCCGTTCCAGAACGGTCACAGAATGCCCGAGGCGGTTGAGCTGCTGGGCGGCTGCCAATCCCGCCGGGCCGGACCCGATCACGGCAACCCGCTTGCCCGTGCGGCGCAATGGCGGTTCCGGGTGGACCCATCCTTCGGCAAAGGCGCGATCGACGATCTTCTGCTCGATGACCTTGATAGTGACTGCCGGTTCGTTGATGCCGAGTACGCAGGAGGCTTCGCAAGGGGCGGGACAGATGCGTCCGGTGAACTCCGGAAAGTTGTTCGTGGCATGAAGGGTACGGATCGCTTCGCGCCAGCGGTCACGGTAGATCAGATCGTTCCAATCGGGAATGTAGTTGTTTACCGGACAAGCCGTGTGGCAGAAAGGCACGCCGCAATCCATGCAGCGGGCCGCCTGTTCCTTGGCTTTACCATCCGGAAAGTCCTGATACACTTCGAACCAATCGTTTACGCGCTCCAGAACAGGGCGGCGCTCAGGCGTTTCACGCGTGTATTCCAGAAAACCAGTTGCTTTACCCATCCCGTTACCTCATCCTGTCGCCGGCCGCTACTGCGGTCGTTAACGGTTCGACGGCAACCGGCATTTTTCTTCCCGTCAGATCGGCCTTTGCCAAAACCCGTTTGTACTCGTGCGGAAAGACTTTAATAAAATGCGGCAGCGATCCTGCCCAGTCCGCTAGCATGCGACGCCCGAGTGGACTGTTCGTGTATTCAACGTGTTTGCGAATGAGGTATTCCAACCTGGCAATGTCTTCACGCTCAAACAGCGGTTCGAGATCAACCCCGGCGTGATTGCAGCGGAAGCGGGTAAATTCGCCGCTCGGATCAAAGACATAGGCCAGACCGCCGCTCATGCCCGCCGCAAAGTTACGCCCGGTTTTGCCGAGCACCACCACCGTTCCGTTCGTCATGTACTCGCAGGCGTGGTCGCCGGTTCCTTCCACAACGGCAGTAGCTCCCGAGTTGCGAACCGCAAAGCGTTCGCCGGCCACCCCGCTGAAGTACGCTTCGCCCGCTGTTGCTCCATACAGCACGGTGTTGCCGATCAGGATGTTTTCTTCGGGAGGATACGTGGAGTTTCGCGGCGGATAAACAACGATCTTGCCGCCGGATAAACCCTTGCCGGTGTAATCGTTCGTATCGCCTTCCAGCACGAGCGTGACGCCTTTGGCCAGAAACGCGCCGAAGCTTTGCCCGGCGGACCCGCCAAAGCAGATGCGAACCGTGTCTTCGGGCAAACCACCCGACCCATGGCGACGGGCAATCTCACCGCTTAACATGGCGCCCACTGCCCGGTGCGTGTTGCGGATGGGCATGTTGAACTCGATGGGCGTTCCGCTTTCAATGGCGGTTTGCGCCTGTTGCAGCAGGCTATGGTCGAGCGCTTCTTCCAAGCCGTGATCCTGTTTCTTCGTGCAGAGTCGACCCACGCGTCCGGGCACTTGCGGATTGTACAGCATCGAAGTGAAATCAAGGCCGCGCGCTTTCCAATGACTGAGAGCCGGGCGCATCTCAATCATGTCCGCGCGGCCAATCATTGCATCCACCGTGCGGAAGCCGAGATCGGCCATCCATTCGCGCACTTGTTCCGCGACAAAAAAGAAGTAGTTGATGACGTGTTCCGGCGTGCCGGTAAACTTTTTGCGGAGTTCCGGGTTCTGCGTGGCAATGCCGACCGGGCAAGTATTCAGATGGCATTTGCGCATCATAATGCAGCCTAGGGCAACGAGCGGAGCAGTGGAAAAGCCGAACTCTTCCGCGCCGAGCAAAGCGGCAATCACCACGTCACGCCCAGTCTGCAGCTTGCCGTCGACCTGAACGCGGATACGGCTGCGCAGATCATTTAAGACGAGGACCTGCTGAGTTTCTGCCAGCCCGAGTTCCCACGGCACGCCCGCATGTTTGATGGATGTGAGCGGAGAAGCGCCCGTGCCGCCGTCATAGCCGCTGATGAGGACCAGATCGGCATGCGCTTTTGAAACTCCGGCGGCTACCGTTCCCACGCCGACTTCCGCCACCAGCTTGACGGAAATGCGCGCTGCCGGATTGACGTTCTTCAAGTCGTAGATCAGTTGTGCGAGATCTTCGATGGAATAAATGTCGTGATGCGGCGGAGGCGAGATCAAGCCGACGCCGGGAATCGAGTGGCGCACGCGGGCAATGGTCGAGTCAATCTTATGACCGGGCAGTTGCCCGCCTTCGCCCGGTTTTGCTCCCTGGGCGACTTTGATTTGCAGCTCATCGGCATTCACCAGATAATTAGTGGTGACGCCGAAGCGCCCGGAAGCCACCTGCTTGACGGCGCTGCGCTTGGAGTCGCCGTTCGGCAGCGGAACGAAGCGCGCTTCGTCTTCCCCGCCCTCGCCGGTGTTGGAGCGTCCGCCGATGCGGTTCATAGCGACAGCCAGAGTTTCGTGAGCTTCCGCGCTGATGGAGCCGAACGACATCGCGCCTGTGGCGAAGCGCTTCACAATTTCAGCGGCAGGCTCCACTTCGTTGAGTGGAAGGGGGCGCGGCACTTTTTTGAGCTGCATCAAACCGCGCAGCGTGCAAAGCTTTTCGTTCTGCTCGTCAATGAGCTTGGCGTATTCCTGAAAAGTTTCGTAGCGCCCACCCTGAACGGCGTGTTGTAGTTTGCTGACCGTTACCGGATTCAACAAATGGTACTCGCCGGTGGTCCGATACTGGTATTCGCCTCCGACAGACAGCTCCGTTTCGGATTCCGAAAGAGGACGAAAAGCGAACTGGTGCTTGGCAATCGCTTCGGCGGCCAGCACATCCAGCCCGATGCCTTCGATACGAGAAGCAGTGCCGGTGAAGTACTCTTCAATTAATGCTTTGTTGAGGCCGACCGCTTCAAACACCTGCGCGCCGCGATAGCTTTGCAGGGTGGAGATGCCCATCTTGGAGAAAACTTTCAACAACCCTTTATTAACGGCTTTGACATAGTTCTTGATGGCGGCTTGGGGCGATACTTCCTCCGGCAGATAACCGTCGGCCCCTAGCTGTTCGATTGTTTCAATCGCTAAGTAGGGGTTCACCGCGCTGGCTCCATAACCGATCAGCAGGCAGTAGTGCATCACTTCGCGCGGCTCGCCGGATTCAATAATCAGAGCAACACCGGTGCGTGTGCCTTCGCGCACCAGATGATTATGAACAGCCGTAAGAGCCAGCAAGGAAGGAATGGGAGCGTACTCCTCATCAACGCCGCGATCGGAAAGGATCAGCAGCGAGTAGCCTGCTTTCACCGCCAGCGAAGCGCGTCGGCAAAGGCCGTTGAGGGCCCGCTTTAAACCGGTCTCGCCGTCATGCGCGCTGAAGGTGGCGGACAGCGTCGAAGCCAGTAGATCACCCCGCGACACGCGCCGCAATTTTTCGAGTTCGCGGTTAGTGAGAATCGGCTGCGGCATCTTGAGCGTGTGGCAATGCTCGGGCGTTTCGGCCAGCATGTTACGCTCAGTTCCGATGTAACTGGTCAGCGACATCACAAGTTCTTCGCGGATCGGATCAATGGGCGGATTTGTCACTTGCGCGAACAGTTGTTTGAAATAGTTAAACAGCAGTTGCGGCTTGTCGGACAGGCAGGCCAGCGGCGTATCAGTTCCCATGGAGCCGATTGCTTCTTCCCCGGCGGAAGCCATAGGCGAAATCAGCAAACGGATATCCTCATCCGTATAGCCGAAGCAGCGCTGGCGCGTGAGAACCGTCCGGTCGTCGGAGCCTTGCACGCGGGCGGGTTCGGGCAACGCGTCCAGGGTAATTTGGTTGGTTTTCAGCCATTCACCGTAAGGCTTCCGGGAAGCAAGCCCATGCTTGATTTCTTCGTCGGGCACCATGCGTCCTTGTTCGAGATCGACCAGCAGCATTCTGCCGGGCTGCAGCCTTCCCTTGTAGGCGATATCTTCGGGCGGCAGCTTCAAAACGCCGGTTTCCGAGGACATGACGAGAAGCCCGTCTTTCGTGACCAGATAACGAGCCGGACGCAAGCCGTTGCGGTCAAGCGTAGCGCCAATCAATCGCCCATCCGTAAAAGCAACAGCGGCAGGACCATCCCAGGGCTCAGTAAGTGACGCATGGTACTCGTAAAAAGCGCGTTTCTCTTCCGACATGGTGACATCCGCGTCCCAGGCTTCAGGAATCAGCATTGCCATCACATGCGGCAGTTCGCGTCCCGCCATGGTGAGGAGTTCAACGGCGCTGTCGATCGCGGCGGAATCACTGACTCCAGGCGGAATCAACGGGAACAGCTTCGACATGTCATCGAAGAGCGGCGACGAAAGCACGGACTGGCGCGCATTCATCCAGTTCACATTGCCGCGAACCGTGTTGATCTCGCCGTTATGGCAAAGGTAGCGGAAAGGATGCGCCAGTTGCCACGTTGGAAAGGTGTTAGTGGAAAAGCGCTGGTGAACCATGCACAGAGCGCTGGCAGTGGCCGGGTCGAGAAGTTCGTCGTAAAACTGGCCGATTTGCGTGGCGAGCAGCAGCCCCTTGTAAATGATGGTGCGCGACGAAAAGGACGGGATAAAGAACGCTTCGCGGTCGCGGATGTCGGCGCAGGCGCGCACGGCGGCTTCCACTCGCTTGCGGATTGTAAACAGTTTGCGCTCAAAAGCGTCCGGCGGGAGAGCGCTAGGGCGACCCACGAAGAGTTGTTCGATATAAGGCTGCGAAGCGCGCGCCACTCGCCCCAGCACATCGTTGTTGACCGGGATGTCCCTCCACCCGAGAACAGGCACGCCTTCTTCCCGAGCGATTTTTTCGAACAAGCCTTCGCAAATCAGGCGGGCCTGGCGTTCCACCGGCAGAAAGCACATGGCAACAGCATAATCGCCGGGGGTGCCCAGGGAAAATCCATATTTCGGGGCTTCCTTGACGAAAAACTCATGCGGAATCTGGATCAGCACGCCTGCGCCGTCTCCTGTTTCCGAATCACAGCCGCAGGCTCCGCGATGCTGCAAATTTAATAAGATTTGCAGGCCCTTCTGTACGATGCTGTGCGAGCGCTCGCCCTTGATACTCACAACAAAGCCGAGACCACACGCGTCATGTTCATGGGCCGGATCGTAAAGACCTTGTGAGGAGGGCAGTTTTGACATTGTATCGTGCAGGGACACTTGTACCTCTTCTGCGGACTGGGGAGATAAACCAGTGTAGCGGTCCTGCTAGTATTCGTCAAATGGAAATTGCGATGCTGCTGTATCGAATTTCCTTATGATAGAGTATTTGCTGGTTGTGTATGCTGGCGAATCTGCGTTTGATCCGCGATGTGGCTCACTCTCATAGCATCAGCAAAGGCGCGAAGCTGGGAGACATCAGCCAGTCCGCCGCCAGTCAAGCCATCCAGGAAATTGAGCGGGAATTGGGAGTGCCGTTGTTTGACCGGAGCACGCGCCCTTTGACGGTAACACCGGCGGGCAAGCTGTATGTCGAGTATTGCCGGGATGTGCTGCGCCGCTACGAGCAACTGGAGGCGGGGCTGCACCGGTTGAAAAAAGAAGCCTCCGGTAAGGTGCGGCTGGCGGCCATCTATTCGGTCGGGCTGTCGGAGATGGCGGAGATCGAAGAGCGCTTTCATCAATCGTTTCCCGAAGCCGAGCTTTCCATTTCGTATCTGCGGCCCGAGCGGGTGTGGGAAGCGGTGGAAGCGGACCAGGCCGACCTCGGATTAATGAGCTATGCCGAGTCTTCGCGGGACATTATTGCTTTACCCTGGCGCGATGAGGAAATGGTAATAGCGGTAGGACCGGAGCACCGGCTGGCGGCTTGTCAACGGGTAGAAATCGGAGAACTGGAAGGGGAAAGTTTCATTGGGTTCGATGACGATCTGCCGATTCAAAGCCAAATTGAGCGGTTTCTGCGCGAACACCGGGTCAGCGTAGAAATCACGCTGCGCTTCGACAACCTGGAAATGATTAAGCAGGCCGTAGCCCACGGAGCTGGCGTCAGCATCATGCCCCGGCGCGTGATGAACGGAGACACGCAGGCGGGCCGTCTGGTAGCGATACCGCTGGAGCCAGCCGAACTATTTCGCCCGGTCCGCATCATCCACCGGCGGCGCAAAGCGCTAAGTGAAGCGATACAAGGCTTGTTAGGCTTGTTGCAAGGGAATGAGGCCGCAACTCCGGAGCTGCATCAACAAGATGACTTACACAGTTTTTGAAGCTACTGCTAAATTAAGCGAACTGATCGAGGCAGTCGAGGCTGGCAAACAGGTCACTATTACACGCGATGGCAGGCCGGTGGTGGACTTGGTTCCCTCTAAACACTGTGGGCGGAGAAAATTTGGAACCATGAGTGGCCTTGTGATTGATAGAAGTTGGGATCGACCGCAAAACGACATAGAAGCTTGGCTCCGTGGTGATGTATAAGTAATGCGTCTGCTTCTGGACACTTGTGTGGTCATTGAAGCTGCTGAAAGCGAAGGGTGGAAGCGTTTACCGGCTAAAGTTCGTGAACTTTTACAGGATGAGGCTAACGAACTGCTTTTCAGCGCAGTTTCCATTGTCGAAATGGCGGTAAAAACTGCTATTCAGAAGCTCAACATTCCAGCAGATCGTATTGAACAGATCGTTAACGACCTTGGACTTACGCCGCTGCCCTTTTCGGCGCACCATGCTATGCACCTGTATAGACTGCCGCTGCACCATAAAGAACCGTTTGACAGAATGCTTATTGCGGTGGCGCTTGCTGAAGCGGTTCCCGTGATCACGTCTGACCGTGAATTCGTGAAGTACACCGATGTTGGCCTTCAGGTAATTCCTGCTTGAAAACCACTCCTCGCAAATCAGTTTTGGCCGCGACAGTTAGGCAAGTCTCTCAATTACGTGGTTTGCAATTTACATCAGGAACTAAATCCGATGGCCGCTATCATGCTTATGCAGCAGGTATTTCAGCAGCGCTATCTTCGAGATTAGCAGCGGCAAAGGCTAACGCTTGTTGAACATCATCCGGCTCTAACTCCGGATAATTACGGAACAGATCCTCGCGATTCGGGTACAAGGCAATGGCTTCTATCACCCGGCGCACTGTAAGCCGCATACCCCGAATGCAGGGTTGTCCATTCATCTGATTTGGGTTCCAGGTAATACGGTCAAAGCAGTTCATGACACTACACTCTTTCTTTTAACAAGTATCAGCCGAAAAACTCCAGCAACACCTCACCTTGGTTTATCTTCATTCTCAGCCAGCTTGTCTTGAATCATTTGCCGCGCTTTGCGCAGTTCATCAAGCGGCATTGTCGCGACTGTCTCCCGCACACATTGTGGATTTTCGGAAATTATGGCAACAATCAAGATGCAATCTCTTGCACGCGTCTCAGATCATGTTCCAGTTGCTCAAACCCGTAGTGTATGGAGATGTCCCGACTCCTGAGCAGCCGTTGAAAATCGAGTTGCGGCATCTGTGCCAATTCCGCAGCTTGGCCCAAAGTCAGCCGATCCTGTTGAAAAAGAGTGAGTGCTAGTTCTACTTTTATTTCCGCTTCATCAAGCTGAGCCAGCCTCAAAACATTGTCTGGAATCGTAATTGTCATAAAATCTCACAATTGGCGCACTCATTCTTCGGCTTAAACCGCCGTCGGATTGACGGATACTCTCACGCTTTTCTGCTGCGACAAGACCAGCAGGCAGCCGACCTGCTCGCCCACTGTGCTGAGCATCTCCATGTCGCTGCCGGAGTGAATGCGCGCTTCCCGGTGCTGCACGTTGATGACGCCCACCACCTTGTTCTGCGAAATGATCGGCACCGACAAAAATGCTTCAAACAGATCCTGCGGCAATTCCTTGAAGAACTTGAACCGGGGGTCGTTATAAGCTTCCCGCGAGATCGCCAGTAATCGCCGTTCCCGCGCTACCCAGCCGGTTAATCCTTCTGTCAGCCGCAAGCGCACATGCCCGATGTTCTTGCGACTTTCGTCGCTCGACGCATTGAGGACTAGTACCCCGTCCTCGACCAAGTAGATCAAACAGGAGTCGCATTCGAGGAAATTGCGCACCAAACGCACAATCTCGTTCAGCACATCCTCCAGCGCCGTATCCCGTGTCATTAATCGGCTGACACGCTGAAATAATCGTAGCTGCTGTTCGGCTCTTTCCAGCCGTGCTTCGAGATCACGAGTCCTCGACACCGCCCTACATTATGCCAGATGTCAAATCAGTTATGGGAAGTGTCATAATCTTTGAGAGTACTTTCGAAGGCTCATTTAATCGAGCGCCTCCATCCGAGGGAGCGCTTCCGGTAGTACGATTGAATGGAGCCGAGTCGAGGAGACGCCTTCCACATGTGGAGTAAACGAACACAAGACGATTTGCCGCAGAGGCCGGAGAGGCCGGCTGGCGCACCGCCAGCTTCCCCCGCGCCGTCCGCGGAACCACCCAGGAGAGAAACTAACACCATGTCATCGCCTTCCAGAGTTTTTGATCCAGAACCTATTTCCCCGCGCGGCACTGGTCCGGCCGCGCTCGGCAAGAATGTGACGATTAAGGGCCAGATTTTTTCGCGTGAAGACTTAACCATTGATGGGGAAGTGGAAGGTTCTGTCGAGTGCCAGGAGCACCGGCTGACCATTGGCCCCAATGCCCGCGTGCAAGCTGGTTTGAAAGCGCGCGAGATTGTGATTCACGGCTCCATTCAGGGAAATGTCGACGCTACCGATAAAATCGACATCAAAAAGGAAGCTAAGCTCGTCGGCGATATTAAAACCAGCCGTATCGTGATTGAAGATGGAGCATACTTCAAGGGCAGTATCGATATCTCGAAGGCCGTTGTCAATAAGCCCGCGCAGCCGCCCGCAGCCGCTCAGCCTCCTGCTCAACCGGCGGCTCCTGCCTCGCAGCCTGCCGCTGCCGCCGCAGCTGTAAAGTAAAGCATCCGGGAAAGGCTGTTGTTCGCCTTTTGCGTCGGCCTTTCCCGACTCTTCGATTTGCCTGTGAAATCCTCCCTTTTTCGACTTCCTTATGATATTTGGCGCCGGCAAAGGAATTTTTCCTAAATCGACTGCCAAGGATACTCCTTCTGCAATCACCCGGAACAGCAATGGATTAAATCAGTTTTGTTCGGTGTTGCAAACTTATCAGGATCTTTCGATTCTTGATATGTCCGGCGCAAGCCAAGCCAATATCACGTTTATCACCAGCTACGGCCACCGTATCTCCTCGGATGACATTATCGGAACCATGAGCGAGTGCTTTGGCAAGGATCTTTTGGAAGGTCAGGAAGCTGCCAGCAATGCCCAGCGCTTTCTCGATCAAACCCTGACGTTTCCTGATAACTCTTTTGACGGGGTGCTCGTGTGGGACGCGCTACAGTTCCTTTCTTCGCCTTTAATCGACCAAACGGTGGCGCAGCTTCTCCGCGTCATGCGCCCCGGCGGTCAAATGCTGGTTTTCTTCAATTCCCAGGAAAAAGTCGCACGGCTTCCGGTGTACACGTACCGAATCCAGGACCAGAAAACGCTCGCTCAGGTTCCACGCGCCGGCGCTACGCACCAACGCAGTCAGTACTTTAACAATCGCAATCTGGAAAAACTTTTTGAGCACGCCAGTTCCATCAAGTTCTTTCTGACCCGCGATCATCTTCGCGAGCTGATCGTCCGCAAGTAGCGGCGCTCTTTCCGCCTTCTACAATTGAATTTCAGGGAGTCCTATTGTCACTGGAAGATGAAATACTGCGTCAGCGCCACGAGCGCCTTGCGCAAATCCGTCAACTCGGCTTTGATCCATACGGTCATGCCTTCAACTACACCCATACTGTGGCGCAAATTCTGTCCGAGTTCGGCCCTAAATCAGCGGCGGAGTTGAGAGAACGGGTAAACGTTCGCGTCCCCGGCCGCATTCTACAGATCCGTCGCATGGGGAAAGCCGGGTTTCTTACGTTGCTGCAGAACGGTGAAAAGCTGCAGATCTATGTCCGAAAAGACGCCGTAAGCGAGAAAACTTACGCCCTGTACGAACTGCTGGACAGCGGCGACATCATTGGCGTCAGCGGCTATCTGTTTCGCACGAAAACGGGCGAATTGTCCATCCACGTCGAAGAGATTGATTTTCTATCCAAGATCATGCTGGCCCTTCCCGAGAAGTGGCATGGTTTAGAGGATGTCGAAACCCGCTATCGGCAGCGTTACCTCGATCTGATCGCCAATCCCGACGTGCGAAAGGTTTTTGTCACGCGCTCCCGCATCATTGCTTCGCTGCGCCGTCAACTCGACGCCAACGGCTTTCTTGAAGTGGAAACCCCTATGATGCAGCCGCTCTATGGCGGCGCTGCCGCGCGTCCCTTTGTCACGCATCATAACGCGCTCGATATTGATCTCTATCTGCGCATTGCTCCTGAACTGTATCTGAAGCGCCTGGTGGTCGGCGGCATGGAGCGCGTCTATGAAATCAACCGCAACTTCCGTAACGAAGGCATCTCCGTCCGGCACAACCCCGAGTTCACCATGCTGGAGTTTTATCAGGCGTATACGGACTTCCGGGGCATGATGGAGTTCTCGGAGGAGTTGTTGAAGCAAGCCGCCGTCGATGCAACCGGCTCTGAAACTGTCCATTATGGAGAACAGGCAATCAACTTCGGCCACTTCCGCCGGTACTCCATGCGCGAAGCCATTCTTGAGTTTTGGCCGCATGCGGAAAAGCCCTCGCTTGATAATTTGAAAGATCCCGACTGGCTGAAGCAGCACTCGCGTCAGGATAGCCCCGGCAACGCGCTAATGGAATTGTTCGAGGAACACGCTGAAGGACATCTCCTTCAGCCCACGATCATTTACGATTTTCCCCTGGAAGTCTCGCCGCTTTCCAAGAACAAGCCGGATGAGCCGGATTTTGTGGAACGCTTTGAAATCTACGCGGGCGGCATGGAAATTGCCAACGCCTTCACCGAGCTGAACGATCCGCAGGAGCAGCGCCGCCGCTTTGAAGCACAGCTCGCCCGCAAGGCCGCTGGCGACGGGGAAGCCCACATGATGGACGAAGACTACATTCGCGCCCTTTCCTACGGAATGCCCCCTGCCGGGGGCGAAGGCATCGGGATTGACCGCCTGACGATGCTCCTGACGGATTCGAAATCGATCCGCGATGTGATCCTGTTCCCTCTGCTCCGCCCCGAAGGCGACATCGGCCTAGTCGACCGCTTGCGCGCCCTTGAGTAAGTTGTCCATGTCGCGCTTCGAATGGACCGTCGCCCTGCGTTATCTGCGGGCAAAACGCAAGCAAACCGTTATCTCTGTGATTACGATTATTTCCGTGCTCGGAGTTGCTGCGGGAGTGGCCGCGCTCATCATTGCCTTAGCGATCAACAATGGCTTTCAAAGCACTTTGCAATCGAGCTTATTAAGCGCCACCGCGCACGTCAACATTCTCGAACGCAACCCGACGTACGGCATTGAAAACTGGGAAGCTCTCGTTCCCAAGCTGCGCGGCCTTCCCCACGTTCTCAGCGCGACGCCCGGTCTTTACGGCCAGGTAGCCATGAAGGGTCCACTGGTCGGGTCAGGAGCCGTTTTGAAGGGCGTTCCGCTCGGCAATGGCGCGCCTGTTCCGGAACTCCTCCACCATTTAAAATCCGGTTCGCTCACCGCTTTCGGACGGAATGACATCATTCTCGGCGCGCGTCTCGCCGAACAGGTCGGCGTTACTTTGCATAGTCCTATCACCGTCATCAGTTATCAAGGCCAGCTTACGCCAATGGGCGTCGTGCCCAGCCTGTTCCCGTTCCGCGTTGCCGCCATTTTTGAATCCGGCCTGTACGACCTTGACTCTACCTGGGCTTTCACATCACTTCCTGCCGCGCAACGAGTTCTGGACTTGAACGATGTCGTCAACACAATCGAACTGCGCCTGGACAACATCTTCGAAGCGCCAGCCATTGCGAAGAAGGCCGACGCGCTCATTGGGCCTAAGCTGGTCGCCTCTACCTGGATGGATCAAAACCACTCACTGTTGAACGCGCTGCGGCTGGAAAAATTTGTCAGCATTATCACCGTGAGCCTGATCGAACTGGTGGCTGCCCTGAATATCCTGGTTGTGCTCGTCATGTTGGTCATGGAAAAGCATCGCGACATCGCCATCCTGCTGTCCATGGGAGCGCGTCGCGCGCAAGTGCAGCGTATCTTCGTGCTGCAGGGCTTAATCATTGGAGGGCTTGGCTGTCTTATCGGTATAATGGTCGGCTATTCCGTCACTTGGCTGTTCAACCATTACCGCTGGCTGCATTTGGATGAGCAGATTTACGCTCTCAGCTATGTGCCGTTCCAGAGCCACTGGAGCGATGCGCTGTGGGTAGCAGCCTTGGCGCTGCTGACCAGCCTGATCGCCACCCTTCATCCAAGCCGTAGCGCTTCGCGCATTGCTCCTGCGGAAGCCTTGCGCTACGAGTGATCGGCGACGGCAAAGTCCCAGATCATCAGGTTAATTTCTTCCTGATCGTCCGCTTCCGAGAACTCCATCAGCGCATACTCCCCAGGAGTCAGCGGCTTTTCGGGCCAGACTTTATACAAGTTGCCCCTTAACTCCTGCTCGAAGGTAGCCATCTGCTTTCGCTCTTCGTAAGTCGCGTTTACTCTCGGCACAATTGAGACATTTTCGACAACGCGGAAGTTTTTTTTGGGCGTCAGTCGAATAATTCCAAATTTTTCTTCCTTTGCCAGACGCAGGTAGAACTCCGGCCTGCTTTCCCTCATGACTACCGGGGAATGCTCGCCCTTAATCACTACGGTTGCTTTGCCCGGAATGATCGGCACCGGCGAAATCATCGTGAGCGCCTTCCGCTTCTTGTCGGTAACGATCTGATAATCGGCCAGCTTCAAGGCTTTAATCCCGTCGTTTTCTTTGAAATAGCCGCCGCTCTCCATGGGAATTGATGCGATTTCGCGGCGCAGCGCTCGCTCGGCTTGTTCTTCTTCGTCCTGTTCGCGCACCTGCCGGACGGTCTCCTCACTCTTGGCTTTGCGTTGTTTTTCGGTTTTGTCGAGATCAACGAGATCTTTCGGGATTTCTTCCCAATCCCCTCGTTCCGTGCTGAAGTAACGTACCCGGTCACCCTGCACCTGGTACTCGCGCACGGAGTGGTATTCGCCGTCTTTCAAAAACAGCTTAAAAGTATCCCCCAACAGAAGGGCCGCAAGGAGCAGAAACAACAGCATTATACGCACAATCACTATTTTATCTTCGGATTTGCCGGCCTGCGTTACCCTGTAAACAGAATGGCAAACATTGGTGAAGTCCTTAGCTCAGCAGCAGCGATTGCCAAAGGCATGGGCATCACGTTCAAGGAAATGCTCCAGCCGGCGGTGACGGAAGAGTATCCGGACGGGCCGGCGCAGGTGGAGCAGCGCTTTCGCGGGGCGCACGTTTTGCAGCGTGATGAGAATGGCCTGGAAAAGTGCGTCGCCTGTTTCCTATGCGCTGCGGCCTGCCCGGCAGACTGCATCTATATCGAGGCAGCGGAGAACACAGCGGAGCATCGCGTCAGCGGCAGCGAGCGTTACGCCTCGGTTTACAACATCGACTACAACCGCTGCATCTTTTGCGGCTATTGCGTCGAAGCCTGCCCGACCGACGCTATTACGCATGGACATGGCTTTGAGCTTGCCAGTTACAACACGTCAACCCTGATTTATCGCAAAGAGCAGATGCTGGTGAAACTGCCCGAAGGGGGAGCGGCGCCGTCGCAAAATAATCCAATTCCGGTTGGTGCCGAGCCTAAGCCTGCGGACCTTCATCCTTAGGCAAGTTAGCCGAGCGGCACAACAATAATCGGCGTGGTAGTGGGCGCGGGGGAACCGCCGGTCGGCTCCACGCTGACCGCTACGGCCGCTGTGCTGGCTGGATCGACCTGCACCGACGAGATGCGCAAGGCATCGCTATTGGGATCGGCCTGGAAAAGTCCCGCCGATCTCGGCGCGCCCGTCGGAGGCACCAGCCATAGCTCAAACGTCCTGTTGGTAGGAAGCTGCGGCATGCGGGAAGCGACAAACACCAGTCCGCCGCTACGATTGACAAACACTCTTCCCTGCGGTTGATTCACTCTTCCAAATTGGACGGCGCGTGTTTCCGACCTGCTGAGAACCTTCAAAGCTGCTTGCAGTTCATCCCGTTCCCGGACGGTAGCGCCTAGCTGCGAACGCAGATTCCCCACCTGATTGCCGAGCAGGATGCAAAACACAAGCAGCGCCGCGCAAGCTGCGCCGAGCCCAAGCAGACCGGCAAACCAGTTCTTATTGGGCTTCGGCTGCGGAGGAATGATGCTCGACAACACCCGCTCCCGCAACTGCTTCGGCGGTTGGACCGGCTCCGCAACTGTGGCGAAGGCAGCCATCAGCCGTGATGCCTCCTGTACTTTCGGCCCGCAGTGGGGACAGTTGTCCTGCAGGTGCTGTTGGATCTCGACGGCTTGGTCACGCTCTAATACGCCCAACACGAACAGTTCGTAGAGTTCGTCCATCTCAGGGTGCGTCATTTCGCATCACCTCCTTTGATGGCGGAACGAAGGTTCAGCAGGGCGGATCGCATCCAGCTCTTCACCGTTCCCAGCGGCTCCTGCAGATGCTGAGCAATTTCAGACTGCGAGAAGCCTTCAAAATACGCAAGCTCCAAAACCCGCTTCTGATTCAAGTTTAATGCGGCAAATGCGGCCTGCACGGTTCTTGCTTGATCGATGAGCGATTCCGGATTTAGATCCTTTCTTTCTCCATGCAACTTATCAGCCTGCTCAATCGGCCGAAGCCGAGTAGCGAAACGAGCTTGGGCCGACCGGACATGATCGATGGCCATGTTGCGCGCAATCGACAAAATCCAGACGCCGAACGATCCTTTGCCAGCGTCGAAGCTTCTCGCATGGCTCCAAACCCGAATAAATAATTCCTGGACTAAGTCCTCCGCCGTGCTTTGGTCTCGCGTGATTCTCAGGAAAAGTGAGTACACGATGGGCGAGTAGCGGTCATAGGCCGCTGCTAGACCTTCCGGGTCGCGGTTTCGCAGCCGTTCAATCAACGCTGCGTCAGCAGAAGACTCACTCATTCCCCGCGTGATAGATGCACCTGATGAGAAATTACTACAAAGAGATTTTAAATGGAGGGATTGCTGCAACTCACCCCACGTAAGCGCAGCAACCCTCCCCTAGCCAAAGTAAGTGAAGCAACCTACTTTGATAATAAATGTAAGATTTTATTAAATAATGGCCGAAGAAGAACTATTTTGTCAGAAATTCCCGGCCATTGCTTCAGCTAAGCTGCTACATACTAAGCGCTGGCGCTGGACGTGTTAATGACCCCGTTCGCTCCCATGGGGAAAAAGCCGCCGGAGGTGGCGTTCGCCGCGTTGCCGTAAGCCAAATAGAGAACCTGGCCAGGGGTGCGGATCGCCGTAAGGGCAGTGGTGGGGTCCACTGAAAAGAAATACGTTCCGGCGGGAGGCGGCGGAATATCGACTCCGTCCAAGGTGGGTGATGAGATATTGAGGCGGGCCATCTGCAGGCGGATGTTACTCACGTGTTCCGCCTCTACAGCCAGAATGCGAGCGGCTGTTCCGATATAAGGGCTGGAAGCGAAAAAGGGAAGGCCGGCCGCGCCGCCGTAAGCCGTCACGCCAATATCCTCAAAGATGCGGGCCAGGGTTAAAAACTCCGCCATATTGCCGAATCCAAGGCCGAGCGCGTTTAAATTAATGGGGGGCTTAGCAATGGGAGTGACGTTCACAGATTGCAGCGCGCTGCGGATCAGCGTAACGTGAGTGCGTTCGTCCGCGCCAATTTGCATGGCAATCTGGCCGGTGAAGACTAGATTGTTCGAGAAATTCACCTGACTTCCGCCGGTAGTAGCGCCAGTTTTTCCCGATCCGGTAATGCCGATGCCAACCTGATCGATGGTCTTGCCCATCGTCGCGATGGTATAAAACTCAGCTTCCAGATACTCCAAATTCAGAGCGAACTGCAGCACATCCTCCGCAGTTAAACTCGAAGCTTGCGCTTGCAGCTTTTCTCCGCCCATTGCCGCCGCGCCTACCGCAGCGCCGGCAACGCCGAGCGTTCTCAGCAAGCTGCGGCGGTTAGGAGACTCCGCCAACACATCCGAAATAAGATTGTTCTTTGCCATTTATTTTTCCAATACTTTCTTTTTGATTTACTTTAGAAACTAGTTATTTTTAGCAACTGCACATTACGCCGCTTGTTTGCGCTTGCGAACGAGCGCGGCTACGCCCACCAAGGCCGGAATCATGAGCCCGAACGTGGCAGGCTCCGGTACGGAAGGGGTCGTGGATGTTGCCGACAGATTCAACGAATAATTACCGTTTCGGAGATTACCCTGCACATCGGTAAAACTGGTTCCCGATCCATAGTTGATGAACCCGTCCGAAAGATTTGTTGCCGTGGGAGATTGTTGAACCTGAAAGTCAGAAAACGCCAGGATATAAGTACCCGCAGCGAGATTGGCGCTGCTGAGGTAAGCGTCTCCAACCAAGCCGGTGACAGGGTCTTTTTTCCCTGTCGGCGAAGGGAAAATCTCGCCGGCGACATACCTTCCGGCGCTGTTGTACAGAACCAGCGACGGCATGAAGCCGCCAGCTGCTGCCGTTGTACCGTTCGCATTAGCGCCGCCGCCGTACGACGTTGTGTAAACAGTCAGGTTGGAAGCTGAGTTAATCGAGAAAGTCGCTTCTACTGCCTGGCCTTGATTTGATAGCGTTCCCGTGTTAGTGAAAGCGCCGGATACGGTTCCAAAATTAATGTTACTTACAGTAACTGCTTTTAACGGCTGCGTGAAAGCAGCACCCCAAAGCAGAGTCAGTAATGAAAGATATAGTTTGCCTTTTGCCATTTGTCCTCTAAGTGCCTATGCAACTGCGGGTCTTCTACTACTGGCATATACGGCAACGCTACGCTGATTGGATGAGTCCTATAAGACCTACTGGTACTTGGAAACGAAACGGAGATTAGGAAGCGATGACCGCTAACGCTTCGTGTGAAACAGCTTTGCGGTAATGATGAAGCGTTTCGGCGATGGCCCCACATGCCGAAACGGATAGCAGGTAATGATTGTCAATGTCGCGTTTTTGGTTGGGCGCAACGCATCCGTGTTTTCCGGGTTGACGATCTGTGTCCTTTCCACCGTGTAAACGTACTTCTCCTCAGCCGAGACAATCACAGCATCCCCTGCCCTGATTCGGCGCAACGGCCAGAACACCGTATCGCGATGGCCTGCAATAACGGCATTACCGTTGCTGCCGACAGGAGCCGTTCCTGTCATATGACCGGCGCCGAGACTGAGAGCGTCCTCATCATCTCCTTCCACCATCGCCACGCACATTTCCAATCTGGGAATCCGAAGCTGCCCGATAACCGGACGATTGGCGGAAGCAGTTTCAAACTCTGTTTGGGGAACAAATGCCTGCGTGTGGATACGGCTCGGCATGGATTGGCTCTGGAAGCGCGAGTATCTATATAAGCTCCACCCAGCTTTTGCCAGACACGCAACCCCTGCCGTTATCAGCAGAAGCTCTAGAAGCCGCCGTTTCACTTTAATTTTTGGCTGCCGCGCTGTTCTGTTTCGTTTGCGTGCGTTCCTTCAAAACTCGCACCAATGCTTCCAGACGTCGATTTCTGGTTTTCAGTCTTTCCACCTCAACCGGATCAACCGCAGGACGGTGCGTCAGCGCAGTTACGGATGCAGACTCAGCGGCAGCAGAAGGCGGGCTGATTTGTTGAAAATTGCTGTTCTCAATAAACGTTCGTTCCCTTGTTCCAACAGGCAGATTGCTCGGCCTCAACCAAGCGGCGGCAGCGATCCCGAACAAAACTCCCACCACAGCCGCATAGCCGGCTTTCCTCCATGCTACTGGTTTGTGCGAAGCTCGGGAAGCATTTTGCGACTCAACTTCTCCATTTGCATGCCGGACCATAACGAGATGTGGAGCCGTATCGGCAACTTTGGCCAAATCAGATAAGCGCATGGGATACCTGCTTATCAACTTTACTTCACTTGTAAGCGGAACCGGCGCTGCATGCGGAGCGCAACGCCTGCGGACAGCATAAGCAAACCGGCTAAACCAAAGTCATAGGTGTTGCCGGCAGTATGGGGCATGCGGCGTGTGCTTGCCAGTTGCGTGGGCGCGCTCAGGCGTTCTGCGGCTGGCGGTTTCGCATTTGCTGCGGACACAGCAGGAACCGCGTCATCCATGATCGGCTTAGAATCCGACGCTTTCGCGGGTCCGGTGGTCGAAGCAGGAGCGCTCGCAGCAGAGGGGCTGTCCCCTACGTTAGATACGGACACGCCGCCGTTTGTCGTCGCCATTGCTCCGGGAGGCGGAGGAGCCGTAGCTCGATCCAACGCTCTTTTCGTTTCCGCATCGGTTGGAGAAGGATTGCCTGCCGTTTGCGGCGCAATGCCAGCCGTTTGCGCGCGCTGTGAGTTTCTGATCTCCACATACTTGGCGGCAGTCACGCCTTTGCCCTTTTGCTCGGGCGTTACTTCCTTCGGCGATAACAGCCAGAGCGTCACCACCTTCATGTCATCGGGCAACAAATTCTTAGGCAGCTTATCGTAGGTTGGATCGACCGCTATGACCGGCTTCGCGCTCTCGCCTGTAATCTTTACGGCTTCGCCTTTGGGGTAAACCACTTCAAGGGCCGACTGACAACTTGGGCACATCCAACCTTGCAGAATCTGCTTATCGGCTCCCCCTGTCGGAAAAAACAGCAGCTTGCCGTGTTCTGATTCGTTGAGCTTGTCATTAGGCACAGCCAACAGCAGCTCGTGAGAATTGTTGTTTCCGCTCGTGATGCGAATGATCGCACGGTCTTCCAGGCGGTCTTCCACCATGAAAGTATATTGGCCCGGCTTCAAGGTAGCACCCGGCACCTGAAGCTTATGGTCTAGAGTTACTGTCTGTGTCTCCTGTCCAAGCAGCGCAACCGCAGAAAACAGGATCATAGAAGGACATCTCATCGCTTTACGTCTCCGAGTCAAACTTCCGGCATAATTCGCCATCCATGAGAAAAGATCATTCCTGTACGACTTTTGAGACAGTTTGTGGACTGTCACTAGTACTTGGTACTAAAACATCTTTACTTAGAATAATTTTGTATGTAGGCATCGTGCGCCATACCCGCTGCAATCGCTCGGCGTCTGGCTTGCGCCGCTTCGTCGCGGCTCATTCGCCCGGCTACCGCGACGAGATACGGACTGCCGCCTGAGGGCGAGAACACATCGACGTGCATGCTGTGTCTCGCATTAATCGCCTTAGCCCTTCTTTCGGCGTCTGCTTGGTGAGTATAGGTGTAAAGAATCACCCGCCACACGTTTCCATTGACCGTCGGACTTTCCGCTCGGAACGCGGGAGCGTGCGCGGCAGGTTTCGCCGCATCCGGTGCGCTGGACAAAGCCCGCGATTTTACCCCTGGATTTACACGGTGCGCGGCATTATCGGACCCTAATTTATTTACCGGCGCGGCAGCCGTGGCTGGTCCTACCGTATGCGTCTGCCAAGCGCTGCCGTTTTGCCCGGTTACCGGCTGACCGGTTTCCGCTTTTGTCGGATGGGGGACGGCTGCTGGAGTTTGATGTTTGGGCCACAATGCCCAAATCAAAGCGGTTACCAGCAACAAAGCCAGCCCGGCCAAAAGCCACAGCCCATTCGTGCCCTTTTCCTCGTCCTCCGGCACGGATCGCCTTCGGTCTTCCCGTCCCGGTCTGCTGGTAAGCGTCGGCTGAGCCTGGATGTAACTGGTCGAGCTATTGGCAACGGGGGAGGTATTGCCTCGAATTTCGGCAGTTCGCGCTTCAGCGGGAAGAGCGGCAGGAGGCGTTTCGGCACGATAAGAAGGCGTTGCCGCTACAGGCAGATCGACAGGATCAACATCTGCTGCAGGACGGGATGCTGTTAAAGCATCCTGCGCCTCAGCAGGAGGCGGCGGTTTTTCAATCAATACTCTGGTTGCCTGCGCCGCAGCGGGGTGCGGCGGTTCTTCCACAAATACTCTGGTTGCGGGCTGCTCCCGCCCAGCCGGTTCCGGCACAGACGATTCCAGCGGTACGGGAACACTCGCTGCCGCAGGCTTCGGTTCTCCTTCGAAAGCAGGGGCAGCCGCAGAAGGGATCTCGTCCTCCGTAATAATAGATAATCCGCTTGCGGCTCGCACCCTGGGTGTGAGTTTCAGTTCACCCGAGTGCAGTGCGGCAGCTTCGGCCAGCGCACATCGCATCCCCGGATCAGTTTGGAGGCAGCGCCGGGCAATCGCAGCGAACGGTTCCGGCAGCGCCTGGACCTCATCGCGCGACCCTTCCGTCCAAACCTTTTGCGTTAAGGCTTCGAACATCGTTGCGCCGAGGCACCAGACGTCCGCTTCCGGCGTAAGATTGACCGCTGCACTTTCCGGAGCCATATATTTTGCCGGCACAATTTCAATAGCGGGTTCCGTTCCGGCCACGCGCACGCACTCGGCGGGCAGTTGGATGGAATCTCCCACCGCCAACACCACATCCGGCGATACGCAGCCGTGCGCCAATCCATTCAGATGCAGCGCCTCCAAAGCGCGCAAAAGGCTGGTTACAGTCTCGCTCGCTTCTTCAACACTCAGGACGCGTTCCTTGAGCACCGCCGACAACGCTTCATCTGCCCGTCGGATCACGACGTAAGCGGCGGAAACGCCGTCGGTCTGCAAGCGTCCCGCTCCCATCGGCGCTCGCAAGTTCGGGTGGCGCAGCGCTCTTGCCGTTTGCCAAAGCTCTACCTGCCTCGTAACTTCCGCCTCGGGCAGCGCAAACATCAGCACTACGGATTCCAGTTCCCGGTCGCCGAGTACCCGAACCTTAAACCGAGCCTCCGTATCGCTCGCTTCGAGCAGATCCTGCAGCTCGTAACCGCCCTCCAGAATTGTCCCGGAAAGGCTTGTCCAGCGTGGTTGCGCCGGAGTCGGTTCGGTTCGGATCATTTGTGTGGTTGCCATGGTATGTAGAACCCTTGGGGTTGGTGCAGGAGCTTTGACCCTCCCCCAAAGAATTTGGAGGGGAAGGCCCCCGCTTATCTCCGCACTATAACACCGTCACAGGCAGACCACTCACCCTTTTCTTTCAGCTACTTACATGTAAGTTGTTTGAATGTAAGCACTTTGTAACCGACCTAGTACTTTCCCTGATTTTCGCGGTACCCTGCCGTTTATCGGCCCGCCCCGGAAGTCTTGACCGGAACCGAAACACGGGTATTCTCCCACTCGAAGATGAAGTCGGCTTCCGCTTCGCCCTTCTTGTTCCAGGAGATCAGGAACTGTTCCACCGGGGCTGTCGTACGCGACATTTTCATATCCACTCGCGCCAGATCCTGGCTTTGCTCATATTCGGTCCCCCACTGCCCGGTTTGCTTGTTGATAATCAGCTTCCAGGAGTTCTCCGTCGGAAGCGAATACAGCGTGTATCGGCCTGCCGGCACCGCCGTTCCGCCAATCGTAAGATCCACAGGCGTGGTCAGCGACGTGGCCGAGTTCGCTCCCGTGCGCCAAACTTCGCCGTAAGGCACCAGCCCGCCCATAATCTTTCTGCCGCGCATCGAAGGGCGATTGTAAGTGATCGTGATCTTTTTGCCTCCGAGCGTAACGTCCGCCGTGGCGTCCGGGCTTGGCTTGGCGTTCTGGGCTATGAGGGCCGCAGCCGCCGCTATTGCTAAAACAACGGCTCCGACTGTTTTACTGTTTAGCATTTTTCTCTTTCCCTTCATTATTGAGATTCAATCCTAAGCTGTTGTCGGCGTCTTTGCTTCCAGCGCCCCCTTCAACTCATCCAGCACTTTCCGCAGGCTCTCGCGGTCTTGCTCTCTTCTCAGGTCGCCATTCTCATCAAACGCTTCGGAAGCTTTCCCCACCGCCAGTTGACTGACTACCACCGTCACGCCGATCATTTGCAGCAGTTCCCGCAGATGCCGCAATCCGCGCTGCCCGCCGCTTCGTCCCGGAGAAGCGCTCAACAAAGCGGCTATTTTGCCGCGAAACAGAGCGGTCGGGC
>CAXTWT010000002.1:0-46594 GCA_964247955.1 uncultured Bryobacteraceae bacterium
GAGGAAGAAGGCGAGCTGCTGGCCAAGGCTTTTTGATGCTTACACTGAACCGGCGTTATGGAAAAGCAACACCAAAAAACGAGTCGAGGGCCTGAATGGCGGCCACGGGGATGTGCCTAGACCGACACGCGGGTGCGGAGCCGGAAACGGGAAGCTGCGCGTAGGGCGAGAAAGCCGGCAGCTACCCCAACTACATCCACCAGCAGGTCACGCTTTTCCAATCGGCTATGGTAGGTAATCGCCTCTGCGGTTTCCAGCGCCACGCCCAGCAAAACGGCCATCCCGGCGCGCCAGAGTTGCGGGCAAAGCGGAGGAGTCCTCCACAAGAACCCGACGGCGGTGAGCGCAAAGACAAAGAAGTGTCCGCCGTAGTGGAAGTGACCCACCGTGTGGAGCCGTTCCTTGACCGCCAGCGGAGACAGCGAGAGCGCCACTACAGCCAAGACCCAAAGAACCAAGAGAACGCGCATCCGTGAACTACGGGCAGCAGGCGCAACAAGCATCAAACACACAGTGGCTCGGGAAGGCGCATCTTCTCACTCAGCAGCCATCGCAAGACGAATAGCAACAGGCTTCCTTTTCGGAAGGCAACCGGAGCAGCGGCCACACTGCTGCCGATTTTATCGGTAAGCAGTCAGGGCCATCGCATATGAAACAGCGCGCTAACGGTCACTGGGGTTGGCGGTAGTTCATGATGGCCCTTCCTGATTGGGAGGTTTCGCATGAATGGTTTCGCCGTCGCCTTTTCGGCTCGGGCCGACTCGCGACGTCCCCATGCGCGGCAGCACAAGCTGTTGGACATCCCGGCCGTTGCCTTTTGTGCTTGTCTGTGCGGGGCGATAAACGGCATCTGGATGAAGTGATTTTGAAGATCAACGGCGTCCAGCCTTACCTGTGGCGGGCGGTAGATCAACACGGTGCCGGTATCGACATCCTGGTCCAGCCGAAACGGGATCGACGGGCCGCGATCTTATTCTTGCGGAAGCTTTTGCGCACCACGAACCGGAAGCCGCGCGGGATTGTCACCGATAAACTTTGCAGCGATGGAGCGGCCAAGAACGTGGTTCTCCCGCGCGTCCTTCCTCGCCAAAGTCGCTACTTAAACAATCGAGCGGAAAACTCGCATCAGCCGACCCGGGAACGCGAGCGCCGCATGAGGCGATTCACATCTCCGGAGCAGGCCCGATGATTCTTAGAAGTACACGATCTCCCCGCTGCTCACTTTCGCCCCTAACGGCATCTCTTTTCCGCCGGTCAACACCGAGCGGAACGGGAGCAACAATTTCGAAAGTGTCAGGACTGGCGACACTGGCGCACGAAGCTGATTTAGAGTGACCCTTGCCTTCCTGCCGAAGCAAATCACGCTGCAAGAAACATCTCTTGCAGCACACGCACTTTCTTGCTAAATTGTTGCTGGCCACTAGGAAGGGAAACAAACTGCTTACGTCGACGGCGGGGACGGAAGTATTGCCGGACTTCTTCAAAGGTGTGACAGAAGCGTTGCGCAGAAGCAAACGCACGGAAGCCCAACATCGGATAATAACGTTGTTTACTGCCACGATGATCTTGTTCAATCCGGCGATTGAGATAGGCATTGTCGCGATGTTCGACGTGGCGGCCCAGGATTTCCCGAACCGCACGCGGGTACGAATCATGGCCATCGGTAGTGACTTGTTGCGGCGCTTCTTCCGCCATCGACAAAGCACTTTGAAAGAAGCGTTGCGCCGCGCTCCTGTCACGTGTGGCGCTGAGCATTGAGTCCACTAAGTTCCCCTCGTGATCGATGGCTCGGTACAAGTAACACCAGCGGCCTTTCACCTTCAAATAGGTCTCGTCCACCTACCAGCGCCGACCGATCTTGCCCTGACGTTTCCGGCGGAGTTGCTCCGCGAGAAAAGAAGCCAAACGAGCCTCCCACTCCTGCACGGCCTGATGAGTAAACTCGAGCCCACGCAACAGAAATAACTCGGCCAAACTGCGCAAGCTCAATTTATAGCGGAAGCGGCAGAGTAGGACTTGAAACACGATATCGGTGGGAAACTCGAGGTGGTGGAACGGTGTGCCCGTGCGCTCATTGAACTTGCGCCGACAGGTACGGCAGCGAAAGACTTGGTAGCCCAAATCCGTCGTACTGCTCAGCGGAGAAGTTTGGGACGCTTGGCAATGCTGGCAAGTCATGAACAGGATAAGAAATTAAGAATATCAATCCGTTGATTCTAACCGCATGGTGTGCCGCCAGTCCTGACACTTTCACCACAAGCAGCACTCAAGATGCTTTACTTGGCTTTGAAAAACGTGGCTCAGAAAGGGAAGTCGTCTCCGAACTGGCGCACGGCGTTGAATCACTTTATGCTTTTATGGGGTGATCGCCTCGAAGCCGCGCCACAACGTCCTGTGCGATAACCAAAAATCAGAAACGGGAGAAACGCCACTTACACAAAATTCAGGACACTAACTTAATTTTAGTAAGACATGCGCTGCCTAGCCGCCGTGGATAAATCGATCTTGTTTTTGTCTAAGGCTACCGGAACCGCCAACTGCAACACGAACACGCTTCCCGCAGGAGAAGAGGATTCCAGGAAAATTCGGCTTCCATGCTGCTCGGCAATCCACTGGGCAATCGCCAAACCGAGGCCCGCTCCGCTACTCGCCTCGTTGGCCCGCCCTTGGGATCGTGACCGGGAAGCGTCCACCCGATAGAACCGTTCGAATAAGTGGGGGCGCGCCCACTCCGGGATTCCCGGCCCGGTGTCAGACACCCGCAGTGTGCAACCATCTGTCTGCACGTCCAGGCTGACGCACACTGACCCGCCGCTGTCCGTATATTTACATGCATTGTCCAGCAGAATAATCATGGCTTGGCGAATCAGCCCGGCATCTCCCTCCATCCGGATTTCCGGCAAAGGTTGCAGGAGTTCAAGATGTACACCGTTCCGCTCTGCCAGGAGACGCATCGCCCGGCAGGACTCAGTCACCAGCTCATCTAGGTAAAACTCTTCGCGCCGTAGTTCGAGCGACGCCGTATCGGCCCGCGCCAGCAGAAACATGTCTTCCACAATCCGCCGCAGCCGCCGCAGTTGCTCGCCGACAAGCTGCAACGCCTCCCGGTATTCTTCCGCGGAGCGATGTCCATCCCGCAGCATGACTTGGGTGGCGGTCAAAGCAGCCGAAAGCGGGGTTCTGAGCTCATGCGACGCATCCGCCATGAAGCGCCTCTGCTGTTGGAAAGCTTCCTGCAATCGCTCCAGCAGCCGATTAAACCCTAGGGCCAGTTGGCCGAGTTCGTCCCCGGAATTGGCAATCGCAAGACGTTTGTCCAGATTAGTGGACGAGATCGCATCGACCGTTTGGGCCATGCTCGTCAGGGGCGCCAGGGTTCTTTGGGCCAGCAGGTATCCGCCGGCGGTGGACAGCAGCAACGCGACTGGAATCACCATCGCTAGCGCACGGAGCAGCGCCGACAGGTCGTTCTGCGTATCGCCTCGCCACGTGCTCGCCACCACTGTGTAGGTGGTCTTGACGAGGGGAACGAACACGCTGTTTATAGAGATGCGAAGATCCCCTCGATTCAAATGGCTGACTTGAGCCGTGACGTGAAGCTTCCGCAAATCATCCTGTTTTCGACCGAGATTTCGTTTATGGGCCACCAGCCGACTGCCATCCCAGATCGCAATCTGTTCCTGGGGAAAGGAGGCTTGGTACAGGGTATTCAATATTTTCTGGATCGACGCCTCTCCGCTTTCTTTCCCTCCTTGCTCTTCGATCTCATGACGGATAACGAGCTTCATCACACCCAACACGGTCCGCGTGTTATCGTCCAGGCGTGCGTACGCGTCCTGCTGCAGAGAGCCATAGGTTCCGGCTGCCATCAACACCACCAGGAAGGTGAACCAAAGAGTGTACCGGATGGTGACACGCGCCCGCACGGATTTAAGCATGGCCCTCCGGCCCGAGAGAATACCCTTCTCCCCTCCGTGTCTGGATGAGCGGCCGCTCTCCCGCGCGATCCACTTTTTTTCTCAGCCGTTGGATATACACTTCGATCAGGTTTGAAAAAGCATCATACTCTTCATCCCACACTCGTTCGGAGATTTCCTGCCGGCCCATCACTTTGCCGGCATCGCGGGCCAGACATTCCAGCAAGGCATACTCCTTTGCCGTGAGTACGATAGGCTGATTGCCCCGGTGAACCTTGTGGGTCCGTGTATCGAGCTGAAGAGTGTCGATGACCAGCACGGGATCCGCCAGTTGCGGACCTCGCCGGAGGAGAGCACGGATGCGCGCCAGCAACTCATCAAAATCAAAGGGCTTTGTCAAGTAATCATCCGCACCGCCATCCAACCCCTGAATGCGGTCCGGTACTTGGTCGAGGGCCGTGAGCATCAGGATCGGCACGGATAGGCCCTCCTTTCGCCAGCGTTGGGAGAGTTCGAATCCATTGAGACCAGGCAACAGAATGTCCAGCAAAATCAAATCATATTGGTTGACGGCAACTTTTTCGAGCGCCGCATGACCCTCAGCAGCCACATCAACCGCGTAAGTTTGCTCGCGCAGCCCTCGCGCCAGCATCTCAGCCGTGTACGGTTCGTCTTCCACCAGCAAGATTCGCATCCTGAGCCGCCGCTTCTTTCAGATTACCGGTCCGTTCATGAACGCAGCATAAACTCACTTCAAAAGAATTGTCAGCTAGGTTACTGCTTCGATTCCTTCTGTGCTACTTGCTCGGGCCGCCGCATAGGCGTTGGCCAAAAACCGAGCATGTTCCTCCCCAATGAAGACAGGGTTTGTTCTACAGAAAGAGTCTCAGCCGTACTGCCTCCTACCCAGATTTCATTAGGAAGGGCCGCATTCAAACACGCGTTCATCTCCTGTTTATGTTGGCTGCATTATTCTGATGGTCAAGGAGTCATCAGCACTCGCATGGCAGAAAGGACAGATGGTGCGGCCGACTCATGCCCAGCGGATCACCGTGCGAAATACGTTACCAGTACTCGCCCTCGGCTCAGCCGGGTATCGAAGCCTGCAGGATTGTATGCCGGCTGCTCGGTAGCCCACGCGATTAGCTCCACTAAGCCCTTGGCTGCCGGGCGTTGCTCGGCAGTGTCCTGTGTTTCTCCTGTGATTGTTCTTTGTTTCCTTGTTGCCCGTTGCGCGTGGGCTCAGCCGGTGGAGCTTTCGTTTCAAAGCGCCTTGGCGCAAGCTTTACAGGGAAATCCACAGCTAGCGGCAGCGGAGGGACGCGTGGAAGACGCGCGCGGACAGCAAACGCAGGCTGGATTGAAGCCAAACCCACGAGTTACGGTGCAGTCCGAAGATATCCGCCCCCCAACAAATCAATTACCGTTCTCTTTTGTCAACTCTACCGAAGATTATTTGTTAGTAGGGCAGGTCATTGAAACTGCCGGTAAACGAGAGCGCCGTGTCGACCTTGCGGCTTCGGCGGTGCAGACGACGCAATTAGAGGGAGAACTAACGCGTCGGCAGATTACCGGCCGCGTAGGCGCGGCCTATTGGACCGCGGTCAGTTCAGCGCGCGCCCGAGACTTACTGCAAGAGATCTTGCGGACCTATCAGGAGGACGTTGATTACAGCCGGAACCGCGTCAAGGAAGGTGTCCTGGCGGAAGCGGACCTGATGCGAATCCAATTGGAGCGGGATCGTACGGGAGCGGAAGTGCTAACCGCTATCCGTGACGCGAATCAGGCCCTGGTGAATCTTTACCGCGCGATGGGGAAACAGGAGTTTCCTCCAACTCACTTCACTGATTCGCTGGAAAACGTTGGCAAAGTCACCTTGCCAGAAATGACGCGTGTCCTGGAACGGCGGCCCGAACTGCGGATGGCCCGCCAAGCGATAGCGGAAGCCGAAGCAAACATGCGTTTGCAAAAAGCCAACAGCAAGCCTGATCCAGAGGCTTTTGTGGGTTACAAACGCAATGTAGGGTATGACACGTTCTACGGCGCCGTACAAATCAACCTTCCCCTACGAAATCGCAATCAGGGAAATATCGCGAGCGCCCAGGCGCGTCTGCATATCGCAAGCGCCAACTTAAGCCTCGTAGAGACTAACGTAAAAGCCGATATGGAAGCCGCCATCCGAGCGTACCAGGATCAACGAGCGTTGCTCGATACGTTGCCTGACACGCTGTCACGGGCTACAGAAGCGGAGAGGCTGGCGCGCGCTGCTTACCGCGAAGGCGGCATTGATCTGCTGCGGCTCCTCGACGCGGAGCGAAGCCGCATTCAGACGCAAGTGGAATACTATCGCGCCTTAGCTGACCTGCATCAAAGTATTATTGGTCTCTACCTGGTAGGCGGGCAAGGTTTGGCCGATGGGAGTACCCCATGAATCGGATTGCTTTATGCGCATTAACCATGGCGATACTGTTCGGATGCGGCAAGGGCGAGAGCGGCAGCGGTGAGAGCAAAAAGGCCGGTTCTTCGGATCAAAATAGGTCGCAGAGCAAGTCCGGCTCAGGCGCAACGGGCGGTGAAGTCACCATTGACGGCGCAGCGCAAGAGAAGGCCGGCATTCAAGTGGCCCGGATTGAATGGCGCGCGATTCCCGAATATCTGACGGCTGCCGGCCAAATTGTCATCAATGAAGAACGGACCGCTCACATTGGGACGTACACGGATGGGCGTATCACCGAGATCCGCGCTAATGCGGGTGATTATGTGCGTCGCGGCGCTGTGCTGGCCCGCATGCATAGCCATGACGTGCATGAAACTCGCGCGGCCTACGAAACAGCGCTGGAAGCAGTGAATCGACAGCAAAACGCGGTCGCTTACCAGGAACGCATGCGTGACCGGATGGTCAGGCTGTACGGACTGAAGTCGGCTTCCAAACAGGAAGTGGAGAAGGCCGAGGCCGACCTGCGAAGTGCGCAGACCGATCTTGCTGGCGCGCGCATTTCGGTGGAAAAAGAAGTGGCGCATTTGACTGATATTTTGAGGATTCCCGCTTCCGCGCTGACGAGTATTACTGAGGAAACGGAACAAGTGCCCGTGATCGCACCCATATCAGGCACTGTTGTGAATCGAATGATTACGCCGGGCGCGGTGGTTGAGCCTGGCGAGGAGGTCTTCACCATGTCGGATTTGAGCAGCGTGTGGATGATTGCTTCCGTTGACGAGCCGGACATATCAAAAGTTCATAGGGGCGACAAAGCGCAAATCTTGTCGCAGGCTTACCCTGATGCTGCTTTTCGCGGGCGGATCACAGGTTTAGGAACGGAACTCGATCCGAAAACGCGTACCTTGCAGGTCCGTATCCTCCTTCCAAACGCAGGAATGAAACTACGGGCTGGCATGTACGTGAATGCGCAAATTATGCGAGGCATGTCAAAACAGGCGCTCTTTGTGCCGGAAGAAGCCATTCAAGACGTGAACGGCGGTTCCCTTGTTTTTTTGCGCAAAGCAAATAACACATTCGAACCAAAACCGGTACAAATTGCCCACCGATTAAACGGAGAGGCCGAAATTAGCGTCGGACTCAACGCCGGGGACGCCGTGGTTGTTAAAGGCAGCTTTGTGGTGAAATCGCAAATGCTGAAGAGCCAAATCGGCGAGTAGGTCCTTTTCATATGTTGGATTTTTTCCTGAACAATCGTTGGCTTGTTCTTATTGCTTTACTAGGGTTGATGGCAGGCGGCGTGTATACGATGCTCCATCTCAACATCGAGGCTTACCCCGATCTGACGAACGTTCAGGTGCTGGTCACAACCGAAGTGCCCGGCATGTCGCCCGTGGAAGTGGAGCAACTGGTTACGTTCCCGGTTGAGTCAACCTTGCTCGGAATGCCCAAAACGCAAGTTGTTCGCTCCGTCTCGAAGCTCGGGCTGTCGATGATCACTGTCGTGTTCGACGACTCCATGAACATCTACTTGGCGCGACAGATGGTGAGCGAGCGCTTAGGTGAAATAAGATCACGCATACCGCCGGGACTGGAACCACAGCTGGGACCGTTGGCTACGGCTTTTGGCGAGGTGTATCAATTCACCTTGCGAGGCGGGAAAGCAGATCTGATGCAAAGAAAGACGCTGCTCGACTGGGTAGTCCGATACGATCTGCGCACCATCCCCGGCGTGAGCGAAATGAACTCCTGGGGCGGATACACCAAACAGTACACGGTCGAGGTTGATCCTCTGACATTGCGCCGTTACGGACTGACAGTACACGACGTCGTGCAGCAGGTTTCGGAAAACAACGCCAACTTCGGCGGCGGTTTTATCTCGCATAACGAGGAACAATACACAATTCGCGGCATAGGCCGTGCGAACGGCATCGAAGATCTAGAACGCATTGTCATGCGCTCCCAGAACGGCGTTCCGATTCTGCTTCGCGACGTGGCTTCCGTGCGGCAGCTTCCGTATCCCCGGCAAGGCGCGATTATGAGCGACGGGCAGGGTGAAACTGTTTGCGGCATGGTGATTATTACGAAAGGTTCAAACGGAAGGCAACTCATTAGCGATGTGAAACAACGGATGACGTCATTGAAGCTGCCGGACGGCGTTACCATTGCGCCGTTTTACGATCAGAGCGAAGTCATTGACGCCACGATAGCCACGGTGAAACACAACCTGATCGAAGGCAGCGTTCTCGTAATTGTTGTGTTGCTGCTCTTTCTCGGCAATTGGCGGGCGGCCCTGGTGGTGGCTTCTGTGATTCCGCTGTCCCTACTGTTCGGATTTTTAGGAATGGCGGCATTTGGGGTATCGGCAAACCTCATGAGCTTAGGGGCTGTTGATTTTGGGATGATCGTCGACGGCGCTGTTGTTATGGTGGAAAACTCCGTTCGGCGGCTGGAAGCCGGACAGGATGACGATCCGAAGGAGACCATTCGGCGAGCCGCTCACGAAGTGGCGCGACCTATCACCTTTGGCGTGGCTATCATTATCGCGGTATACTTGCCCATTTTTACCCTCCAGGGCCTGGAAGGCCGCATGTTTCATCCCATGGCAATCACCGTATGCGCAGCCTTGGCGGGGTCTCTGTTGTTGGCTTTGTTTGCTATCCCCACTGTGTCCAGTTTTGCCCTTCGTCAGCGCCGGAAAGAGAACTCTTCCCGTGAAACGTCCCGAAAGCGCGGTTGGTTTGACTCCCTTCGCAATCATTACGGACGATCGCTTCACTGGACATTGAATCACCGTTGGCCCATTTTGGCCGGAGCGCTGGCCCTCGTTTTCGCCGCGGCGGTGTCGCTGAAGTTTATCGGGACGGAGTTCATGCCGAAGCTGGACGAGGGCTCTCTGGTTGTGACCTCGCGCAAGCTGCCCGGCATCTCGCTGGACGAATCGATTTACCTCGGCAATCAGATTGAGAAAGTCATTCGCGGTTTTCCGGAAATAACGCACGTTGTCAGTAAGCTGGGACGTCCCGACCAGGCGACCGAAGCCATGGGTATCGAAGAAAGCGATTCCTATTTGACCTTGGCGCCGCAGAAAGACTGGAAATGCTGTAAGTCAAAAGAGGAACTGACGGAAAAACTATCAAAGGCGCTGAACGAGATTCCGGGAACCGCGTTTGTCTTTACGCAGCCGATGGAAATGCGGATGGATGAAGTAGTAACGGGCATTCGCGGCGACTTGGCGTTAAAGATTTTTGGCGAAGATCTCGATACCTTGGACCAACTGGCAACCAAAGCGGTATCACTCCTTTCAACGGTGAAGGGTGCGGCGGAAGTGCAAAAAGACAGCTCCATGGGCGTTGCCGAACTGCGCGTGGGAGTAAACCGCCCGGAAATGGATCGTTATGGCCTGAACGTGTCGGATGTGCGCGAGTTGGTGGAAACGATGCTCGGCGGCAAACAGGTCTCGGAAATGGTGGAAGGCGAGCGCCGGTTTGGTATCGCCGTCCGCTTGCCGGAAACTTATCGCAACAATATCGATGCTCTCGGCGATCTGTACCTGATGGCTCCGAATGGCGAGCGCGTGCAGTTGCGTCAGGTGGCGGAGTTGAAGGTTGTTCGCGGGCCGGAGATGGTCAACCGCGAAGGCGCGCGCCGCCGCGTGGCGGTGCAGGCAAGCGTGAGTGGGCGGGATCTGGGCGGCTTCGTACAAGACGCTCAGCAAAAGATAGCAAAAGGAATGAGACTACCGGCGGGATACACGCTGGATTGGGGAGGAGAATTCGAAAATCAGCAGCGGGCCAATAAGCGGCTGGCGTTTGTGTTGCCGATTTCCATTGTGATCATCTTTGGCCTGCTTTATGCGACTTTCCAGTCCGCCCGGCAAGCTTTACTGATTTTAATGATTGTGCCCTTTGCGCTGGTCGGCGGCGTGGCCGCACTTTGGGTACGAGGCTTAGACTTGAGCTTGTCGGCCTCGATTGGGTTCATTGCGCTCTTTGGCGTGGCGGTTCTAAACGGCGTTGTCATGGTGAGCCACATCGACGCGCTTCGCGCTGGCGGCAAAAAAGTGCTTGAAGCAATTAAGGAAGGCGCGGAAGATAGGCTTCGGCCCGTTCTGATGACAGCATCCGTTGCCAGCCTGGGCTTTATTCCCATGGCAACGTCGACCTCGCGGGGCGCGGAAGTGCAGAGGCCCTTGGCGACGGTGGTGATTGGCGGTCTGATCACGGCCACGATGCTGACGTTGTATCTGCTGCCCATGCTCTATCCATGGTTCAGCAAAAAAGACAGCCAGGATCAGCAAAACGAAAAGCAAAAGCAATCAGCGGAACCCGAACGCGTATCCGAACTGTCCACACTTTTCGAGGCTTGAGTATTCCTCGACACAGATTTCTCCGTGGGAAGCGAAGAGAGCCAGGTGCTATAAATGGCGATCAAAACAAGTTTAACTGGTCATACAAAGGAAGCATGTTACATGTTCCTCTTACACAAGATTGCCCGTGCGGCGCAGGCGCTCGCCATCATCAGCGTATCCATGGTCGTGAAACCAAGCGCGGCATGTTCTTGGCTGAGCGTGTCGGCTTACGTCCAGGACGAGAACGGTAAGACAACGGACTGGCAGGGGGATCAACGTCAACTACGAATTCCGTCGTGTTGCCTTATAGCCGACGAAAAACTGCAATAGCCCGGTTTTGGTTCTGATCTCCCCGTTGCCTTGACATTAAGTTATCCCTGCGCCTTCTTGAGCGTGATCGTAATGATTTTGGTGCTGCTGGTCTGATCCGCCTCGGAACAGAGGACCTGATCGCCAACTTTTAGGTCCGGGGGCAGACTATAAACTTTGTGAGTGTCAGATAAGTCGTAAGTTATCTCGACCTGTGAGCGAATTCTGACCGCCAACTTTTTCCCTTTCTCGTAGTATGTAACTTCACCCTCGTGTTCGACCTCTGCTCGGCTCGACTTTATCTCCTTCGCTTCTGCGCTTCTCCCGGCCGGATAAGTTGATAGATGGCATTGAATCGCAGTGGCGAGCAAGAAAGAAAGTAACATAGTATTTAACCGGGAAATTGCAGCTCGATCCGCATCCTCGCTGCCGCTCAATTGGACTCCTTCCTTGTGAAATACTGTTCAGAAACTTTCGCCTTTAAGATGAACACCGACACCAACTATAAGGAACGCTGGGTGTCGCCGCTCCGAGACGGAATGAATCTGGCGCCAAAGAGTACGTGGTTTGCTATCCCGAGGGGAATGGGGTGCTGGTCTTAAGCTCCTTGCGGGGGCGTTTGTGTAAGAGGGAGTTTGAAAAGGGTCACGATGCCGCGAGTCGGCGTGTCATCAACCGGATCATGGCGACATAGATGAGCGATTCCGTGGTCTGCGGTAACCGTTCATAGTCGCATTTGAGTCGCCGGTTCCGACAGAGCCAGGCGAAGGTCCGTTCCACCCGCCAGCGCCACGGTAGAACTGCAAAGCCTTTTTTTCCTTTGGGCTTGCGCACAATCTCCAGCCGTACCTTGCCCCACTGGCGTAAACCGCGAGCCCAAGCTTCCAGTTCGCCAGCATAAGTGCCATCCGCCCAGATCAGCCGTAGACGCCGGAACTGTTGAGCTAAGGGTGAGAGTAAGAGTTGTGCTCCGTTTCGATCTTGCACGTTCGCGGCCGTTACCACGACCAGTAAAAGCAAGCCGAGTGTATCCACGAGGATGTGGCGCTTGCGCCCACGGATCTTCTTGCCGGCGTCGAAACCGCGCACGTCGCCTGCTTCACTGGTGCGTACCGATTGACTATCCAGAATCGCAGCACTTGGCTTCGTGTTTCAACCGGCCGCTTCCCGCACCCGTTCGCGCAGCGTGTCATGGATCTGCTGCCACGTTCCTTCGCGACGCCACCGCCAAAAGTAATGATAGACCGTGCGCCCGGGCGGCCGATCGTGCGGCAGCAGTTTCCAGGCGCTGCCGCTGCGCACGGCATAAAAGATGCCATTCAAAATCTCACGGCGACTATGTTTGGAAGGACGGCCGCCCGGTTGAGCAGGAGGTACGAGCGGTGCCAGTTGTTCCCATTCCGCATCGGTGAGGTCGGTATCGTAAGAGGTTCGAGAAGGATTCAATCTGCCAGGGTAAACAATCGCCCCTCTTCAAACTCCCTCTAAGCTCGACTTTATCCATCAAGCCGCATAGCAGAGCGCTTCCGTCAAGTGTTGGAGCGATGGGAAAAAACTTTCTATATCGTCCTGTTGTTGGGGGGACCCTGCAAAAAGTGAGCTGGTCCACAACTGTTGTCGCACCGCTGCGATCGTGTCCGAGAAAGTCAATTGTGGTTTGCGATACCAAGCCGACTGCCGGAGTGGCAGTTTGCCCCGCTGGTGCAGATCGCGGTTGTGTTGCAAAGATTTTGTATGTTTCCGGCAGAGATGCATGACAGGACGTAGCCTTTCCTGTTAGGTTCGGCTCAGGGCCTAGGAGGTCCCCCTCATGAGTCAGAACCTGACGAGCCTACCGGAGGAACTGGTGCAACTGCAGCAACAGTTAGCGGAGTTTCGCAGCACGCATCGCGTGCGCTCGCGCTTGCCGGAGCCGTTCTGGGCCGCCGCAACTGAAGTAGCCCGGCATTATGGCGTGCATCAAACGGCGCGGGTGCTGCACTTGGATTACGTCGGCCTGAAGAAGCGCGTGGAAGGTCGGAAGCGACCGAAGCGAAAACGCACCGTTTCTCCTTCCGCGCCGACCTTTGTCGAACTGGTCGGGCCTGCTCCTGTGGCTGTTAGCTCCTGTCGGGTTGAGTTGGAAGCGACACCGGGCAAGCTGCGACTGGAACTACCCGCGCTGGAAGTGAATGAGTTGACCAGTATTATTCGCACTTTCCTGAGCCATTGACACATGTTGCAGATCACGCCGCACATGCGCATCCTGGTGGCGCTGGAGCCGGTCGATGGAAGAAAAGGTATCGACGGACTTATTCGGTTGTGCCGGGAACAACTCCGCGCCGATCCGTTTTCGGGCTGCTTGTTTTTCTTTCGGAGTCGTCGGGCGACGTCGATTCGTATTTTGACTTATGACGGCCAAGGATTTTTTCTGGCGCAGAAGCGCCTGTCGAAGGGACGATTCTCCTGGTGGCCGAACGGCTCCGGGCCAGCCCGTACGATTGAGGCGTATCAAGCGCAGTTGCTGCTCGCGGCCGGAAACCCCAACACATCAGCAGCCCCGCTTTGGCGTCCCGTCAATGGACCGGAAGCAACCAAGGATCGTGGTGAGATTTCCGGCTAAAAGATTTCTTCTGAACAAGCGCTGGAAAGTGTTCATGACACCTGCTTCCATATCGCCGTTGACTCGAAAGCCGTTTGGAGCGATACTCTTTCCTAGACATCTAGGAAAGAAAAACGCATGCCGAAAGATACTCTGCAGGGGACGCTCGATCTCTTAATCCTCCAAACCTTGGCACGGGGCACTCAGCATGGCTACGGGATTACCTGCCACATTTTGGCTGCCTCCGACCATCAACTTCGAGTCGAAGAGGGATCATTGTATCCGGCATTGCGACGCATGGAAGCCGCCGGGCTGATCCAGGCGGAGTGGAAACGGAGCGAAAATAATCGCCGGGCGCGTTACTACCGGCTCACGAACCTGGGCAGAAGGAAGTTAGCCGAGGAAACCAAGAGCTGGCAACAGCATGCGGCAGCGGTGGCCGGCTTTCTAGGATTGGCTTGAGCAGACCGATGTTCCGAAAGCTTATCAACTTATTCCGACCGGAAGCCTTGGCCGCCGACATCCAGGAAGAACTGGAGTTTCATCGTAGTCAGACTGTCGGTTCCTTCGGCAACCTGACCAGCATTCAGCAGCAGACTCGTGAGGCAAGCGTGATTCTCTGGCTTGACACGCTGCTGCAGGATACGCGGATCGCGTTCCGGTTCCTACGTCGCACACCGCTGTCCACATTGGTGGCTCTCCTTTCGATCACCTTGAGTGTGGGGGCGACCGCCGTTGTCTTTGCGGCGGTTAAGGCCGTGCTTTTGAATCCCCTGCCGTATGCTCATCCCGAACGGATTATCCAGCTCCGCAGCGCCGATGATCTCGCAGAACCATCCCACACGGATTGGATTTTTTGGAATGATGCCCAGGAAGTTATTCGACGCACGCGGACGCTGGCCTCGGTCGGCATCTACCGCAACGCGGTCTTTGATCTCGGCGGATCAGCAGGCGGCCCGCCGCAGGCTCTTTACGGTCTACGCGTCACGGCCAACCTGTTTCCCACCTTGGGCGTTTCTCCCCTGCTGGGGCGCAACATCTCTCCTGACGAGGATCAGCCGGGGCACCCGGAAGAAATGATCCTCAGCTACGGCCTGTGGACGAAACGCTTTCGGCAGGACCGAAGCATCATCGGGCAAACGGTTATCGTCAACGGACACCATTGCCTGGTCATTGGCGTGATGCCTGCTGATTTCAACTTTCCGCTTCGCCGAGCCGCGACTCACACGCCTGCTCCGTATGTTGAGTTCTGGGCACCCTTGAAGACGGGTGGGCCGAACTCGATGAAGGGCGGCCTGGGCGCGGTAGCGCGTCTCCGTCCCGGCACATCGCTCCAGGAAGCGCAGCAGGATTTAACATCCGTCAATACGGCGCTCCGGCGTGAGTTCCCGGATCGTAACCGCGATCGAACGTTACAGCTCGGGCTTCTGCAAGAGCGGGAAATCGGTACAGCCCGTCACGCGCTTCTTTTTCTGATGATGGCCGCGTGGCTGTTTTTACTCATTGGATGCGCCAACGTGGCCAACCTTCTGCTGGCACGCGGACTCCTTCGTCAGCGTGAAACTGCTTTGCGCTTGGCCCTGGGCGCCGGACGGGTTCGCCTCCTTCGTCAGTTTCTCACCGAAAGCTATGTCTTATCGACCCTCGGAGGGGTAGGAGGTTATCTGTTGAGTCTGGCTGCTTGGTGCCTGCTACCCAAAATCGCTCCCGTGAGTATCCCGCGCTTGGCAGAGGCACGCGCGGACGGGACCATTTTGATGTTTGCGATCGCTGTCGCGGTTGTGAATGGCATAGTGTTCGCGCTGGCTCCGGCTCTGCGCTCGGTTCGCTCGGCGACTCCCGCCTCTCTTCATACTTTGGGAACACGAGCGCCTGGTCTGGCGAGACGGGATTTGATGCGCGCCTCTCTCGTCGCTGCCGAAGTCGCCGTGAGTGTGGTGCTGGTGCTCCTGGGCGGGCAGTTGTTAGGAAGTTTTCTCGCCCTTCTCCAGAGTGATCCTGGGTTTGCCGCTCGTCGCATCTTAGCCGCCGTTGTCCTTCCGGCACCCGAACGTTATCCCACACCGGAGCAGCGGGCAACCGTATACCAACGTTTTCTGGAAGCGATCAATGCCATTCCCGGCATCGACAACGCCGGAATCGTCGATGCTCTCCCGTTCAGCGGCGAAAATCATGGCGGCTTAATCAGCACGGGTGCGCCCGGATCAGGGGACCGCAACGGCCCGTCGGTGGCCGAAATCGACGTGATTGGCGGAAACTACTTGCAAGCGATGGGCGTACATCTCATCGCTGGCCGCTGGTTTCGCCCCGAAGAGACGCAAAGAGCCAGCAAAACCGCCTTGGTCAACGAGGTCGTCGCCCAACGTTTCTGGCCGGGACAAAACGCGGTCGGCCAGCAGATCTGTATTGGCTGCTCTCCCACGAGTTCCCAGGACTGGCGGCAAGTCGTGGGTGTGGTCTCCACCATCCGACAGGCCGCCTTAGAGGGACCGCTCCCTGAGAACGTCTATCTAGCGGCGGGCGCCTTTGAAAACGCGGCCTTTATTGTGTTGAGGACCGAGCGGCCCTTGGGAGAAATGGACAGCGCCTTACGACGAGCCATCGCCGGAGTGGACTCGAACCAACCCGTGTTGCTGAGCGCCTCCCTGCAAACCTTAGTGGACGATACGATTGCCGATCGCCGCTTCCTAGTCAGCCTGTTATCAGGCACGGGTGTGCTGGCCTTGCTGTTGGCCCTCGCGGGAGTGTACGGCGTAACCTCTTATACAACCTCACGCCGAACGCAAGAGATGGGGATTCGGATGGCGCTGGGCGCTACGGCCGGGAAGGTACATCTTTTAGTGTTTCGGCAGGCGTTCCTCAGTGTAGCCACAGGACTTCTCGCCGGGTTGTGCTTGGCTTCGCTGCTGACGCTGATTCTGCGCAGCCGTGTGGCCGGTTTTCAAACGATTCGCTGGACAGACACGGGAGTGGCTGCGGTTCTCGTCCTGTGCAGCGCGATCGTGGCTTGCTGGATTCCCGCTCGTTACGCCACCAAAGTCGATCCCATGCTGGCGCTACGGCAAGAATAAGAGTAGCCCCATCGAGAGAGCAGATTTTTGCCAAATGGCTTTTTTGGATTTGTGAGCGCCTGCCATGAAACGTGCCCGACCACAAGTGGAGGTGAATCTGCCGGAGCTGGAGCAGATCCTGGAACAGGCGCGACAGACTCCGCTGAACGAAGCAGATTATCAGAAGCTCAAGCATGCCTTGCACGCCTTAGTCGATTTGCTCAGGCCGGTGCGGAGTACCGAAAAAACCGAGACCGTGTTAGCCGAAGCCATAGATCGAGCAGCGACGGAGCCAAACGTCTCCAGCGCCGAACAAAACTCACTATCCGGCCACGGGCGGAATGGAGCAGCGGCGTTCACCGGGGCACGAAAGGTGGAGGTGCGGCACGTTCAACTGCAGTCGGGCGACCGCTGCCCCGCTTGCGAAATCGGAAAAGTCTACCGCCAGAAAAAACCCAAGCCGTTGGTGCGGATCATCGGACAAGCGCCGCTGGCGGCGACCGTGTATGAATTAGAACGTTGGCGCTGTAATGCTTGCGGCCAAATCTTTACTGCTGAGGAGCCGAAAGAAGCCGGACCAGACCGATATGACGAGAGCACGGCGGCGATGATCGCGCAACTCAAGTACGGCAGCGGCGTTCCGTTTTACCGGTTGGAGAAGTTGCAGGCCAGTGTCGGCATTCCATTGCCAGCCGCCACGCAGTGGGAAATCGTCGAAGCAGCGGCAGAAATCATCCAACCGGCGCTGGAGGAGTTGATCCGGCAAGGGGCGCAAGGCGAGGTGCTGCACAACGATGACACGCGGATGCGGGTGTTGCGTCTGGCCCGCGAGCCGTCGGACGAACGCACAGGTGTCTTCACCAGCGGCATTGTGTCCACCCGGCAAGGACAACCGATCGCACTGTACTTTACCGGGCGTCAGCATGCCGGGGAAAATCTGGCCGACGTGCTCCGCGAACGCCAGGCGGAGCTGCGTCCACCCATTCAGATGTGCGACGCCCTATCGCGCAACATTCCGAAACTGCCAAGCGGTGTGGAGGTGTTGCTGGCAAACTGTTTGGCGCACGGCAGAAGGCAGTTCGTGGACATAGCCGCAAACTTTCCCGCTGAATGTCGTTATGTGCTGGAGCAAGTCGGCCGTGTCTATGGCTATGAAGCGGAGGCTGGTGATCGCCAGTTGACCGCTGCGGAGCGACTGCTCTTTCATCAGCAGCATAGCGGTCCGGTGATGGAGGAACTGCACCACTGGCTGGAAAACCAACTCGCGCACAAGAAAACGGACCCGAACTCCGGACTGGGCAAGGCGATCACGTATTTATTGCGGCATTGGCAGCCCCTCACCCTGTTTCTGCGGGAGAAAAACGCTCCCTTCGACAACAACCTTGTCGAAAGAGCCTTGAAGCGGGCGGTGTTGCATCGGAAAAACGGTCTCTTCTATCGCACCCTGCACGGAGCCGAAGTGGGCGACTTATTCATGAGCTTGATCCACACGTGCGAACTCTGCCGGGTCAACTCCTTCGAGTACCTGACCGAACTGCAGCGCCACGCGCAGGAACTGGCCACGGAGCCAGCCCGTTGGATGCCGTGGAATTACCGGAACACGCTGGCGCAGAACGCCTGACGATCTTCCGGCAATAAAAAATCTGTGACAAATTGCTGATCCAGATGGGCATGTGCATTTTTGCCGAAAGCTCACAAACCATTCGACTCTTCTTGCGTTTTCAGGAACACATCGCTTTCACTTACACCGCGTTGCACATGGAGTGTGATCGTCTCGCCCGGTCTTTGCCGAAAAACGGCGGCATCCAACTGACGAACGCTTCTCACCTTTTTCCCGTTCAGCGCCAGAATAATGTCGTCCGGTTTGATTCCGGCGGATACGGCAGGACCATCCGGCTCGACATCCGAAACAATCACGCCGCGATCCGTTTCGAGGCTCAGACCATCCGCCATGATGGGATTAATCGTTTGCACCACGAGCCCCAGCTTGGCGCGATGAACATGACCCTGTGTTTTTAGTTGTTCGTAGACTAACGTGGCAACATTGCTCGGAATGGCAAATCCAATGCCTTCGCTGCCGCCGGATTGCGTCATGATAAAGGTGTTGATGCCTACGACTCGCCCCTCAGCATCGAGCAAAGGACCGCCGCTATTGCCGGGGTTGATCGGAGCATCGGTTTGGATGTAAGCCATGGCGTCATCCGGCTTGATCTGTCTGGAAACAGCGCTGACCACTCCCAAACTCACCGAATGATCCAATCCGAGAGGGCTCCCGAGCGCCAGCACCAGTTGGCCCTGCTTCAATTCATTGGAGTCGGCAAACTCGAGGTAAGGAAGATTCGTTCCCTCCACTTTGATCACGGCCAGATCGGTTTCAGTATCCATTCCGACAAGAGCCGCTGTGAACCCGCGACCCCGGCTGAGGCCCGAGCCGGTCTGCATTTTCCCCCCGGACGGCTGGCGAGATGAACCCGGAGACTATGCGCTCCTCTCACGGCATGCGCGTTCGTCAGAATATAACCATCCGGGCTGAGGAGCACACCCGAAGCACTGCTGTTTTGACTGGTGAGCAGCGCGCCCCCGTTGTCCGAGTTCCCCGGGCTGTACGTGTGCGCAAAAATCTCGACGACCGCCTGGCCGGAGTGTTCCGAAATCTCTTCAAACGAACTACTTAGCTCCTGGAGAACTCCTGTTTTCCCAGGCGGCGGCATTTGCGGCGGCTTTCGGTGCGAAGATTCCGCAGTAGCCCGCTCACGGCTCGCCGATTGAGAAAACCCATTGGTGAAACCTATCCCGACGGTTAACAGCATGGCAACAACGCCCTTGCCTTTCATATCCTCTCTCCTTTCCCGGTCACAGGCCCTATGACGACCCATGATCGAGAGGCCGTTTCTCCGCTGCCACTTCGTCGTGTTCAGCCGGAATCGAAAGGGAAGATGGCGGCAGGACACCCGTTGGGGTATCGGGATGGGCACTGGCGTTCCTGCCTCTACTTCAATCTTCCCTCTTTCCCACCTTAATAGGTTTGCTTTAGCAGGGAAATACTCTCACGGCAGTAATTTTTCAGTTATGAAACAGCAGTTCATCGCATTCGTTTCTCGTCCGCTTTGGAAAAAAGGTATCACTCATCGTTTTTCGTGGGATATCCATAACAGACGCGCACGCGTTCTGGTGTGAGTTCTTCGTGAAAATACCCCTGGGACAGTATTGATCCCTGTACCGGTCCTTTTCATAGTGATAGTAGAGCGCCATACCGGGCGCTCTACTATCACTATGAAAATCACAGTAGCAACTTTACTTGTTTGGTCCTCTTTCGCCCTGCTGAGTTCGGGCCAGACATTCGACAAGTTCACCTTCGAGGGCGGCGGCGGCGTTTCTTTTCCCGTCGGTTCGGCCAAAGACCGTTTAAATACGGGCTATAACTTTCTACTCGGCGCGGGCTGGAAGTTTACCCCGGAGATCGCGGGCCTGCTCGAATTTCAATACGATCATTTTTCGCTGACGAACAACGCCCTGGCCGCATTCAACCAGCCGGACGGGTTCAACCGCTTCTGGAGTTTCACCCTGAGTCCCCGATATTATATACACCCGAAAAGCAAGTTCAGCGGATACGGTACCGCCGGCTATGGGTTGTACTCCCGCACGCTGGCCTTTACTGATCCCTCGCAGGCGGTTGGCTATTGCGATCCCTATTATGGGTATTGTTCCTCCTCCGGCGCTCCTATTATTGCGGAGTTCACGAATTACAAGGGCGGGTTTAATGTCGGCGGCGGCATCACCTACGCTCTCGGGGAGAGTGGATTCAAGTTTGTCAGCGACGTTCGATACAACCGTTTTTTGTCGCACGCCAATAACGAGTTCATGACGCTCTCGTTCGGCGTCCTGTTTTAGAGTCGATGGATCTTCCGCAGGGTGATGGATAATCGCTCTGCTCTATCTACTAAGGTTTTTATCGATCAATACTGCCGGAACCGTATGGACGATCCTGTTCGCAAGCTGTAGCGTGGAATCAGCATCCTGTCACAAAAGCAAAGCTTGCTATAGAGCGGGAAAGGGCAATCGATGGCACTCGAATTTTTCAAACGACTCTTTGCCGGGAGCGGGTTACAGCAACGAACGAACAGTACTCATAATAAGACACGAACCATTCTGCTCGTTTCAGCACACCGATCGGAATGCGACACAATACGTACGTTCTCGCTGCGCTATGGTTGGCATTTGCTTGTAGCCTCAAACCTCACTGTCGCAGTCGCGCTTCAGCAGCAGGAAAAGGCGTCGGTTATTTTATATGACCAGGACTTGCGGGACATCGAGTGGTCCGAGGGAGCAGTCGTGCTGCTCAAGACGAAGCCGTCGGCCTGTCTGATTCTACTTTCCTTCGCACCTGACGAGAGACTATGCCTTGCACTTCTGGCACTCGGTGGCTACGAGGTCGCCCGAAAACCCTTGACTCTCGGCGCTCTTACCCCGCTCATTCATGGATATGAGGCGCTTCTGCAGGAAATCGACTCTGTCGGTCTAGGTTCTATCCACCACGGTAGAACTCATCGGCAACTTGGCGGGAAAGAATCTGAGCTCGACCGGGGTTAACGGACTGATCTCCTCCAGCGAATGGGATATTTCGGATCTCAGGAAGGATACTCTGTGCCGGCGCGTGATCTCTTCTCGTAGCGCATTTACAAATCGGTGCCGTCCTTCGCTCAAGAGGATGACCGTTAGGCGCGTTCGGTGAGGCGCTGGTTCTCCCGGATAGATTTCACGAGAACTTCGGGAACCCTCAGATGATCGAGAGCATCGTTTACAGTTTGAAAATCGGCTTGTAATTGCAGGATGTCCTTCTGCAGGCGTAAAGCCATTTCTCGCCTATCATATCCGGCTGCCAACAAGCAGCATAGTTCTTTTTGGTATTCCGAAAATGCCCCCTCGCCCGCCCATCTTTGCGCCGGACCTCCTAAAAAATGCCTGCTCATCGCTGGGCTCAGAAACAGACGACCGTTGGCCACAGCGTGAATGGCAGGCACGAGATCCGCTGGCGCTGCATCGGCCATGACGTATCCTCTCGCTCCGGCCCGGAATGCTTCTCCCACGTAACATTCATCCGTGTGAGCCGTCACAAAAACCGTTTTTGACAACCCGTCCCTCATAGCGATCTCGCGCGCGGCCGCTATCCCATTGAGATGGGGAAGCGCCACCTCCAGCAGAATAATCTCCGGATGCTTATAGTTCGCCAGAACTACCGCCTCCCGCCCATTCGCCGCCTCGGCGATCACCCGGAATTCCGGCTCGCGTTCTAACAGCGACCGGAGGCTGCTGCGGATAATGGGATGGTGATTGGCGAGAAGAATACGTATCGGCGGCATGGGATTAAAGAGGTCGTCGGCGTACGGATCAGATGGGTTGAGTGTACCGGCTTTTTTGGCGCTTCGCCATCCTGTCGCGACAGTAGTCCCGGCGTGTTCGATCGAGTAGAGCGCACGGGTCATCCTTTGCTCGATCAGATCAGCCGTTTAACAGCGGTCGGACGCTGGCAAGAGTAGCGGGAGAATAGGCCCGGTCTGGTAGCTTTTTGCCGCAAAAATCCCCTCAGCACAGTATGGCGAACTCTGCGGAAATGCAAGATAGTAAAGCTAAGGCTCTTGGCTAACTCGGATCATGACCGGAGCAGCTCTTCGAGAGAGTCTTTCCACGCTGAAAAGTAGAGTCAACAGACATGCCTGATTTGAAGACCGTTTCCGAACAAACCATTGCACGGCTCCAACAACTCGATGGTTGCTTAGTTTCAAACGCGATTGAGCAGTTTCACGTCCGACTCCGCAATGAGGGTTTCATGAACGCTTCCGTTCGCTGCCAGTATCCGGGTTTCTCGCCCCGAGTGGGTTACGCCGTAACGGGACGCATTCGGACCTCCTCCACTCCCCTGCAAGGGCGCTGTTATTACGAAAATATGGATTGGTGGTCGTATCTCGTGACGGTTCCGACCCCGCGTTTTGTCGTGATGCAGGACTCCGATCACATTCCGGGTATCGGCGCCTTTGTGGGCGAGATCCATGCCAACATTGCCGTGGCGCTCGGCTGCACCGCTTATGTCACCAATGGATCGGTGCGCGACTTGGCTGGTGTCGAAGCAACCGGTTTGCAAGTCTTTGCGGGTAACGTCTCGGTTTCCCACGCCTACGCCCATGTCACGGATTTCAGTTGCCCCGTGGAAGTGGCCGGTTTGGTGGTGAAGCCGGGTGACCTGCTGCACGGGGATCAGCAGGGAGTGCAGTTGATCCCATCCTTCATTGCCGATCAGCTTCCGGCGGCGGCGGATGATCTTCTCGAGTATGAAAAGGAGTTAATTGCTTTCTGCCGCTCACCCACTTTCTCTTTGCAGAAACTCTCCGAGAAAATCAAACACAGGCAGAGATCAGCGTGAGCGCCCTGGATCTGTCCCATCAAGCAACGAAATAAAGAGGCCACGATCTTCCTGCTTTTTGCGCTCCGCCTGGATAGCAGCAAAACCGGAATAAACTTGTTATCAAGCAGTATGTCAGTTTTTCAGAATGTGTCCCTGTGTCCCTTCGTACAACACGTTCAAAGCGGGCCGGGAAATTTCCCCTATAAAATCTGGAGTGTTGTTGCGCTTGGTTTCCGAATCCGACCGCAGGGAAGCGGGCCGTCGTGATCGAGAGTGGTCGCCAAACCCGTCGACTTCTCTTCATCGGCTTCGGCGGATTGTTGATTCTCCTCGCTTTCGCCGGTTGGAATGCAGTGTCCGTTGTCCGCACTATTCAGAACCGCAATGAGCAGATTCGTAAGGAGTACCTATCCCGTGACCGTGTGCTCGAACAGCTTCGGTCTGATCTTTATCTTTCCGGAACCTACGTCCGCGATTTACTCTTAGAGCCCGATCCCGCCCTGGCCGATCTTCATCGAAAAGAGTTGGATGCCGCGCGTTCCCGCATCCACACGAACATCACTTTGTATGTGCGTATTCTATTGCCTGAAGAACACTTGCCTTTTCAGCAGTTTGTGGATGAACTCCACCGGTACTTTGACTCCCTCGATCCGGTTCTGACCTGGAGCCCTGCGCAACGGCGGGAGCTGGGCTATTCTTTCATGAAGCACTCTCTTTTGCCGCGAAGAACGGAGATGGTCGGCTTAACGGACCGGCTCAGTGAACTCAACCAGAAGCAGCTCGAAGCGGGCAATCGGCAGGTCAAGGAGCTCTTCACGAGTTTTCAACAGACTCTCCTTGTCATCATGATCCTTTCGCTCCTCTCCGGTGCTGTTCTGGCTGGCGTGAGCATTCGCCGTTTATTACGATTGGAAAAAGTTTCCGTTGTACGCTTGCAAGAAGTGATGCAGGCTCGTTCCGACCTGCAGGATCTCTCGGCACGCTTGCTGGAAGTACAAGAATCAGAGCGGCGGGCCATTTCCCGAGAATTGCACGACGAGGTGGGTCAATCGGTTTCAGGCTTGCTCTTGGGCATCGGCAATGTGGCGGCAACGCTCTCGCCGGAGGTGAATGCGGGAGCTTTGGGTCAGCTGCAGGAATTGCGCGGTTTGGCAGAAAAAACCGTGGCGGTGGTTCGCGACCTATCGCTCCTGCTCCGGCCCTCGATGCTCGACGATTTGGGACTACTGCCGGCCTTGCAGTGGCAGGCTCGTGAGATTTCCCGCACCAAAAACATTTCTGTTCGAGTTTTTGCGGAGGAGGTGTCGGAAGATACCTTGTCGGAGGAACAGAGGACCTGCGTGTACCGGGTTGTCCAAGAGGCGTTACAGAACGTCGTCCGGCATGCGGAGGCAAAATTTGTGCAGATTCATCTCAGTGCGAGCGCTGAAAGCGGTTTGATGCTTCTCATTCAAGACGACGGTCGGGGCTTCATCCCCGCCCGCGAGCGAGGGGTGGGGCTGCTGGGCATGGAAGAACGAGTGCGCCATCTGAAAGGGAATTTTTCTGTCGAGTCGCAACCAGGCAATGGAACCTCCCTTCGCATAGAATTACCAATTTCGGAATTGACGAAAGCGAGAATGAGTTAAATGCCCGTTCGCATCGTGCTCGCCGATGATCACACCATCATGCGTAATGGACTCCGGTTGGTGCTGGAACGGCAAAGCGACTTTGCTGTCATTGGCGAGGCGAGTAGTGGGCGAGAAGCCATTGCGCTGGCGGATCGATTGACTCCGGACGTGGTCGTCATGGACATTGCCATGCCTTTGCTCAATGGGATCGAGGCGACCAAACGGATTGTCGAAGATCACTCCAGGATCGCCGTGCTGATTCTCAGCATGCATTCTGATGAATCCTATATTTTGCGAGCGTTGAAAGCGGGGGCGCGCGGCTATCTTCTAAAAGATTCAGCGGAAGCGGATCTTATCCAAGCGATCTGGGCTGTCTCTTCGGGCAAGGCGTTTTTCAGCCCTGCCGTCGGTAAAGTACTCGTCGACGATTACCTTCGTCAAATCCAGCAACGTGGCCTGGAAGACCCGTATGATTTGCTGACTGTGAGAGAACGGGAACTATTGCAGCTCATTGCCGAGCTCAAGCCGACCAAAGACATCGCTGTGCTCCTGGGGTTGAGCCCTCACACGATTGACACACATCGTGGAAACTTGATGCAAAAACTAAATGTCCATAGCATCCCAGAGTTGATCTTGTATGCCGTGCGCAAAGGAATTATCAGTTGATTGTTTAAAGTTTGTATGAGTAATGAAGAATCCTAGGAAAGGGCTCGTCTACTGTCACATGGCAGCGAAATTCATGCCGGGACAGTATTTCCAGAGGGGCCATATCCTCGTACAGTAAAAGACGAGCCACACCCACAACGCGCTTCGATACTCCCTTGCTCTCTTCTTTATTCATGCTTTCGCTCACTGTTATCGGCTTTCTCACAACCTATCGCCTCCTTTACCGGCCAATGAACTCCGGGAAGCCTCAACCACTGGAAAATCTTGGCTGCCAGCAAATCGTGAACCACGAGATCCGATGAGCGCCTACGGGGTCGCCCCTTGTCGAACCTGCCTCCCTGTCCTGGTCTCGCGCACTTTCGGCCACTCGTTTCGAGACGGCGGGGTGGTCGCTGGAAGAAATCAGAGCGATCTGAGCACCCACACTTATGCGTAAACGAACTGTTTTTGTTCTGGTCATTCTCTTCCTGGTTGGCTTACTGAGCGCCCTTCTTTTTACCAGGAGGGGAAGGAACCCCGTTTCGGAGAGCGCGGTCTCTCCCTTGCCCACCGCTTCAGTCGCTCCTGTCACGCGGGGGACGATCTCGAGCAACCTCAGAATTGCGGGCCAATTTACGCCTTATCAGGAAGTGGATCTGCACGCGAAGGTATCGGGCTATATTCGCCGCATCAATGTCGATATCGGTGACCGTGTGCGAGCCGGGCAGACGATTGCCATTTTGGAGGTGCCGGAGTTGAACGCGCAAGTGGCGGGCGCGCAAGCCGAAGTCCGGCATAGCCGATCGGAGATTGTGCGCGGCCAGAGTGAAGTGACGCGGGCCGAGTCCAATTATGCGGCCATCCACGCCGCTTACACCCGGCTGAAACAGGCTTCCGAACAGCGCCCCGGCTTAATTGCACAGCAGGAACTGGACGATGCGCGCGCGAAAGATCAGAATGCCGAAGCGCAAATCAATGCCGCTAAAGCAACGCTCGAAGCGACCCAGCAGCAGCTCGGCGTGTCGCAAGCAAACGACCAGCGCGTGCAAGCGATGTCCGACTACTCGGTCGTGACCGCACCCTTTAACGGTGTAGTCACCAGGCGATATGCCGATACCGGCTCCCTGATTCAGGCCGGGACCGCCTCGAACACACAAGCTCTCGCGCTGGTAAGCCTCGCACAAAGCGACCTGCTCCGGCTCCGGATGCCGGTCCCAGAGGCTGACGTCCGCTTCATTCAACCCGGAGAGGCCGTGCAAGTCACTGTACAAGGCGCCGCCCGAGTCTTCACCGCCAAAATCACGCGCTTCACGCGCGCTCTGGATGCAGCCACGCGCACCATGCTGGCTGAAGTCGATGTGCCCAACGCCGATCTCAGCTTAACTCCCGGAATGTACGCCGATACAGAGATCGTGCTGCAGCGGCATGATCATGTGTTAAGTATCCCCACACAGGCGATTGTGCAAGACGCCGACCGCCCCTACGTGCTGGTAGTCAATGCCGCCCAGCGGGTCGAAAGAGAGAACGTTCAACTGGGCATCCAAGGCCAAAACAGAACCGAGATCACCGCCGATCTTGCGGAAGGCAATTTAGTCATCCTCTCAGGACAAACGAACTACCAAGTCGGCGAACTGGTCCGCCCGCAAGTAGCCCCTCCCTCGACCAGCCAGAAAGAGGCCCAGTAGGAATGTCTTTTTTCGCGATTAAATATCCCTTCTTTATTTTGATGCTCTGTCTCATTGTGGTGGTTGTCGGCGTGACCACGATCTTCCGCATGCCGGTGGACCTTTTTCCCGAGGTCAACATTCCGGTCGTGGTGGTGGCGACATTTTATTCGGGCATGCCGCCCCAGCAAATCGAATCGAATATCACCAACAGCTATGAGCGCTTCTTCACCTTGGGCAGCGGCATCGATCACATTGAATCCCGCTCTCTCCCGGGCGTCAGCCTGATCAAGATTTTCTTCCAGCCCGGCGTCGATTCGAACGCCGCCGTCAGCAACATTTCGAATCTCGCGATGGCCAATCTGCGCCGCTTGCCGCCCGGCACCTTGCCGCCCGTGGTCCTGAAATTCGATGCCTCCAATCTGCCGGTTTGCCTGATCACGCTGAAGGGGCAGGGGCTGAACCAGACCCAACTGAAAGATTTGGCCCAGTTCAGCGTTCGTAACCAGGTGGCGAACGTGCCCGGAGCTTCGGTGCCGCAGCCCTACGGCGGACGGTACCGGCAAATTATGGTCTATGTCGATCCGCTGAAGCTCGAAGCGCACCAGATGAGCGTCATGGACGTCGTCCACTCCCTTAATGAGTCGAATTTGATTCTGCCGGCGGGCGATGTGCGGATTGGCACCAAGGATTACAACATCTATGCCAATAGTCAGGTGCCGATTGTCAGTGAGATTAACGATCTGCCGCTAAAAACGGTGGGCGCTGCGTCCGTGATGGTGGGAGACGTGGGAAAGGCCGTCGATGGCGGCCAGTTGCAAACCAACATCGTTCGCGTCGACGGGCAAGAGTCGGTGTACATTCCCGTCCTCAAGCAGGGAGGAAACTCCAACACCATCACGATTGTCAATGGCGTCAAGGAAGCGGTTTCCCATCTCCTCGACATTCCTAAGGTGCTGAAGACGGAAGTTGTTTTCGACCAGTCGGTTTTCGTCAAAATGGCCGTGAAGAATGTCATCAATGAGGGCGCCATTGGTCTCTGTCTCACGGCCCTGATGATTCTCCTGTTTCTCGGAAACGTCCGTGCGACCGTGGCGGTGCTGCTATCGATCCCCATCTCGTGCCTCGCCACCTTTCTCGGCCTGAACCTGGGCGGCAACTCCATCAACACCATGGTGCTGGGCGGTCTGGCCCTGGCGCTCTCCCGCTTGATCGATAACTCCGTTGTGGTGCTCGAAAACATCTTCCGCCATATGGAAATGGGAGAGGACCCGGTCACCGCCGCCGAACGCGGCGGCAAAGAGGTGCAGTTGGCGGTGCTCGCTGCCACCATCAGCACCTGCATTGTGTTTTTCCCGGTGGTCTTGCTCTACGGCGTCAGCAAATATCTGTTTACCGCGCTGGCCTTAGCCGTCGTGCTGGCGCTGTTCGCTTCGTATCTGGTCGCTATGACGGTCGTGCCTCTGTTCTGCGCCCGGTTCATACGGCTCGACCCGGCCCATGCCCACTCCGAGGCGCCGGCTCACCAGCCGGAGGGGAGCATTCAGAAGAAGCGCAGTCTCTTTGCAGTTATTGTCAATGGCTTTAATTCTGGGTTTCACCAGTTGCAATCCCGCTACAATTCCGCTATCGGCCGCTGCCTGGAGCATCCGATTCTGGTAGTCAGCGCGTTTAGTCTCTTTGTTGTCCTCAGCTTGGCATTTTACCCGGCGTTGGGTAAAGCCTTTTTTCCACGCACGGACCCCGGCCAGTTCGTGGTGAACGTCAAAGTGCCTGCCGGAACACGCATCGAGGTTACGAACGATATCATCGCCCGCATCGAGCAGGACATCCGTCACGTCGTTTCACCGGAAGACCTGAACATGGTGGTCTCGAACATCGGCATCACGCCCGACCTTTCGGCCATCTATACCTCCAACTCCGGCATGCACACCGCCTTTATTCAGGTAAGCCTCCAAGAGGAGCACAAAGTGGGCAGTTATGCTTACATGGAGCTCGTCCGCCGTCGGCTGGCCAGTGACTTTCCCGATGTGTCCACCTACTTTCAGGCGGGCGGCCTGGTCGATTCGGTGGTCAATCAAGGCAAGCCTGCTCCGGTCGATATCCAAGTGGGCGGCAACGACTTACCGCAGGCTTTTCGCCTCGCGCAGCAGATCGCCGCTCGCCTCCATGGTCTTTCGACCGTGAGTGACGTGTTGATCCCGCAGGACCTCGACTATCCCGGCATTGAGCTGAACATCAATCGCGAGCGGGCCAGCCTGCTCGGCATCACGCCGAAATCGGTTGTCGATAACGTGATTACCGCCCTCACTTCCGACGGCATGATCGCGCCCAGCTTCTGGGTCGATCCGAAGACCGGGAACAGCTACATGCTGACCGTGCAATATCCCGAGACGGAGATTCAGACCATGACGGATTTCAAACAAATCCCGCTACGTTCCCCGGAAAGCAGGGAAACCACACCGCTCGAATCCGTCGCTGACTTGAAGCAGATCGACACGCCGACCGAAGTCGATCATTATCAGCTCCGCCGTCAATTCGACATCTACGTCATGCCCAAGGCCGAGGACCTCAGCCGGGTCAATGCGGACGTAGTCTCCGTATTATCCAAGATTCGGAAGCCGGACGGCGTGACGATCGGGGTGCGCGGCGCGGTCCTGGACATGCAACAATCCTTTGCAAGCTTCGGCATCGGTCTCGTCCTGGCTATCGTGCTCGTCTATCTCGTGCTCATGGCGCAGTTCGCCTCCTTCTCCGATCCCTTCATTATCCTGCTTGCTATCCCTCCAGGGCTCTCCGGCGTGCTGATCTTTCTGCTCGTCACAGGAACCACCCTGAACGTGATGTCGCTGATGGGCATCGTCATGATGACCGGCATTGCCGTGTCTGACAGCATCCTCATTGTCGAGTTTGTCGGCACCTTGCGCAAGGATGGCTTGCCGCTCAAAGAAGCGCTGGCCGAAGCCTGTAAAGTGCGTCTGCGCCCCATTCTGATGACCACGCTCGCCACCATTCTCGGCCTGATACCGATGGCGCTGGCGCTCGAGCCGGGAAGCGAGCAGTATGCTCCGCTCGCGCGCGCCATCCTCGGCGGCTTGTCTGTGTCCGGCGTTATCACCGTCTTTCTGGTACCCACCGCTTACCTGTTGATGCATCGCCATGACAAGGATGTTTTGGCCCGAGAGGCTGCTTAGTCCATGCGCTCTTTTTCCCTCGCTGCCGCTCTCCTGCCCGTGCTCCTCGGGGCGCAAACGCCTTCTGTCTCTTTGCTGCCGGGTGCTCCCCTAACTCTTCTCGCGCCCGAGCCCGGTCAAACGGGCAATCGCAGCTCTGCTCCCGCGCCGCCGTCCACCAATCAGCCTCCTCTCCTCACCCGCCAGGAGGCCGAGAAAATAGCGTTGGCCAATAACCCACGGGTGAAAGTCAGCCTTCTGCTCGCCCGGGTGCAGGCGCAAGTTGTGCGCGAAACGCGCGCGGACGAACTGCCCAACGTCAACGGCGACCTGACCGCCGTCGAAGCCTTGCAGGCGAGCCGGCTCTCTTCCGGTTCCCTCACGTCATCCCGGTTACTCCAGCACGCCGGCATGGGAGTTGAACTGGACCAGCTCCTCACCGATTTTGGCCGTACCCGGAACCTGGTGGCCTCCGCCCGGCTGCGGGAGAAAGCTAGGCAGGCAGACGTGAACGCCACCCGGGAAGACATTGTGATAGCCACGGATCAGGTCTTCTTTCAAGCCATTGAGGCACAAGCCACGCTGCAGGTAGCGCAGGGCACCGTCGAGGCCCGGCAGACCCTCGTTGACCAAGTCACCGCGCTCACGGCCAGTCAGCTCAAATCCGATCTCGACCTTAGTTTCGCCCAGGTCAATCTGTCTCAGGCGAAGCTCCTGCAGCTCAATGCGCAAGGCAACCTTGCTGCCGCGAAAGCAGCGCTGGCGGCCGTGCTGGGTTACGATCACCCGCTTGACTATCAACTGGTGGAGGAGACGGGCGATCTGCCCACACTGCCCCCTCAGGCCGATCAACTCATCACGGACGCCCTGCAAAACCGGCCTGATCTGCAATCCCTGCGTTTCTCCGAGCAGGCTGCGCAGAAGTTCAGTTTGGCGCAGCGCGAACAACTGCTGCCCACGGTCAGTGCCCTGGGCGTGGTCGGTTATACGCCGTTCGGCTCCAGCCAATACTTCACCACCAACTGGTACGGTGCGATCGGTGTCAACATCAGTGTGCCGATCTTCAACGGCTTCCGTTACACGGCGCAAGCCGCCGAAGCGGCTCTCCAAGCCACCGCGCAGACCGAGCGCACTCGTGATCTTCGCAACCAAGTGGTCCGGGACGCGCGCACCGCCTGGCTCAACGCGAACGCCGAACGGCAACGCGTCACCGTCACCGGCGAGTTGCTGAAACAGGCGAACGTAGCGCTCAGTCTGGCCCAAACCCGATACCAGCTTGGCCTGAGCTCTATTGTCGAACTCAGTCAGGCACAGCTGCAGCAAACGCAAGCCGCCATCGACAACGCGAACGCCCGCGCCCAGTTCGGCTTAGCCTACGCCGATCTGCAGTTCCAGACCGGAGCCACCCGGTAAGCGAGTTTCGGCAAACGGAGACTTTGAGCCAGGACTCCTGACCAGCGGCAGAGAGATTCTGGCCTCGAAGCTGGAGATGCTGACGCTGCAGGCAGGCGCCCAGGATGCCACGCGTCTGCCCGTGAGACTCCGGGTGCCCCACAAAACACAAAGCGTGCGGGTGGTGGTGCAGATGGCGGACAATGAACGGCTTGGCACCGTGGAGCTGGACAGCAAAACACTGGAGGCGGCACCAGCGGTGCCGACGCTCGAGCCGAAGCTGGTTTCACGGCCGCTGGCACAGGAAACGCCAGCCGCCCCAATTTTAGGCGACCGGAGGCCCAGCCGGGGACGTCGCCGGAAAGAGAATTTAGGTTTTATCGGCGGGTCCGGGTTCCTGGCAAAAGTTTTTGGCTGCTGAACCAATGCACTCGGATCGGATAGACCGACCGGCCAGAACCCGGTATGAGTTTCGCGGGAAAACTTCGGCGGCAGGTTTCTTGCAGCCTGTAAACTTTTCCAAATACCAAAGCCTGTCACAGCCATCGCGTTAAGATCACGACCGTTTGCGTTTCCATAACTGAGTTCTGACAGATCCTTTGGAGAGTGCAGCACGACACCTCAGGGCTCGCACTGCTATAAAGGGGATTGACGCCACCTTCCCTGCCGCTTCCCGCGAGCGGTGACAGGATTCCTTCCACCCTGGCTCGTCCTGGTGCCGCACGCTTTTGGCTCGCCGTGCTGCTGACCGGAACCGGCACGGGCCTCAGCGCGGCCGCCTTGACCCGGCTGCTCGAAGTGGTGCAGCGCTGGATGTGGAACGGCTCCGGCACGAATCTTCTGGACGCCGCCGAGCAGGCCGGGGCTTGGCGGCACATCCTCGTGCTGCTCGGAGCGGGACTGGTCACGGGCGCGGGACAAATCGTCCTGCGGCGCTTGTCCAGCGGTAACGGCATCGACACGACGGCGGCCATTTGGTTTCATGCCGGGCGTCTGCCCGCGTTCCGCACTCTGGGCAGCGCGGTGCTTTCTGTTCTCCTGGTGGGCATGGGCGTGTCGCTGGGCCGGGAAGGCGCGCCGAAACAAGCCGGGGCCGTGATTGCCAACTTCTTTTCAGACCAGGGGGCTTTGTCCGACGAGCAACGCCGGCTCTTGGTGGCCTGCGGTGCGGGAGCGGGCATGGGCGCGGCGTATGGCGTCCCCTTAGGAGGCGCTCTATTCGCGCTGGAGGTGATGCGCGGAGTGCTAGCCCTTCGATACGTGCTGCCCGCCCTTTTTGCGTCGGTGGTGGCCACAGCGGTCTCGTGGCTGACACTCCCGGACGCGCCCACCTATTTGATCCCTGCTTACTCCAGTTCCGTCTCGAGCGTGATATGGGCAATGCTGGCGGGACCCATCGCGGGCGTGATTTCCGTCGGCTATGTGCGCCTGGTTGCTTGGGCCGACCGCCAGAAGCCGCAAGGCTGGCAACGCTTGCTGGTGCCCCTACTAGGATTGGGGCTGCTCGGGGCCGTCTCGATCTGGTTTCCGCAGGTGCTCGGCAACGGCAGGGACATCTCCCAACTGGCATTCACAAACCAGGTGGCGCCCGCTTTGCTGTTAATCCTGCTCGTGCTGAAGCCCGCGATGATTCTATTGTGCATACGCAGCGGCGCACCCGGCGGCTTGTTCACGCCTTCGCTGACGGTGGGCGCCTTGTTGGGCGCGGTGCTCGGCCACGCTTGGTCTTGGCTCTGGCCCGGCGTGCCTCTGGGCCTGTTCGCCGTGCTTGGGGCAGGCGCGGTTCTAGCGGCCACCACGCAAGGCCCGATCTCGACGGTGGTCCTGCTGATGGAGCTGACGGGCCGCGACCGGTCGTTCATCCTGCCGTTGTTGCTGGCCGTTGGCAGCGCCACGCTGGTGGCGCGAACTATCGAACCCCGCTCGATCTACGATGCACGCCTGACCGATCAGGAGATCGAGGCACGGCAGAAGTTACGCGAACTACCAGCCGGGCCGCCAGTTTCCGTCGAGCACAAGGACGCACCCTGAGCGTGATCGCGGTATAACTGCCGTATCCATTCCCGTCAGTTTATACAACTCGGCCGAGCGAGCCGACAGTATGGCCTCAATATCACTGCTAGGATGGCCGGTACGTCATGCAGGGCATGATGGTCCCGGCGATCGACAGAGCATGGTTACTTCCCTGGAAACAAGTTATTGGAGAGTGTAAAATTTTGGGAGCAAACGGACCTATTGATCAAGCGACTGAGGGCATCAGCGTGGATCGGAAAGCCGGGTCCTGTTTGTGAAACGTGTTTTCTCGTTCGTCATTGAGCACCCGAGTGTGTGTTTGCCCCCAAAATTTTACGCTCTCCTTTATGGCCAGAGTTCAGATGCCAATCCAGTTTCCTCGCCAGCTAACAAGCCGATTACCAAACTAACCCCTGTCAATCTTTGAAATGCATGACTGGGCCGCCGGTCCTGACAGTTTCCTTTCCCACTACTGATGGCACACGTCGACGTATAGGCAGGGATGAAGTCACTCTGGCAGGCCGACTTTCCTGTGTCTGTTAGTTACCCCAGGGTGCTTGGACTGGCAAGAATTCCGACTGTGTCCTGGCACAGCGGAGAACAGTCCCGATACCCGTCGCTCTCCCGGTAACGTTATCCTTGTTATCCTATATAGCAGAACCGTGTTTCGTGCGTTCGCCCATTTGCTTCTTGTGTTGCTGCTCGTCACCACTCTGGTGGGGGGCGGCTGCCTTTCCTGTGAACAGTACTTTATGTTCGGAGGGCCGAAGAGCTGCTGTGCGCCCAATGGGCGTTGCAAAACGAAAGCTCCTGTAAAAAACGGCTTCGGTCGCGACTGTAAGCAGATCACTTTCGACCATCAAAAGGGGATGGATCTTCCTTTTGATCTGCCGGTGGTGACCGTTGGCAGAAGGGAGCTACCTGTTTCCAGGACCAACTTTTTCCCACGCTGGTACGAAACGACCTCCGTCGCCCCCTCGCCCCCTGACTTGCAAGTCTTGCATTCCACCTTCCTGATTTAGTTTCTCCTTTCCACCCTCGACGAAGCGCTGGCAGACTTGCGTCTACGCGTTTTGGCCTGCCACTTCGGCGGGCCAAAGCAAGGAAAGGAGAAATCTATGTTGTGTTTCCGTACGACTCCGTGGGCGGTCGTAACCATGGCCATGCTCGCGGTAGCGTTTCCTCTGGGTGCTGCCGATCATGGGCCGGTTTTTGGGCTGGCGACCCCGACCAATCCCCAAGGAGGGTGGAGTTTTGATTTGGGTGTCAACGGGCGAGGGGGCACCAGCGGCATCAGTTCAACGCTGGAAGCAGAACTCACCTACGGTGTCACCCAGAACCTGAAGCTGGCCGTGTCCGCGCCGGTCGTGCTTCAGCCTGACCCCTACCCCCGTTCGTCCGTCACCATGAACACTCCCCTCAGTGGGGATTTCAGTGGCTTGGCCTGGTGGCGATTTCAGAAAAAAGATTTAGCGGGTAAGCGAGTGGAAAGTACCGTCGTAGGTGGCATCCTCGTCCCGGGGCCGCAGCCGGAAGACGGAGTCTATCGGGGCCTCCACAGCGGCGTGGGATACCTGGTGGGCGGGGTAACGGGCGTGGCATCCCGCAGTCACTATGTGTGGGTCGGCGCCAGCTACCAGCGGTACGCGGAATCGCAAGGCGACCGCCGTCCCGATCTGCTCTCCTACACAGCAGTCTACGGTTATCGACCTCTCTCCTGGCGCACGGATTATCCACGTTGGGATTGGCGCCTCTTCGGGGAGCTGACCGGAGAGCACACCGGGACACTGCAGCGGCAAAGGATCGAGCTGCCCGGCAGTCGTGCCAATCAAATCTTTCTCGGCCCGAGCCTTTTGGGCGTTTATCGCGACATCGGCATCGAAGCCGGAATCCAGTTTCCCGTGTACCCCAATGTCGGGCCGCTCTACCCCCCCGAGCGCTACCGCTTCGCCCTCAACTTTGCCTACTTCTTTTGAAAGGAATTTACAATGCGAAAAAGACTCTCATTTCTCGTTTGTGCGCTCCTGGTAGCTGCCCTTCCAGGGCAGGCCGAGTTACTGCAAGTGGATCTATCTATTTTCGGCATGGATTGAATGACCTGCGCCCACGTGGTCCACGTGGCATTAAAGAAAGTGCCGGGGGTGGAATCGGTCGAGGTGAGCTTAAATAAGGGGCTTGCGACCGTGAAGTTGAAGCCAGGGAATACCGTGGCCGTCCCACAATTCTGGCAACTGCTCCATGAGAAGGGATACACGCCGAAAACAACGGCGGTTTCCGTCCGGGGAGAACTGGCGGAGGGGCCGGGACACGTTCAACTGAGGGTGACGGGAACGAAAGATACCCTGGCGCTCGTAGCTGATCCGAAGAATCCCGCCGCATATAACGAAGTTTCTAAGAAACTCGGCCAGACCGTCACTCTGCAAGGCGTGATGGTGCCGGGCAAGGACTTGAAAGCGGCCACGCCGCTTCAGGTCAGTCAGGTGAAGTAAAGGAAAAAATACATGCAATCCAGTGTGAACACTGCCCCGCTGCGCATCCGCAACGGGGCGCTCAGTTATCTTTCGCTTTTTACATCGCTCAGTACGTTACTGTGCTGCGCTCTACCTTCCTTGTTCGTGCTGTTCGGACTCGGGGCTACGGTGGTCTCGGTACTGTCGGCGGCTCCGTGGCTGGTCACGATGTCCCATCACAAACATTGGGTGTTCCTCGGGGCAGGTCTTCTGATCTCCGGCAACTTCGTTTATGTTTACGCCGTTGCCCCGAGACTGCAGGCAAGAAACGGGGCCTGCGACCCCAACGACCCCGCCGCCTGCCGGACGGCCAGCCGGTTCAGCCGAATCGTGCTTTGGTGCTCGGCGGTTCTCTATCTGATCGGCTGCTTTACCGCGTACCTGCTCGGACCGCTTCTGATTCGCTTCGACTCGTAAGCAGTCCCTTCTCACTGGGCCGTTACACCGGAGCAGTCGAAAAGAGAAGCTCGAAATCGCGCGGCTAATAAATCACGAGAAATCCACGCGGCTGGGCTACCACCGCGCCGAAGCTCCAGGTCGGCACCCCCGCTGCCGATGCCTTCTGCCCGATGGGTTTGCCGTTCGCATCGTAGAGCTGCCAGGCCAACGAGCCGCCGCGAGCCCAGCCCGTCGCCTCGGTCCAGACCAGCAGCGTTGTGCCGTCCGCCTCACTCGCGAGGCGCGGGTGTTTGTGGCCCTTCCTCTCTCCCGGTGCGCTGCCGGGAGTGGCGGTTTTATCGGTGAGATCGGCGAAGTAAACCTGCCCGCCCGTTTCCCATGCTCCTTTGATGCGGCCCGCCGCTTCCGAAAAGGCCATGCTGCTCATCGGGCAGGCATTTACTTCCCAGGGGTGCAGCATTCTTTCTTCAAAACTTCGGGCCTGATCGGAGGAGGTGAGGAGATAAATGTCACGGTGAACGTTGTCCGTGGCCGATCGGTACAGGATGCGCACAACTCCCTTCGCATCCACCTCCATGGCCATGCCGCAACACCCGCAGGCACCCGTGGGTTCTTTCCCAGCGGCCCGCTCGACCGTGAACGTTTTTCCGTCGTTGTTCGAGCGAGCGATCCATACTTGTCGTCCGGCTTCTCCCGCCGCCGCGCCGGGCGCTTTGCCCTGCCACACCACGTAGACATAACCAGTTGTATCCGCCGCCAGGGTACCGCCGCCATCGAGACCAAAGGTATGGGTCATCAAGTTGCGTTCCGGCTCGAACGCCGTACGCGCATCGTTGAGGCGGCTATAGAGCATCGGTGCGCCGGGTTGTCCCGATTCAGAGTTGACTGGTCCTTTCGGTTCTGCTTGCGAGGAACCATTCCAGGCAACATGAACCCGGCCGTTTCTGCCGATGGCGAGCTGGCCGCCACGAATGGTGCCGACCGCCATCGCCGTACCCGCTTGGCTATTGACACGCAGCGGAGACGACCAAGTGCGGCCCGCATCAGAGGACTGGACATAGAACAGGTCGCCATGCGCCGGATCTCCCGCATAGTAGAGTAAGTGCAGCGTGCCGGAGGAGTCCCTCACCGCTTGCGGCTGAATCCCGCCATTCGGGACACGGAGGAGGGAGACGTTTGTCGTTCCAGGTCGATCCGGAAAAGCAGCAAATAGGGACACCGGGCCCAGCACCAACGAAACAACTCTCATGAACATCACAGTTTTCAGCGTGGCTCTGTCCTTTGGGTTTGTCATGCATCAGCTCTTCCTAACGTTGTTGGTACTAGTAAGTTGAGGTTCGGCCTGCCTCATCACAGCTTGGCCTTTCGCAAGCGCAAGGCGTTTACAATGACTGATACCGAACTGAAGGTCATCGCGGCGCTTGCGATCATCGGGCTGAGCAGAATGCCAAAGAAGGGATACAGAACTCCCGCCGCAATCGGGACTCCCAGCACGTTGTAAATAAAAGAGAAGAACAGATTCTGGCGAATGTTGCGCATGGTCGCGCGGCTTAAGCGGAGCGCGCGCGCCACGCCGCGCAGATCACCTTGCACAAGCGTAACCCCGGCGCTTTCCATGGCGACATCGGTTCCCGTGCCCATGGCGATGCCGATATCCGCTTGGGCCAGAGCCGGAGCGTCGTTCACGCCATCTCCGGCCATCGCCACCACCTGACCAGCTGCTTGCCGTTTTTTGACCGCTTCCGCTTTTCCTTCCGGCAACATCTCTGCTTCCACATCGTCGATGCCTAGACGTTGGGCGACCGCCAGCGCCGTGGTCCGGCTGTCCCCGGTGAGCATGGTCAGGCGCACTTTTTCGCGATGCAGCATTGCCACGGCTTCGAGCGTAGAAGACTTGATCGGGTCAGCCACGCCGACCAAGCCGGCGGGCTGGCCGTCTACCGCCACCAGCATCACTGATTGCCCTTCGGAGCGGAGTTTCTCGGCTTCCGTCGATAAGCCGTCAGTACGGATGCCGAACTGCTCCAGCAAGGCGCGGTTTCCGAGCAAAACCAGATGACCGTCCACGGCGCCCCGGACTCCTTTGCCGGTCAGCGAGGCAAATTCGGTCGCCTTGGGCAGGGTGAGATGCCGTGCCTTTGCCCCACTGACAATCGCTTGCGCCAACGGATGTTCGCTCGCCTGTTCGAGACTCGCCACGAGCGTGAGTAGTTCGTTTTCCTCACCCGCCTTTGATAACGAAAGAACCGTGGTCAGTTTGGGTTTGCCTTCGGTTAACGTGCCCGTTTTGTCCACCACGAGCGTGTTCATTTTCTCCAGCCGTTCGAGCGCTTCCGCATTCCGCACCAGCACACCGGCCGTCGCGCCGCGGCCGGTGCCGACCATGATGGACATCGGCGTAGCAAGTCCTAAGGCGCAGGGACAGGCGATAATGAGCACCGCGACGGCATTGACAAAGGCATGGCCGAGACGCGGTTCCGGTCCCCAGAGTGCCCACGCCGCAAAGGTCAGAACAGCGGCCAACACCACAGCCGGAACAAAATAGGAAGCCACGGCATCCGCCAAGCGCTGAATCGGCGCGCGGCTCCGCTGCGCTTCGCTTACGAGACGCACGATCCGGCTTAAAAGCGTATCACGGCCGACGCGTTCGGCTCGCATCAGAAAGCTGCCCGTTCCATTCACGGTGCCGCCAGTGACGCGCGTGCCCGCCGTTTTCTCGACCGGAATCGGTTCACCGGTCATCATGGACTCATCGACGGAACTATTTCCCTCGGTCACCGCGCCGTCTACCGGGACCTTTTCTCCGGGACGAACGCGCAGGGCGTTGCCAATCTGGATTTGTTCGAGGGGCACGTCCCGTTCTTCACCCGAGGCGTCCACCACCCGAGCGGTTTTCGGTGCCAGACCCAGGAGGGACTTCAAGGCGCTGCTCGTTTGGCTACGGGCGCGCAACTCCAGAACTTGGCCTAGCAGAACCAGAGTCACAATCACCGCCGCCGGTTCAAAATAAAGAGGTACTTGGTCCGCATGAACCCGGAACGAGGCGGGAATCACAAAGGGGAAAAGCAGGGCGACAAGACTGAACAGATAGGAAGCGCCCGTTCCCAAGGCAATCAGGGTGAACATGTTCAGATGACGGTTGACCACCGAAGCCCAGCCCCGCTCGAAAAACGGCCAGCCGCCCCACAGCACGATGGGGGTCGCCAAGGCAAATTGCAGCCAGCCCGTTAGGATGGTCGAAAGCCGGTGCGCTCCCGGAATCATGTCAAGAACCATGAAAATCAAAAGGGGAGCGGTCAGGAGGGCGCTGATCCGGAGCCGTCGAGTCATATCGGCCAACTCGGGATTCACTTCCTCTCCGGTGACTTCGCGCGGCTCTAAGGCCATTCCGCAAATCGGACAAGAACCGGGCTCACTCCGCACAATTTCGGGGTGCATAGGGCACGTGTATTCCGTGCGAGTGGCGGGCAGCTGAAAGGTCGCGGGCTCAAGCGCCATGCCGCACTTTGGGCAGGCGCCCGGCTCCCGCCGGCGCACCTCCGGGTCCATGGGACAGGTGTACTCAACATCTTGTGTGCCAGCCGGGGCCGCACTCGCCGCTGTCTCGGGTGCTAAATACTTCTCGGGACTTATTTTGAATTTGTCGAGACAGGAGGAACTACAAAAGTAGTACCGCGTTCCTCCGTGCTCGACCGTGCCGACAGCATCCTGCTCCTCGATATCCATCCCGCAGACAGGATCGTGATGAAGAACCGGAGTGGTCTCCGCCGCTGGCTTTGCGACCGTCTTTGCCCCTCCACGCAGGGGAACAATCGTTTGCTTCGCTGCCTGCTCGTCTCCGCAGCCACATCCACAATGACTCTGGCCTACCACCGGAAGCGCCGAGGAGCGGTTGACATAGTGAGCTGGATTCTGTTCAAACTGCTGCCCGCAACGCGGACAGCAGAAGTAATAGTCCTTGCCTTCATAGCTGACATGACCAGCCGCTGTCTTTTCCTTCACCAGCATCCCGCAAACGGGATCTTGGAGAGCTGGCTTTTGCGCGACGTTCATAACCTTCTCTTTCCAGGCATCCACACGATTCCGGTGAGGATGCCCTTTACCTGCTAACGCTTACTTCCCGGCATACTGCGCCGGGTTGGCATCAAACTTTTTCTGGCATCCGGCAGAACAGAAGTAATACGTTTTCCCTTTGTATTCGCTCTGACCGGCTGCTTTCTTCGGATCGACCTGCATGCCGCAAACAGGATCTTTCTGCATGCGCTTCACCTCCTTCCATCCCCTCCCGTGAGCGCCGGCTTTGCCTAACGCAGGTGTTTGTAAATCAGCTCCAGCAGTTCTTCCTGCTGCGCTGTCGCTTGTTCCTCATTGCCGCTGCGAATGGCTTGCGCGGCGCAATGCTGCAGATGGTTTTGCATCAACGCTCGCGAGACGCCGCGCAAAGCTTCCTGGACCGAGGCAATCTGAACCACAATATCCGCGCAGTAACGTTCTTCGTCCACCATCTTTTGTAGACCCCGGATCTGTCCTTCGATGCGACGCAGCCGCCGCAAGTTGGACTGCTTGATTTCTGGATTGACAGCGACGGCTTTTCGCTCCGCTGCATTCCAAGAACAGGCACAAGGAACTGGCTCCGGAGGAGCAACCGAAGGGGATGCCTCTGCTACTCGCTTGATTGGTTTCACTCTGCTTGCATGATATACCCCCTCCCCCTATTTGTCAAGAAGTTGATTAGCACCCACGATGGGCTATGGCCGGAAAACCTGTTACTCGAGAATGGATCGCCAGCTTCGAGAAAGGGGAGCGAAAACAATCCATTTTGGCGCCTCTCAACGGCTGGATTCTGCGTCCAAATAAATACCCGGCAGGAGTATGCAGAACGTGTTACTGTCGAAGGTAGGGATATGAATCGGCGCGGCATACAGTTGGTTGTTCTTCTGTTGGTGACGGCTTTGTTTGCCGGCTCCCAGTGCCTTGCTTCGTGCCTCCTCGCAGCAGAAGCGAGCCCTTCTCCCTGTTGCCATCAGCATTCCCATTCGCATCCAGGAAAGACGGATCAGCATTGCGGGCAGCAACACCCGCCGTACTTTAGTCCCGAGCATACGGATGATCTGGAGAAAAGTAGCTTTGCTTCGACAGCCGGGTTGCCCTTTCCGGTCACAGTCTCCTCGGCGCAGGCCCTCACCAGCACGTTCTTTCATTCTTGGGGGAGCCTAGGGGAGCGCGGGGTGTCTCCCGGTGCAAGCATCTATCTGTCCTTATCCACTCTGCGCATTTAGACTTCTTTCCCTATCACTTTTATTAGGCGCTCGGTCCGGCTGACACCGCTGTGCGGAGCCATGCCGAGGCACCGGGGCGAATTACGCCTTGCTTTCGTATTGAATTCATCAGATTGGAAGTGGGAAAGAGAATTATGAGTCATCGTCGGAATTTTTTTCGAAATACGTTCGGTCTGGGAGCCGGGTTGTTCTCGCTCTCGCAAGCCGGTGCTGCCCAGGAAGGGCATGACAGGCGGCAGCATCAACAGATGCAAAGCACCGCAGCGGAGAAGTTGAAAGACAGCCAAGCAGCAGGTCCCTCGGTCCTGGTACAAACTCCCGATTTGAAGGACTTGCCTTTCACTGTGGATAACGGCGTGAAGGTATTTCACTTGATTGCAGAACCAGTGCGGCAACAGATTGCGCCGAATAAAACCATTGATGTTTGGGGGTTCAACGGCAGCGCGCCGGGACCCACCATTCAGGTGACGCAGGGAGATCGCGTTCGCATCATCTTCGATAATCATTTGCCCGAGCCGACCTCCATGCACTGGCATGGTTTTGAGATTCCCATTAGCATGGACGGAATGCCGGGCATTAGCCAGGACCCGGTCAAGCCGGGGGGACGCTTTGTGTACGAATTCACCCTGCACCAGGAGGGAACGTATTTCTATCACTCGCACTTGGCGATGCAGGAAATGATGGGTATGTTGGGCGCGTTCATCATGCATCCCAAGGTGCCTTATGCGCCTCAGATCGACAAGGACTTCGTCATCATGCTGCAAGAGTATGCGGTGTTACCGAACAATACGGTGCCGAACACTATGAATATGGAGTTCAACTGGCTCGTGTTCAATGGAAAAGCCGCTCCCGCTACCACTCCCTTAGTGGTGAAATTGGGAGATCGCGTCCGAGTTCGCCTCATTAACTTAGGAATGGATCACCATCCCATTCACCTGCATGGCCACACCTTCTACGTCACCGGAACCGAAGGGGGACGGATTCCCGAATCGGCTTGGTTCCCCGGCAATACTGCCCTGGTGGGTGTCGCGCAGTCTCGCGACTTTGAATTTGTGGCGAATAACCCAGGAGCCTGGATGCTGCACTGTCATCTGCCGCATCACATGATGAACCAGATGTCGTCGAATGTGGGGCCGATGTCGCGGATGGGCCGGGGTATGCCAGCCGGTGTCGACATGAATAATGGCATGGGCATGCTGAACGGCACGCCCGGAGCTCCGGGCGGCGAGGATTACGGCCCCAGTCTGGGTCGTGGCTTAGGGGTAGGTTCGACGAACGATCAACCGGTTGCTAATACCCCGCTTTCCCCAGAGAAAGCAAGGGCGGCGATGCAGGGAATGCAGCATGACATGGCCAGCATGCCGGGGATAGATCACAGCAAAATGGGCGGCATGAGTGGCATGGACCACAGCAAAATGGGCGGCATGGAGCACGGCGGCATGAACATGGATCTGGGCGACGATGTGGCCAAGAACGCCAACAGTGTGCCCGGCTTCCCGCAGGACGCCTATATGGAAGGTCCCATGATGAACATGGACAACCTGGTCGTGAGACCGCAGAACTACGGTTTGCGTCCGGGCTGGAGCGGCTTCATGCAGGGAATGATGAGTTTTGTGCGCGTACTGCCTCCGGACGAGTACGACCAGGTGATGGAGCAAATGCGCCAAGGCTTGCCGATGACTATGCCGGGCATGCAGCACTCGATGTAGAGCCGGGGAAAACAGAAAGACACCATGAACAAATACCTTGCTCTCCTTTCTTTTTCGATCTGGTTCGGCTTGGCCCATAGTGCGCTGGCACAGAACATGGCTGCGGGCGCTGCCCTGCAGCAAAATCAGAACCCAAGTTCACAGAAACCGATGGATCATGGCAACATGCCCGGCATGCAGCACGACTCTATGCCGGGCATGGATCACAGCCAGATGCCCGGCATGCAACATGATATGGGAGGCATGCAGCACAATCAGCCCGCGCGGGCGACGGATCATCCGGCGGAAAACACCCGTCCCCAGACGCCTGTTCCCGATCTACTCCAAGAGGTGGTGGCGCGGTCCGCCCTGCCGCTCCATCAATTCGAGCAGTGGGCTCTGGCCACGAATCCGACCTTACAGCAAGCGAATGCCATTGTCCGGCAATCGGCGGGACAGGCCCGGCAAGCCGGTTTGTTGCCGAACCCTTCGGTAGGTTATCAAGGGGAGCAAATCCGCGGCGGCGCCTACGGAGGCGGCGAGCAGGGGGCCTTTGTCCAACAAAACATCGTGCTCGGCGGCAAGTTAGGGCTGCGAAGGAATATCTACGAGCAGCAGCGTCGGATGGATGAAGTCGGAGTGACGGAGCAGCGCTATCGAATTTTGAGCGACGTGGGGCAAAGCTTCTACGCGGCCCTAGCCGCCCAGGAGATCGTGGCTGTGCGTCATCGGCTTCTCGGACTGGCCATGGACGCTGTTGAAACGGCTCACCAGTTGGCTAATGTCGGACAGGCAGACGGGCCCGATGTTCTGCAATCCGAAGTCGAAGCCGAGCAGGCCAAGGTCGATTACCTCACTGCGCAACGCACCTATCTGCAGGAGTTCCGCGCTTTAGCGGCGCTGGTCGGGAAGGCCGACTTGCCGCCGGCACCGCTCACCGGTGATCTCGCCAACCCGCCTTCGATCAACGAGGGTGAGATCGTCGAGCAAATTGTCGAGGGAAGCCCCGAAGTAAAACGGGCGCAGCAAGACATCCTCCACGCCGAAGCCGAATTAAAAAGCGCCCAACGAGAGCCGATCCCGGACTTACAGCTCCGCGCCGGCTTTGAGCAGAACTATGAACGGATCACAGAATCGAGTCTCAGGCCGGTGGGCCTGCAGGCGTTTGCCACTGTAGGCATCAATCTTCCCCTGTTTAATCGGAATCAAGGCAATGTGGCGGCGGCCCGGGCCGACTTGGAACGGGCGCAGGCCGAAGTGAGCCGCGTGCGGTTGTCGTTACGCCGCAGCGCACAGCCTTTGTTGCAAGCCTACCTTTCCGGGCAGGTCGAAGCGAACCGCTATCAGAAGGAGATGATCCCGCGAGCCCAGCAAGCTTATCGGCTTTATTTTGCCAAATACCAGCAGATGGGCGCGGCTTATCCGCAAGTGATTGTGTCCCAGAGAACTCTGTTTCAGTTGCAAGTCGGCTACATTAACGCTCTCGAAGGACTCTGGAGCACGGCCATTGCTCTCCAAAATTATCTGCTGACTGACGGCCTGACGGCGCCGACACCGTTCGGCACAACCAGCACCACCCTAAACCTGCCCAATGCCGGCGGAGCGGGCGCGCCATAGGAGCAGCATTCATGCGACTCATTCTCTGGTTTTTGCTGGGCGCTCTCGCCTTTCCCCTGGTAATTTGCTTGGCCGGAATTGTCTACTTAAAAACCGGCTCTCACGGGTTTAGCGCCCGCGCTCAGCCGATGGGAATGGAAAAATTCGCGGCGGTGCAGGCCCGGCTGATGGCGATGCCGTCTGATGCCAAAAACCAAAAAAATCCCGTGCCGAATTCCCAGGAAGTGATCGCCGAGGGGCGAGCGCATTGGGCCGACCATTGCGCGGTTTGCCATGCCAACAACGGCAGTGGGCAAACCGAGATGGGCCAGAACCTGTATCCGCCTGCTCCGGACATGCGAAAGAAGGAAACGCAGGAGATGACAGATGGCGAGCTGTTCTATGCCATCGAAAACGGCGTGCGTCTCAGCGGCATGCCAGCCTGGGGCAGCGACTCCGACCATGACAAAACAGCATCCTGGAATCTCGTTCGCTTTATTCGCCATCTGCCCGATCTTTCACCGGAGGAAATCAGCGAAATGGAAAAGCTCAACCCGAAAACTCCCGACGAGCTGCAGGAAGAGCAGGAAGAGCAGCAGTTTTTGAAGGGCCAGCCTTCGAACCCATCAACCACAACCACACAACACCATCATTAAGGAGAAATATCATGCAGATCAGACAGATCAGAAAACCGATTTACCCCGCCCTCGCTGCCTTTTTCGCCTTGCTGTTAGGGTCGGTCAGCGCCTTGGCGCATCCCGGCATGGAGCACGTCATGGGAACCGTGGCCGCCGTCACGGAAAACTCGATCACCGTGGAAACCGTGAAACACACCAAAGTCACAGTTCTCCTTGACCCTTCCACGAAGTTCACCAACAGCAATGCGTCCGCCTCGCTAAAAGACTTGAAAGTGGGAGATCGCGTCGTGATTCATGCCAAGCCGAATGCCGACAAACAGCTAGTCGGAGCAGAGGTGAAGTGGGGCACTAGCTCTATGCCGGCGGATCACAAGGAAGGTATGTGATCAACGAAAATAAAAATACCCGACCGTGTTGCCTCAACGAAGAATGTTACCGCACCGTAATTGTCACAAAGCCGCTCGTTTGGATTATGTCTTGATCTATTACGAAGGGATCATCGTCGTCGCCGCGTGTGCGAATGTGGAAATCCTGCACAAGGGGCAGGATTTCCAAGGAGCGTAGGAAAGGGTTGGGAAACCCGGTGTTTGGGTTTTCCAGGCTTTCCTGGGCTCCGTCATTGGCACAGCGGAAGTGGCGCTTCCCTCGGAGAACAGTAGTCCGGTTCCCTCCCTGCCAACAGCGGAAGAGTGGGGAGCCCTGTTTCTTCGCCGCCCATCACGAGGTGTCGCGCGATCTCACTTCTCCACTGCTTCACGCGCTGCTGCAAAGTACGTAGTTGGCTGTTCGGAAAGAGATCCGGAAACTCTGCTTGCAGACGAAGGAAGAGATCTTTGGCTTGGCTATTCGGCTGCTCTTCGAGCCATTGCAGCACCAGCGGCCAGACCGCCTCAAACGGGTCTTGCCGCGTGCGCCAGTCACGGACCGCCACTTTCTTCCGGT
>CAXTWT010000003.1:0-15996 GCA_964247955.1 uncultured Bryobacteraceae bacterium
ATAACTGCCTTCCGTCACATTATCCCAGGAAGCGGAAATCTGCCAACAATGGGTCAGTTTGAACCAGTAGTGTTTACTAGAAAACCTTTTGTTAGCCAAGTGAAAAGTTTTATCATTGCGCCAATGACGAAAGGTATAGCCGTTACAATTATTAGCTCACCCACTCCCCACCTTCCCACCGTAAGGGTTACTATAAGCCAAACAATCATGCCCAGCAATCCTAGCAAGTAGAGAACATTTGAAACCTGACCCAAACGTTTAAATCCTTTGTTCATCGCCATGGCGTACAACTTTATCATGCCAACACGCTCAAGCAAGGAGTACTACTTCACGCGCACGGGCTGATCTTATTATGGAGCAAGCCATGGGCGAACAGGAGGACGGATCGTCACTGCCAGATAAGGATACTGGCAAGAACCCGACTGCGGTCGCACTGGGAAAGCTGAGCGGCGCTAATTCCGGCAAAACAAAAGTTTGAAACTGACTTACTACCAATCTGCGGTTCTGATTGACAGCACCGCCTTAAACCTCCTACCCTGAAAGTAATCGCCGGCGTAGCTCAGGTGGTTAGAGCGACGGTCTCATAATCCGTAGGTCGAAAGTTCAACTCTTTCCGCCGGCACCATCTTTCACTGCTTCGTAATGACGGAGTAGATTCGATCCAGATCTTCCTGCGAGTAATACTCGATCTCCAGCCGTCCCGCTGTGGCGGACTTGGCGTGAAGTTTGACGCGCGTGCCGAGCGCCGAAGCGATTTCTTCCAGCGCTGCCCGGACATTAGGGTCTACCGGCTTTCCTTCGGTCTTCAGCAAATCTTTGCGCTTGTGGGGTGGAGTATCAATTAAGTTCTTCACCAGTCTTTCTGTTTCACGCACGGAAAGCTGCTGTTCAATAATCTGGCGACAAACGTCCGCTTGAAATTTTTCGTCAGGGATGTTCAGCAAGGCGCGGGCATGGCCCATGCTGACCTGCCCAGCCGCAAGCGCATTTCGAACAAAAGGCGAAAGTCGGAGCAGCCGTACAAAATTAGTGACCGTGGAACGGTCCTTGCCGGTTCGTTCCGCAATTTGTTCGTGACTTAGCCCATGATGGATAGCCAGATTGTGAAATGCAGAGGCAATTTCCATGGCGTTCAAGTCTTCCCGCTGAATGTTTTCAATCAATGCAAGTTCCAGCAATTGGTGCTGTTCGACGCTGCGAACGAGAGCGGGAATTTCCTTCAGCCCCGCTAAGCCTGCCGCCCGCCAGCGACGTTCCCCGGCAATCAACCGATAATGGTCAGTCGCAATGCGATATACAGTGACGGGCTGCAGTAGTCCGTTCGCGCGAATGGATTGCGCCAACTCCCGTAGCTTCTCGTCATCAAAGGCAGAGCGCGGCTGTTCCTCATTCGAGCTGATTTGATGAAGAGGAAGGCTTTGAAAATCTTCAAACTTTTCGGGTAGGGTGGCTGCTTTCGTCTGAGCTTGGGAGGGCGCCTGAGAAGACACCAACGTTAAATCGGCATGGGCGTTTCCTCTAGGAAGTAGCGCGGATAGCCCTTTCCCGAGTGCTTTGCGATGATTTCGATCTGGCTCTTTGGTCATTGGCCAAGATTTCCTTTGCAAGTTGAATATAAGCTTCAGCGCCCTTGGAACGCGGGTCGTACGCGAGAATGGTTTTACCGAAGCTGGGAGCCTCCGCTAAACGAATGCTGCGGGGGATAACTGTTTTAAATACTTCTTTTTCGAAAAACTCGCGCAAGTCTGCTTCTACCTGCTTAGTTAGATTAGTCCGGTCATCATACATCGTCAGCAAAACACCTTCAATCTTCAATGACGGATTAAATGCTTCTTTGATCCGATCCACCGTATCCACCAGTTGCGATATGCCCTCCAAAGCGAAAAACTCGCATTGAATAGGAATTAACACGGCGTCGGAGGCCGTGAGCGCATTCAGCGTAAGCAGGTCCAGCGCCGGTGGGCTGTCAATCAGGATGTAGTCGTAACTGTTTCGGATGCTGTCGAGAGCCGTGCGGAGGCGGTGTTCACGCTGCGGCACGTCAACCAGGTCGAGATTAGCGGCAACTAGATTCTGGTCTGCGGGAAGTAAGGCAAGATCCTCATATGGCGTGGGAGTGATCGCGTCGCAGATTGCTGTTTGTTGCAGAAGAACGTCGTAAAGAGTTTTCATGTCGGGGCTTTTGTCGACCCCCACCCCGGTAGTCGAGTTGCCTTGCGGGTCGGAATCAATCAGCAGGACGCGCAGCTCGGAAGCGGCCAGGGCAGCCGATAAGTTAATCGCTGTTGTCGTCTTGCCGACTCCGCCCTTCTGATTTGCAATGGAAATAACTCTCGCCACAGTATCTCGATGATCCTAGCATGTCGGAGCAGAACATGTTTCACGTGAAACATCGGCCTTGGTTAAATTCAAGTAAACATCCAAGATGGCGACTGCGGCGGGAGTAACGCCCGGTATCCTGCCTGCCTGTCCCAGAGTAGCGGGCCGAACTCGCTGTAGCTTTTGCCGAACTTCATTCGACAGCCCAGGAATGCCATTGTAAAGAAAGCTCGCTGGAATCGCGCGCCCTTCTGCATCTCGCATCTTCCTGATCTGCTGCTTTTGCTGCTCCAAATAGCCGGCGTACTTGATCTCTGTTTCAACCGTAACGAAAGCGTCCTCCGAAGGCGTTTGTCCCACGTAGCGACAAATCCAACTCTTCAATTGGTTAACTCGCGACTCCGGGCGTCGCAGCCAAACCGCTAGAGTTGGATTATCGGTAGCCGCAGCTAAACCGACGAGATCAGGAACCGCATTGGCTCGAGTCCGGTTCAGCAGTTCCGTTATTTCTTCTTTGGCCTTTTGCTTGCGCACAAACAGGTCCCAACGCTCACGGCTGACCAGTCCTGCTTTGCGGCCTAATGGGGTGAGCCGCTCGTCGGCGTTATCGATTCGCAGATGTAAGCGATGTTCCGCCCGAGAAGTAAACATCCGGTAGGGTTCATCAGCTCCCTTGCTGACCAGATCGTCAATCAGAATGCCGACATAGCCGGAACTACGATCAACAATTAGCTCCTTTTCATTCTTCAGCGCTGCTGCGGCATTCAGACCGGCAATCAGCCCTTGGCAGCCCGCTTCTTCATATCCCGAAGTTCCGTTGATTTGCCCGGCCAGGAACAGCCCGCGAATCGACTTGACCTCCAAGGAGTGCTGCAGCTCTCGCGGGTCAATGGCGTCATATTCGATGGCGTAGCCGGGTCGGATCATCTCCGCGCCTTCCAGTCCGGGAACCGACGCGACCATGGCGGCCTGCACGTCAATCGGCATGCTCGTGGACATGCCGTTAACGTAAATCTCATGCGTGTCGAGTCCTTCGGGTTCAAGAAAGATCTGGTGCCGCCGTTTTTCGGGAAACTTGACGATTTTATCTTCGATGGAAGGGCAATAACGGGGACCTATGCCCTCGATCTGTCCACTGTAGAGAGGAGAGCGGGCGATGCTCTCGCTTAAAACGCGGTGCGTTTCTTCGGTGGTATAGGCCAAATAGCAGCAAATCTGCTCGCGAGCAATTTTCTCCGTAAGAAATGAGAATGGGGTAGGCACTGGGTCGCCCGGCTGCGCCTCAAATCGAGACCAGTTAATCGTCCGGCCATCCAGCCGGGGCGGTGTGCCGGTTTTCAGCCGCGTCCACTGTAACCCAAGAGTTCTTAGCTGCGCGCCCAAGGTATTGGAGGGAGCTTCCCCGTTTCTGCCGCAGGCATATCGCTGCTCTCCCACATGCGCCAGCCCATTCAGAAAAGTGCCGGTAGTCACGACCACGGCGCGGGACAGCAGATCGCGGCCATCCTTCAACCGCACTCCGGCCATCTCGCGAATTTCCTCGGAACCTTCGGCAAACAACAATTCGCCTACTTCTGCCTGGAGAATTCGCAGGTTCGGTTCGTTCTCCAGCCACTCGCGCATCCGAATCCGATACTGCTTTTTGTCGCATTGCGCCCTAGGCGACCAGACAGCCGGTCCACGACTGGTGTTCAGCAGGCGAAACTGGATTCCGACCGCATCGGTCAACTCACCCATTACCCCGCCCAGCGCGTCAATCTCCCGAACCAAGTGACCTTTCGCAACTCCGCCAATGGCAGGATTGCATGACATCTGAGCGATCAGGTCAATGTTCATCGCCACCAAGGCTGTTTTCAACCCAAGGCGGGAACAGGCGCGGGCCGCTTCACAGCCGGCATGTCCGCCGCCGACTACAATCACGTCATACTTCTTCTGCATGGGGGAACTATTATTTAGTTTACCGGGAGAACATACCGTTGAAAATTTTAATTGTGGGCAGCGGGGGACGAGAACACGCGCTGGCCTGGAAGTTGGCGCAATCCCCGCATGTGTCCGGCATTGTTTGTAGTCCCGGCAATCCGGGAATGGCGCAAATTGCAACCTGCGTGCCTGCTCCGGCTGAGCTTTCCGGCTATGCGGATCTCGCGCAGGCGTACAATGCCGGCCTTGCAATAATTGGCCCGGAAGCGCCGCTGGTTGCCGGGATTGTCGATCATTTCTACCGACGCCGTTTGACAATTATCGGCCCGACAAAGGCGGCAGCACAGCTTGAAGGCTCCAAAATCTTCGCCAAGCAGTTCCTGCAGCGTGCTGGAGTTCCAACAGCCCGTTTCGCTGAGACGAGGAGTTATGAGGAGGCGATTGCTGCCGTCCGTAGCTTCGGGCTTCCCGTGGTTGTGAAAGCTGACGGATTGGCGGCGGGTAAGGGTGTAGTGATTGCGCAGAGTGAGGCGGAGGCTCTCAGCGCAGTACAGCAGTTAGGACCCAACCTGGTTGTCGAAGAGTTCCTCAGCGGCGAAGAGGTGAGCTTTATGGGGCTAAGCAACGGCAACTTCTTCTTGCCTTTCGCGCCGACGCAGGACCACAAGCGCATCTTTGATGGAGATCAGGGGCCGAATACGGGCGGCATGGGCGCTTATTGTGACCAGCGAATCTTGACGGCTGCCGAGAGCGGCGAGATCCTCGACCGTATCGTGTTTCCCACCATCGCCCGGATGCAAGCCGAAGGAAGTCCTTTTACCGGATTCTTGTATGTCGGCTTAATGATGACTGCCGAAGGACCGAAAGTTTTGGAGTTTAACGTTCGTTTAGGTGATCCGGAGACACAGGCGTTGATGCACAGCTTTGGGGGTGATTTCGCCGAAATACTTGGCATGACCATCACAGGTAGGGGCGCGGTTTCCGGTAGGTCCTGGGCTGTACCATCGGCCTGCGTTGTTTTAGCGGCAGAGGGTTATCCAGACAAGCCGGTAACTGGTCAGCCGATTACCGGAATCGAGGAAGCCGAAGCGACGGGTGCGAAAGTTTTTCATGCAGGAACCAAACTGCAAGACGGCAAGTTGGTGACAAGCGGCGGTCGCGTGCTTTCCGTGGTTGCTTCCGGAGAAACGCTCGGAGCGGCAATCAACGGCGCGTACGCGGCTGCCGAGCGTATCCGGTTTGAAGGCATGCAATACCGGCGGGATATCGGGCAAAAAGGGCTTAAACGTTGGTAGACTGCTGTTAGCGGGTCATTTTGGGGACGTAGCTCAGATGGATAGAGCGGCCGCCTCCTAAGCGGCAGGTCGGCAGTTCGAATCTGCCCGTCCCTACCAGACGCTTTCTATGTTTCACGTGAAACATAGAAAAACGGAAACGTTGCTTCTCTATCAGCCCGCAACAGCGCCGCTGCTTGTTGGGGACGTGAACTGATTTATGCGATCAAAGTTCCAGGACTGTCCGCTGATCAGAAGTTCATACGCGCTTTGTTCCGGCAAAGCGTCGGCAAAGAGAAATCCTTGCGCGAAAGCTGACCCTCGCTCCTGCAAATACTGGAGCTGTTCCCTCGTTTCCACGCCTTCCGCCACCGTTTCCAGCCTCAACTCATGCGCGAGAGCCATAATCGCATCCAAAATTTGCGGTTTCTTAGTGCCGATCTGACTGACAAATGAACTATCAATTTTCAACATGGAAACCGGGAAATCCTGTAAACGGCCTAAAGAAGAGTAGCCCCTTCCGAAATCATCGATAGCCAAACGGATGCCTAAATCAGTAAGGTGCCGTAAGTTCCGCGATACCGCTGCTTCGCTTTCCATGATGGCCGTTTCTGTTACTTCAACAATCAAGGATCGGCTGTCGAGTTGAACATCACACAGCACGGCTTTCACTTCTTCGACCAGTGTAGGACTGGCTAATTCTTTGCCGGACAGATTAAAGCTCATCATTAACGAAGGACTCACCCGGCCCTCTTCTTTCCAGCGGCTTAAGCACAGGCACGCGCTGCGCAGCACCCACTGCCCTAACTGCGTCAACAAGCCGGCTTCTTCGGCAATAGGCAAAATCTCCAAAGGTTTTATCAGTCCGCGTTTCGGGTGGCTCCAGCGAAGCAGTGCTTCAAATCCGGAAATCTTTCCGCTTTGAAGCGAGACAATCGGCTGATAATGCAACAGCAGCGATCCATCATGAAAGCTGCGACGCAACTCTGTTTCCGCTTGCAAGGCAGCGCGGGCCCGCGCCTCCAAAGCCGGCTCAAAGATCTGGAAACGCGCCCGACCGTGCGCTTTCGCTTGGTACATAGCCAGATCTGCTTGGCGGATCGCCTCTTCCGCCTGAACTGATTCCGCAAACGAGATTCCAATACTCGCGCTGCTTCTGATAACCTGGCCTTCCACTTCAAACGGCGCTGATAGTGATTGTTGAACCTTTTCCGCCATATGCAACGCCTCAGCGCTTGTCTTGATACCAGAAAGCAGCACCACGAATTCATCACCGCCAAATCTGGCCGCTGCGTCCTTTGGGCGAAGGCAATGGGTCAGCCGGGAAGCTACCTCGATCAAAAGCTGATCCCCGCTTCGGCGTCCCAAACTGTCATTTACGGTTTTAAATCGGTCGATGTCGATAAACAGAACGGCGACCAAGCTGCCGTCTTCATGAAAACGGCGCTTCTTCAGCAGATGGTCAAGCTGGGTCAGCAGAAAGTCCCGATTCGGCAAGCCGGTCAACGCATCGTGAGAAGCGCTATGAAGAAGGCTTTCTTCTGCTTTTCGCTGGGCTGAGATGTCCGCTGTTCCCCCAAACATGCGAAGACCAACGCCTTTTTTATCCCGGATAATAAAGCCGTGATCAGAAACTGTAGCGAACGAACCATCATTCCGACGCAAACGATATTCGCTGGCCCAACGCTCCTCCCCCACATCAATCGAATGCCGCAAACTGTTCCAGACGCGCTCTTTATCCCCTGGATGAATACGCTTCAGCCACCAATGGAGATCCGGCTTAACTTCCTCTACAGCGCACCCGAGAATTTCAGCCGCTTTGCCGCCTCTCCAGATCCGATTCGTCATAAAATCCCATTCCCACAGGCTGTCATGACTTGCCTGCGCAATGGTCTCCAGATGCGTCTTATTTTGTTTTAAATAACGGTTTAAGCGAACATTTAACAGCAGAAACATTAACAATTTAGAAACAATAAGAAACAGCAGAACTGCATATAAGTCAGCCGCTCTAATGGGAGCCCCCGGCCGATGTCCAGTGAAAAACAAAGTGATGCCGGAACCCAGTAGTTGCGAGTAGAGCGACGGCCACAAACCGCTGAATAAAGTTACTACCGCTGCATTGACGACTAAGGGAGCGTATGCGCCTGTAATGCCGAGCCGAGGCAGGAGCAGCCATCCCATAGAAACGGCTGCGAGAGTAGAGAGAGTTGCTAAGCCAAACTGGCGCAAACTTAGGGCCGCCGAGTACGGACGGCCGAAAGATGACTGTAAAAACCTCATTCTAAGCGCCTGCTTTCCAGACTAAAACCCAAGTTCAGGAGGGGGCACTAACCGATAGGTAATGCTTATTGTATTTTGCAATGAGAATTACTTATTTTTGGACTTATTTAGGGAATAATAGCCCTGATAAAACGAACTTATATGTTCATAGGCATGTCTGAGGTGAAAGGTCCCTGTTTGGTCGTGCTTTTATACTAGTTAGCTCTAATAACCACAGGCACAACAGCCGAAGGTTTAGTGAGGCCGCAGTACAACTTTGATGCACTCATCCTGCTTATCGCGGAAGGTTTTGAACGCTTCCGGCGCATCATCGAGTTTCAAGCGGTGAGTAATAATAAAGGTCGGATCAATCTCGCCCTTTTGAATGCGATCCAACAGCGGCCTCATGTAACGTTGCATATGGGTCTGGCCGGTCTTGATCGTTAGTGATCGGTTCATGATGGAGCCAAGCGGTATCTTGTCCGCCATACCGCCATAAACGCCCGGCACGGAAACAACTCCGCCATTGCGACAAGCCATAATCGCCTGACGCAACGCGATGGGCCGCTCCGTTTCGAGCATCATTGCCTGTTTCACTCGATCATAGGCGTAAAGTGGACCGGACATATGCGCTTCCATGCCGACGGCGTCAATACAGGCGTCGGGTCCACGTCCGCCCGTCATCTCCATCAAAGCGTCATAAGCACTGGTTTCTTCGTAGTTGATGACCTCAGCCTTTGCTTTGTCATGCGCCATGCGCAGACGCTCCGGCACACGGTCAATCGCAACCACTTTTTCCGCTCCGAGCAGATAGGCGCTGACTATTGCAAACTGACCCACCGGGCCGCAGCCCCACACCGCTACTGTATCGCCCGGTTGAATATCGCATTGTTCCGCGCCCATGTATCCGGTCGGCAGAATATCAGAAAGGAACAGCACCTGCTCATCGCTCAGTTCATCGGGAACTTTGAGCGGTCCCACATCCGCATACGGCACGCGGGCATACTGCGCTTGGCCGCCTGCATAGCCGCCCACCAAGTGCGAGTAGCCGTAGATGCCGCAAGGCGAGTGGCCCCACAATGCTTCCGCCATGTAAGCGTTCGGATTCGAATTCTCGCATAACGAAAAATTCGTCCGCTGGCACTGATAACAGTTTCCGCAGGAGATCGTAAATGGAACCACCACGCGGTCGCCGACCTTCAGGTTCTTGACAGCGCTGCCCAGTTCCACCACCTCGCCCATAAACTCATGGCCGAGAATGTCGCCCTTGCGCATCGTCGGAATAAATCCATCATAAAGATGCAGATCGGAGCCGCAGATCGCTGTCAGCGTGATTTTGACGATGGCGTCGCGCGGGTTCAGAATTTTCGGATCGGGAACTTCTTTGACTTCGAGCTTATGTTTCCCGTACCAACAATTGGCTTTCATAATTTCCTTTACTTCTAAGATTTGGAGGGGAGCAGCGACTTGTTGAACGCGCTACGAATTCGAGGATTCCCTGCCTGAGCTTTGGCCTTCAATCGTGGGAACTTCGCCGGTTTCAATGACCGCCTTAAAACGCCGCAGGTCCATCTTTGCCTGGACGCTTGGCTCTTCTCCGAACAGCTTGGCAATGGTAGACCCAAGCTTACCGCCCGGCGGGTTGTAGTGGATGATTGCTTTCACAATCGTGCCGTGCCCTGCCGTGGCGTTCTGGAACTCTACCGCTCCGGCATTGTCGATATCGGCGCCCGGCAGCGATTTCCATGCAATCCGGCTCGGTGAATCCTGCGTCAGTTCGGCATCCCACTCCACGGTTGTTCCCGCCGGGGCTTTCACTGTCCAGTGATACCGCCCGTCACCCATAGCTTGAACGGATTCGACATGCTCCATAAAATGCGGCAGGTTCTCGAAATTGCGCCAAAATTGATAGCACTCTTCCGGCGTTTTGTTGACCGCCATCGTTTGCACGGTGCTGATCGTGCTTGGGCCTGACTGCAATTGCGCGGCGCAGATCACATCCAGCGCCGTAATAGCGGCAACCATGCCGATGGCCGTACCCACTTTCGCTTTGTCCGCGTCGTCGGAAGCAAGACCGGCGCTGAGCAAAGAAAGATCGACGGCATCGCCCGCCACGCGCCCGATCATTGAACGCGTCGGCTTTTTCTCTGTTAAAACCGCGATACCGGCTGCAATCTCGCGCACGCCCATCCAGCGAATCAGCGTTTCCTGACCGCGAAGGCCGATCATGCGCCCGATGAATCCCGGCGCAAACAACTCCGCTGCCCCTAAACCAATGCTGAACCACCCGAGCGCGCGCGCGCCCTTGATTGTGCTTAAATTTGCCCCATCGGCGTTTAATTGAACCTGAGTATCTTCTGCCATGCCACTGCTTTATGGACGCTGTCTCAGCGAGGGTATTTCCTGGTAAATTCGCAAGCTTGACAAACAACAAACAATTAACTCACGGCTTCAGCAATCGCCGAAACGTTTCGGACTTTCCACTGCCCGCGAGTAAAATCCGGGAACTTGATCGGAGCGCTGCCGGAAGCTATCGAAGCCGCGCTTAACGGCCCCGGCGCCGACCACGCTGCTGCATCGTACACGTCCATATCCGGCGGCAAGCCTTCGCGCATGCATTGCAGAAGGCGGGAAATCATAAGGAAATCCATCCCGCCGTGTCCGCCCGTTTTCCGGGCCATATCTCCCTGTTTCTTCCAAAGCGAATGTCCGTACTTTTCTTTATAAGGATCAAGGGAGGCGTATTGTTCGCCGCTTTCCTGCCCGTCAAAATAGATTCTGGGCGGGTAATCCCGAAACACGCCTTTGACGCCGCCGATTGTGTTCAAACGGTCGTATGGATGCGGATTGGACGTATCGTGCTGCAAATTGATCGTCAATCCGTTGGCGGTTTTAATCAAGGACGTACACAGATCGCCGTCGATGTAGCGTTCGCTCCACTTCGGATCGCCGGGAGGAACGTGCGCCTGGCGATACGCCGCCAAACCCTTTGCCGGTGTCGCCACTGAAACCATGTAGTCGAAGCGGTCACCGCGATTAATGCTCATGTAATTGGCGACGGGACCAAGCCCGTGTGTCGGATACAGGTTTCCGTTACGCTGCGCGTGTACGGTGCGCCGCCAAAGACCTTCGCCTTTGTTTGAAAACATCTCTTCGCGCAGGTCGTGAAGGTAGGCAGCTTCGCCGTAAAGCAGGTCCCCGAACAACCCGGCGCGCACCATATTCAGAACAAGGGTCTCGTTTTCCCCATAGCAGCAGTTTTCGAGCATAATGCAGTGGCGTTTGGTTTCTTCCGCTGTGTCCACCAGTTGCCAGCACTCTTCGATGGTTGTTGCGGCGGGCACCTCCGTCGCTACATACTTACTGCTCCGCAGGGCCGCAACCGCCATGGGTGTGTGCCAATGCCACGGCGTTGCAATCACCACAAAGTCTAGATCTTCGCGGCTCACCAGCTTCTGAAACGCGTGTTCGTCATCCGTGTACAGTTCCGGCGCTTTCTGCCCGGCGCGCGTCACCAGTTCCTGCGCATGACGCGCTTTTTCCGGGACGAGATCGCACAGCGCGTTGATTTGCGCATCCGCCGCCAGCAGATTTTGCAGCAGCGCTGTTCCCCGCCCGCCCGTGCCGATGATGCCGATGCGCGGATTCATAGTCCGAAACGGCACGTTGATAAGCGTTGCATTTGCCGAGGGCCTTGCGTCATGAACTTGCGCGTTGGCCGAAGCAGCCGTCAGCACGGCTGCGCTGCCTTGCAGGAATTGTCTGCGCGAAGAAGGTGGGCTGGACATGAAACTTATCTTATATAGTGTCACCATGCGCCCTTCCCTTGTCTGGCTTTGTTTCCTTGCAACGTCTGCTGCTTTATTCGCTCAATCTCCGGCGGTGCTGCGGTCACCTGACGGTCGGCTGCAAATGCAATTCGAGATCATGGCAACCTCTGAGGCTATGGCCATGGCGCACAATCACCCAGCGGAGGCGGGCGCGCTCACCTATAGCGTCACCGTAGGGGGAAAGCCGTTAATTGACCGTTCCGATTTGCGCCTCGAACTGCAAGGCTATCGCCCCCTCGGAACAGAAGGGGTGCGGGTTGTGAAGCAAACACCGGGGAGCGTTGATGAAACTTACAAATTAATTGCAGGCAAAAGAAGCACCGTGCGGAACCATTACAACTCCTTGCTCCTGGACACGCAAGACAACGGGGGCCGCCAGTTTGCCATAGAAGCGCGCGCCTATGATGACGCCGTAGCCTTTCGCTACCTCCTTCCCGACCAGTCCGGTCTACACGAGTTCCGCCTGACGGGGGAAGCGACCGAGTTCCGCCTGAGCAAAGACGCCGTTACATACGCGCTCGTCCTGCCCAACTTCCGCACGTCTTACGAAAGCGAATACATTAAACTCAACGCCAGCGCCTTTGCCGGAAAAGCAGGACTTTCCGGTGCAACCCCCATCGGCCTGCCGCTGCTGATGGAAGTGCCGGGCGTAGCCTGGATGGCGATTACCGAAGCGGATCTGCGCGGCAACAGCGCGATGTATCTGAAAAACCCGTCAAGGGAGTGGGGCGGCCATTACTTTCAATCGGTGATCGCTCCGGGGGATGATCCCGAAGTGCCGGTGACCGGCACACTGCCGCACAATACTGCATGGCGCGTGCTGCTGATCGGCGACGAACCGGGACGCTTGATCGAGTCCAGCGTCATCACCAGCCTGAATCCGCCTTCCGCGATTGCCGACACTTCCTGGATTCATCCGGGACTTGCTTCCTGGGACTGGTGGAGCGGCAGCATCGGCCCTGACGGACAGCCTGCTTTCACCACCGCCACCATGAAATACTACGTCGATTTCGCCGCTGATTCCGGGTTTCCGTATATGCTGGTGGACGCAGGCTGGTCGGCCCGAAACGACATCACAAAGATGAACGGGAAAGTGGATATCCCGACTTTAGTTCAATATGCGGCCGGCAAACATGTAAAGATCTGGATCTGGCTGCACCACGATCCTGTAGACGAGGGGATGAATGACGCTTTTCCACTGTATGAGAAATGGGGCGTAGCCGGTATCAAAGTGGACTTTATTGAGCGCGATGACCAGCGCGGCATCAACTTCTATTACCGTGTTGCGGAGAAAGCGGCGCAGCACCATCTGATGGTCGATTTCCACGGCGCAACCAAGCCCTGGGGTATCGAGCGAACCTATCCAAACGTACTCGGCTATGAAGCGGTTCTGGGCATGGAGCAATCGCGGGCCGGGATGCGTGATAATCCCGACCACCGCGCTACCCTGCCCTTCACGCGCATGCTGGCAGGCCCAATGGACTACACGCCCGGCGGCTTCAGCAACGTGACAAAAGACGACTTCGTCCCGCGCGGCAGCCACGTTATGGTGATGGGCACGCGCGCGCAGCAACTTGCCATGTACGCCGTCTACGACGCGCCGTTTCAGATGGTTTCCGATACGCCGAGCGCTTATAAAGACCAGCCCGCATTTGAATTCATCCGGCATGCGTCCGCCACCTGGGACGACACAAAAGTCCTGAGCGGACGCCCCGGCGAGTACATCACGATGGCGCGGCGCAAAGGTGATGAGTGGTTCGTCGGAAGCCTGACAAACTGGAGCAGCCGCGAACTCGACATACCGCTGACCTTTTTAGGTGACGGCAAATACCGGGCCGAAATCTACGCCGATTCTCCTGACGCGGATCGCTATCCGAAAGGCGTTTCCGTGCGCAAACAAACCGTGGACCGCAACACGCGCCTGAAAGCCCAGTTAGCGCCGGGAGGCGGCTACGCCGTGCGCTTTGTTCCACTTCGGTAAAAACTGGCGGAATCTAATCTTTTCGCGCTTTCAGCAGCACTTGGCCGCCTTCGACCTTTACATCCAGCACCGGCTGCTTGTTCGTGGCCGGACCATTCAGTACCGAGCCGTCCTGCAAGCAGAACCGCGACCCATGCCAGGGGCATTGCACGGCGTCGCCTTCCACCTTGCCTTCCGAAAGCGGACCGCCCAGATGCGCGCACTTGTTCCCCAGGGCGTAAATCTCGCTGCCGCGCTTCAGCAGAAAAATGTCGGTCTCCTGCCAGGTGACTTTCTTCGGCTTGCCTTCAGCCAAATCCGCCTCGCTGCAAACCGCCGCAAACTCCTGCGGGAAGTCTTTATCCGCGTCGGCGGCATGATCCACGCCGATACGCTGGCTATACGAAAGTTCGCCGCCCAGATAGGCGCTTCCCAGCACCAGGGCGTAACCGAGATAGCCCAGGCCGCGCCCTAAACCGCGCTTGTCCGCCTTGCGCGCAATAAAAGATCCCGTGTAAAGCACCGCCGCTACCGAATTCATCAACCCATGCAAAGCGCCTACCCGCTGCGGCTTGCCGTGCGTGTCGCTCCAATCCGTAATTCCGCTCAAAGCCGCGCCTACGGCTCCCACGAGGCCAATAGCAACGGCGGCATCCGCGCCTGCCGCATACTGTGTGCTGCCTCGCGATTCCATGTAGTCCAACACCAGCGCCGCCGTCCAGCTTCCTACCGGCACATCCGTAATGGCCGGATGCAGAGGATGCCCCAGCCAGACCCCGTGCAAGGCATCTTTTACTGTCTGTCCTGCCGGACCCGCCGCTTCGTACGCCGTCTTAACTAGTTCTTCACCCTTTTCCTGAATCGGCTGCAGCCACTCTTGCTTTTCAATCGCCGACAAAATCGCGTTATCACTCATACCCGTGTAGACGCCCTTTGTCCAGCCCCAATTCAATCTATTTACGGTACGAGGGAAGCGGATGAAAGCGAGATTGGTCATTATAGTTACAATGGTCATAAAGAAATGGGCAAAGCATCCTGGACCGTAGCCGAAGCGAAAGCTAAACTCAGCGAAGTAATCGATCAGGCCCAGTCGCAAGGGCCGCAAATCATTACTCGGCACGGACGTTCGGCTGTCGTCTTGGTGTCCTTTGAAGAATGGGAGCGCAAAAGCAAGCGGGTGGGAAACCTTGCCGAATTTTTTGCCTCCTCCCCTTTGCGCGGATCAGGTTTGGTTCTGGAGCGGTCCCCGGAAAAACCACGTGAGATTGAGTTGTGAACTTTCTGCTTGATACGAATGTGGTTTCTGAGTGGATCAAGCCTTATCCGGACGAAGGGGTGGCTGCTTGGTTGGCGGAAGTGGATGAAGACCGCACTTTCCTGAGCGTGGCAACTCTAGCGGAACTGCATCATGGCATTGAAATCATGCCGCTTGGCGCAAAGCGCAACCGATTGGATCTTTGGCTGTGCGAGGAGTTACTGCCGCGTTTTGAAACCCGTCTTCTTCCCATCAGTCCTGCGATTGCGGAAGTGTGGGGGAAAGTAGCGGCGCACAGTCAAGCTGTAGGTCGCACAATGGGAATTATGGATACGTTTCTGGCGGCTACAGCGGAAGTGCATGGATTAACGGTTGTAACCCGCAATGTCAAACACTTTTCCGTTCTCGAATACCCCGCGTTCAATCCTTGGACGGCATAGCTGTAGACGCCATTTTCATACTTGACTACACCCCAACCCCGCCCGCCGAAGCTAAGCTTCGCGGGGCCAGCCGACGCACGCGGAAGCCGAGAGTAATCAGCAGAATGCCGAAAATCAGGCCATAGCCGGCCAGAACATAAGCAAAGAAAAGCGCGCCCGCCAAAGGCCGTGCAAATAGAACCACCCCTACCAGAATCGATAAAATCCCGGTAAGAATCAGCAGCCACTCGCCTTGTATATGCCGTCGCAGGCGAACGGCTGCGGCAATTTCTAATATGCCCGTCATCACGGCCCAGATCGCCAAAATTGTGACAAAGATAGTCGCCGCTGCTAAAGGAACAAAAATCAGGTACAGCCCAAGGAGGATTCCCAAAATTCCTTCCGCCAGGAACGCGCCCCAGCGACGGTGGCCTTGCACCGCCTTAATCGTGGACACAATTGCCAGAACGCCGTCAATCAGCGCGTAAATTCCAAAAACGGTGCCGAGCACCGCCAAAGTAATGCCGGGTAGTGCGAACGTAATAATCGCCAGCAGGATGGCTGAAATCCCACGCAGCACGAGCGCCCACCAGTTTGTTTGAAGTATTGCCGCCATTGATTGTCCGTTACCGGGTAGATGCGGAAAAACCGGAATGGGAGTCAAAAGGAATGGAAGTTTCCCTCGCGGGAAGCATCAAGAGTGAACCCATCCCTGTTCCACGGCGTACCGCACCAGATCCGCTGAATTGTGTAATCGCAG
>CAXTWT010000003.1:16096-18924 GCA_964247955.1 uncultured Bryobacteraceae bacterium
GCCGCTTCCTGTTTGGCAACATATCCGGAAGCGCCAACTTCGAAAGCTTCGCGAATATAGTCGCGGTTCGTCTGCATGGTCACAAATATGAGCTTTACTGACGGATTATCCGCTTTGATCTGCCGGGCCGCCTCGATCCCGTTCAAAAGCGGCATGGAGATGTCGAGCAGAACGATGTCGGGCTGCAACTGCTTGGCCGTATCCACTAAGTCTCTGCCGTTAGCCGCGCTGCCGACAATATCGAACTCTGGTTCGATGAGTCTTCTCAAACCATCCAGAATAAGACGATGGTCATCGGCGATGAGGATTCTCGGCTTCATGACAAAAGCTCAAATTAAAAGCTTAGATGCTTTAAAACTGTATCAGTAATCACAGTAAGAAGCAAAGTGCTTGGAATAATTTCCAATAATAATGGGAGATTATTTGGAAATTTGGTCCATGCGCAGGGGCGGGATAAAATTGCATGTACATGAAGACAACCGCAAGTTTCCGGCTGATTGCTGCCGCTCTTGTTTTCGCATCGGCTGCTGCGGCAGCGGACCAAATCAGCACTTCGGCAGGCCCGGTGACGATCACGCCGATACAACATGCCAGCTTCACGCTGACCGCTAACGGCAAGACGATCTATATCGATCCGGCGCCCGCAAAACTGTTCTCGGCAAAACCCAAAGCCGACCTCATCCTCATCACTGACATTCACGGGGACCACATGGACCCGGAAGCGATTCGCCAGCTTTCCGCCCCCGGCACAAAAGTAATCGCGCCTGCTGCCGTGGCGAAAACGGTTACGCAAGCGGAGGTCATCCATAACGGCGAAACGCAATCCTGGAACGGCTGGACGATAGAAGCTGTGCCCATGTACAACGAGAAGCGCGGTCCCGCGCCGGGGCAACTGTTTCACACCAAAGGTCGCGGCAACGGTTATGTGCTGACCTACGGCGGAAAGCGCTTCTACATCTCGGGCGACACGGAAGGAGTTCCGGAGATGCGCCAGCTTAAGAATATTGATGTTGCCTTTGTGTGTATGAACCTGCCCTACACGATGCCCGTGGAAGAAGCCGCTGACGCCATCAAAGCTTTCCACCCCAAAATTATCTACCCGTACCACTATCGTGGACAAGACACGGGCAAATTGGCCCAGCTTTTGAGCGGAACCGGCATCGACGTCCGTCTCCGCGACTGGTATGCCCAGTCCTAAGATTCGCCGTCGCTTCGTAAACTGGAAGGGGATGGAGTTGTCGGAGCATGGATTTGGTTCGCGTTTTTGGTCACTGGTCGGGGTCACTTTTTTAGGATTTCTAGGGATCGGCGCCGTTTTGCCAGGACTGGCCCCATATGTGAAGCACGATCTGGGCGGTTCAGACCAGACGGTCGGCTGGGTGATCGGCACTTTCTCGTTTGTCGCTCTGGGAAGCCGTTTCTTTTCCGGGCCTTTATCGGATCGTCGCGGCCGCAAAATCACGTTCTTAACTGGTCTGTTCAGTTGCTCGCTGGCCGGCGTGGCCTACCTGCTGCCTCTGCACTTGGCCGGGGCATTTGCAGGCCGGGTGCTGCAGGGTTTCGGCGAAGCCTGCCTTTATACAGGAGCCGCTGCCTGGGCCGTGGAGGTAGCGGGCGTTCAGCGCAGCGCTCAGGCGCTCGGCTATGTGAGCAGCGCCATTTGGGGCGGCATCTCCGCCGGGCCTGCGCTCGGGCATTGGCTCGGCGCCTTTCAGAGGGCCGCCGCATTCCAGGCCGTCACAGCACTGATCGGCTTCGTGGTTGTGATGTTCGTTCGGGAAACCTTCCGCCCCGCTGCTCATCCCGCAAAGCGAAGCTGGCTTCCCGCTTCCCTGCTTCCCCCAGGACTCGCTATCGGATTTGTCAATGTGCATTACCCGGTGATCGCCGGATTTCTGATCCTTCACTTGGCGCAGCACGGCGGCTCAGGCCCTGCCGCTTTCTCCGCTTATGCTCTCGTTATCCTGTGCTCGCGTTTCTTTCTCGGCGGATTGCCGGACCGTCTCAATCCCGCCATCACCTTCTATATCGGTCTGGTGTTCATGGCCGTTGGGCTCGTTACTATTGCCGCCGGACCTCGGCCCGTCATCGCCGTGGGAGCGGCAGCGGTTCTCGGATTCGGATTTTCATTTCCCTGGTCGTCTGTCGCCGCTACTGTTCTGCGCCGCACGCCGGAAAGCCAGCACGGCTCCGTGATCGGTTTGTTGAGCGCTTTTTATGATCTCTTCGTGGGAGTCAGTTCGCTCGCTGCCGGAGCAGTATCCGACCACTTCGGCTATCGCGCTGCTTTTCTGATGGCGGCAGGGTCTTTGATTGCCGCAGCGATTGCAGGCCGGTTTGTGTTTACTGCCGGCGCTCCCCCTGCCGCATCTGCGAACGAGGAAGAGTATTACGAAGCCGTCCTGCCGCTGGAACAGGAACTGTAAGGCAGTCTGATCAAAACCGGAAAATTTCTCTTGCCTATCTACTAACACTGTAGTAGAGTAGACGACAAGAGTAGGAATGCCGGAAAGCCGCATCAGCCGTTTCGAACTTCAGTTGCTTGAAAAGCTGTGGGACCTGGGACCCTGCTCCGTGCGGGAGATTCAGGAAAGCCTCCCTGAGAAGGACCGGCCTGCGTACACCACGGTTCAGACCATGATCTACCGCCTGGAAGAAAAAGGCGCGGTTCGTCGGGTCAAGAAGATCGGCAACGCGCATCTGTTTCAGGCCGTGTTGACCCGTAAGGCTGTCCATCGCCGTTTGATTAGTGACCTATTAAACCTTTTCGGCGGGTCAGCCGCTCCTGTCATGTCACACCTGATTGAAACGGGGAAACTGACCTTGGC
>CAXTWT010000003.1:19024-43552 GCA_964247955.1 uncultured Bryobacteraceae bacterium
GCGCCTCGTGCGGCTGGTGTTGTCTGGGCTTTCGGAATTGCGGCGATGTTGGGCATCTGGTTTGCGCGACTGCGGAACTTTCGTAGTTCCTTCATGGCTCCTGCCGAAGAAGAACGTGCAGCGTTGGCTCGGGCGACTCGCCTGCTTCGGGTTCACGCGCCTCTTCAGTTGCGCTCTTCGCATACAGCAATGGAGCCGGCATTGCTGGGCATCCGGCATCCCGTCATTACGATTCCGCAGGGCTTGTACCGACAATTAAATTCTTCGGAGTTTGAAGCCGTGCTGCTGCATGAACTCGCGCACCTCCGTCGCATGGACAACCTGACGAGCGCATTGGTTCACTGCCTGGTTTGCATCTTCTGGTTTCATCCGCTTCTTTGGTTGATTGAAAAGCGGCTGCGCGTCGAGCGTGAACGCGCTTGTGACGAACTGGTGATTGCTTGCGGAGTAGAGCCGCGAACTTACGCGTCAGGAATTTTAAAAGTCTGCAAGTTTCATCTTCTCGGTCCTTTGGCCGGCGTCAGCGCCATGACCGGATCTGACCTAAAGCATCGGCTGAAGTGGATTTATGCCTGCCGGTCCTGTCGTCCGATGGCCTGCATCCCTCGGCTGCTGATTGCCGGTATTGCTGTTCTCATGTCTTTTCTTCCAATGGCGGGCGGCTACTGTGAGCAGTGTGTTTCAAACGGCCAAGAAGCGGCTGTCGGCCATTGCGGGCAATCTTCCGGGCAAGCACATGACGGTTTCCATTCTTCTTGTAAGGAGCAATAAAAATGAAAGCATTTTTCCTATCTGTTTTGTTATTAGGGGCGACATTCGGCGTCATAGCGGGTGAATCCGCATGCCGTCAATCGCCTGAACTGGCATTTACTCTTCCGGGTCAAGGCCAGAAACTGATCAGCCAATACCGTGGGAAAGTGTTGGCGTTGGAATTCATTCTGACGACCTGCCCTCATTGTCAGGCTGCATCAAAGATTATGACGAAGATGCAGGAGCGCTACGGAAAAGAGGGATTTCAGGCTTTAGACATTGCGATTGATCCAAATGCCGATCTGCGAGTCGAAAATTTCAGGGAGGAGCATCATGTTGGCTTTCCTGTCGGCTGGGCCTCTATCGATCAAATGATGTCCTACATGGGTTTTACGGAACGGCCGGTTGTGCCGCAACTCGTTCTCCTTGACCGAAACGGCAGCATTCATTATCAGACAACCCGCCTTGGTGACTCCGATTCGCTGAAGGAAGAGGTAATAAGCAAACGAATTGAAGAATTGATCGGAATGCCGGATCACGCGAAAGCTCGCAGCCGTTCTCAGCTTTTATCTAAAACAAGAGCTTCAACGCAAGCTGGCCGATCCTCGGATCACCCGCGCCAGTGATCGTTCCAAATCCGTTGCTGGAGTAACTTGGAACCGTGGAGTTGAACAGATTATTGAAATTGACCCGGTTCAGCACATTGAAGAACTCGGCCCGGAACTGAAAACGGGCGTGCTCGGAGGCGAACGGAAACTCTTTGAATAATCCCGTGTCCCAAGTAAACAGGTTAGGCCCCCGCAGGCTGCCCTTACCTACATTGCCGAAACCGCCGATAGGCGCAATCGCGAACGCCGCCGGATTCAAATAGTTGACGCAAGGCGCGGATGTGCCGCACGCATTTCCGCCATACGGATTGATGCCGGTGAAGCTTGCCCGGTCAGTGCCCAATCCGGTTTGCGACTGGTCTTTCCCGCTGAGCACTGTAAAGGCTCCGCCTGACTGCGCTGTGACAATGCCGGACCACTGCCAGCCGCCCACCGTATAACGCAGGGTCGCATTCCTTCCCGCGAGCCGGGGCAGATCCCAAACATAGGAGAGAACAAAGCGGTGCTCATGATCGAACTCCGACGGCCCGTAATCGTCGTTATGGCGTCCCGGAAAGTTCCACGGAATCGGCGAATTGCTTCCCTGCGCGATTGTCGAAATGCCTTGATTGGCTGGCGCGTCATCCAGCGACTTGGACCAGGTATAGTTTGCGAGTATCGTAAAGCCATGCGACAAGCGTTTCTGCAAAGTTAATTGCGCGGAATGGAAAATCGAATTGATGTCCTGGGTTCCCTGCGTGATGCTGCCGTACGGCTGAAAGGCGCGCCGGGCATCCGTGACTAGCGTGCTGCCCGGTGTGTAGACCGCCGGATTCAGTTCCAGCGACTCCAGCAAATGAGTGGACCGCGAACCGACATACGCGACGCGCAACAGCCAGCTTGCGCTCAACTGGCGCTCCAGGGAAAGATTCCAGTTGTAGATCGTAGGGGTGAGCAGCTTACGATCATTGGCCGTGTCGTAAGTAATTACCAGCACGGGTGTCGGATTAAAGGATGCGTTCTTGGGCGGCGGAAACGGCGCGGGGTAGGGATTGCTTTGATTCAAGTATGGATTGCTGAACGTCCCGGCGGGCGTGGTTACGCTGAATTGCGGACTGAACGGCGTGACGTCCACGAACCGGTTATTCCAGATGCCGGGAAACAACGCATCGTAGAAAATACCACTGCCGCCCCGCACGCTGGTCTTTCCGTCTCCCGTCAGGTCATACGCAAAGCCGACGCGCGGAGCGATATTCGTAAATCTGCCGTTGATGCCCCACTTCGGCGTATTAGGATCGCCGGGAAAGAGAAGTCCCGGAGGCGCATTGGTGTAAACCTGCGAATGCACGCCCGCTGCATAATCGGCGGGACTCCATTGTTCGGTGCGGTACTTCTCCTCCTTCCACGGAAACAACGGATCGTAGCGCAACCCTAAATTCACTGTTAAACGGCGGGAAGCGTGATAATCATCCTGCAAATACAAGTTGTACGTATCGAGAAGATTGTCTTTAAACTCTCCGAATCCCTGGGTGAATGTGCGCACATAGCCCTGCATATAACTTGCTAAAGCGTCGTTGGTCTTGTCGGCTGTGAAAGTGAAAGAGCCGGAAGTACGGAACTGATTCCGCAGCAGCACTTGCGCCTGGATTGCGGAGCCGCCGAACGTCAGGCTATGCTTTCCCCGGACCAGGCTGAAGTCATCGCTGAGATTGTACTGATTGCGGATAAACGCCGCCGGATCGGTCTGGCCAGGACTGAAATAACCGGAAACGGAGATGCCCTCCAATGTTTTAGCCGTGGGCGGTTGATAGATGTTGACGCCCAGGTCTCGCAGGCTGATGCTGCCGGGGGCCGGTCCGCGATTGGAAGTTTCACGCGAGTAGCTGGCGCGGAAATCATTCACGGCAGTCGGGCCGAATACGTGCGTTTCGCCAATCAAAGCATTCTGCGCAATGATGGTCGAGTAGTTCTGAAAGCTGAGATAGTTGGTGGGATCAAGAAAGCCCTGGTTACTGAAGCTGTCGTAAAAATAGCGCAGGCTGAGGCGGTCATGTTCGGAGAAAGAGTGGTCGCCCCGCGCCGTGTATTCGGTAAAGTCCTGCACAATCGGTTGCGAGTAGTAAATCAATCCGTTCCCGCCCGCTTGCGGCAGATATTTTAAAAAGGCCAGCGCCGCCGGATCAATCTGGCTGGGTTGCAGAATGTTTCCGGGAATGGCTTTGCCGTTGCGGTCATTGATCTGAATGCTCTTGCCGAATGGATTGGCCGGATTCGCAGCATTCAGCAGGGCGGAGAAGTCGCCAGTTCGTTCGGCTGCCGTGGGAACGTAGGAGCTTGCGGTATTACCGACCGTTCGAATCTTGGTTCCCTGATAACCGAAAAAGAAGAACGTTCTGTCCCTTCCGTTGTAAAGCTTTGGAATCAAAACCGGGCCGCCCAGGGTGCCGCCATACTGATTCCGCTTCAACTGATCGCGGGCTGGAGCGAAATAATTCCTGGCATTAAAGACGGCATTGCGCACGAACTCAAACGCATCGCCATGAAAAGTATTGGCGCCTGATTTCGTAACGATGTTAACGACGCCCCCGGCATTGCCTCCGTACTGCGCGCCATAGTTGCTGGTCTGAACGCTGAACTCCTGCAGGGCGTCCGGGAAGGGAAACGGCTGATTCGCATTTGTATAAAGGTCGTTGTTATTGGCTCCATCCAGCCGGAAGCTAACCTGATTCTGCCGGGTGCCGTTCGTTGATACCGTGACCGTGGCGGGAAAGGTTTTGGTGTTACCCTGATCGACATCGCTGGCGGGCGCAGGAGTCGCGCCTGCCACTACCAGCAGCAGCGACGCGGCGTTCCGTCCGTTCAAAGGCAGGTCTACCACCCGGCGCTGCTCCACAACCTCGCTGAGAGTGGCGGTTGTCGTATTTACCTGCGGCGTTATGCCCGAAACGGAAACGGTTTCCGATGCCGCGCCAAGATTCAATGTCGTGTTAACCGTCGCGCTTTGATCCGCCAGCAGCACCACTCCTTTTTGGGTAAAAGGCCCGAACCCGGCGGCATTGACTGTAATGTCATAGGTGGACGGGCGCAACGGCGTCACTACGAAATAGCCTTGACTGTTTGTCGTTTCCTCGCGAGTTGCGCCGGTGCTGGGTTCAAGAACCGTCACCTTCGCGCCTGCGATGATCGCGCCTGAGGGGTCGCTGACCGTTCCGACAATCGTGCCGAAGCCCTGGCCGAACAACGCTACGGCGCAAAGCAGATAGGCGCACAAAAGGAACGCCGTGCGCGACGAAAAACCTCGCATTTCAGGTATGCAAACCCCTGAGTAGATATATCACAAACAAGGCGTTCCGGCCTTTGCAAGCGACCCTTATCGCTCCGGCAAGGGCAATCTTACCGTCTGACCCGTTTGAGCCGAGCGCCGCGCCGCATCCAGGATTTCACTCACAATCAAGTTTGTTTTCAGAGACGAAAGGCTGCCCTCTTCGGAGATCTCGCCCCGAACCACTGCCGCCAGGTAGTGCAAGGGATCATCATTTGGCGTCGATAGGGAGGCGGCATGGTCAATGTGTCCGTCATTTTCCCCTGGGCGGCGAACCTCGATTTCGTCGCTGCGAATCGTTTTCACAGAACCAGTCCGACCATACACATCCATGTCTTTGATGTTGAAAGGCCAGTTCCAGGAGCCTTGCAAAATGGCGACAGCATTCCGGTAGCGCAGAGTGACGTTTGCTTCGTCATCCACCTTCGGATAATTTTCAGGCTGAAATTGTTGCGTTACTGCGGCAACCGAGAGGGGCCGCTCGCCGTGGGTGAGCCAGGTCATCAGGTCCGCGCCGTAGCAGCCGAAATCATAAAGCGCTCCCGCGCCGTTCAGCTTGGGGTCGGTAAGCCAGGCAAAAAACTCAGGCGGCACTTTGATGAGCTTCGGGCCGCGATGCCCATCGCGAACTATTACTTTGCGGACCTCGCCGATCGTGCCTTGTGAAAGCACATCGTAAGCGGCTTTGTTGCTGGCGTACCAGGTGGTTTCATAGTCCACTAAAACATGAATGTTGCCGCGTTTCGCCGCATCAGCCATGGACAGCGCATCTTTGTAAGTGACCGCCATGGGCTTTTCCATCATGACGTGAACGCCATGCTTCGCGCACTCTGTTACGGCCTGCGTATGCTCGAACGTGCTGGTAAAGACGAGCGCCGCTTGCGGATGCGCCTGGGCAATCATCTCGCCGGTTGTGGCGAAATACCAATTCGGCGGGAAGTGAAAACGCTGCGCGTAGGAGTCGAACAATCGGCGGTCAGGCTCAACGACTCCGACAATCTGCACGTCCGGGCGATGCAGCGCTCCACCCGCAGGAGTAAGAGCGCCGCCGTTCAGGAAGCCGGACACATGACCATGCGCCAGCCCAATAATGCCGACGCGGAGAGGCGGGGAAGAGGACGTTTGCGCGGGAAGGCTGCAGCCGAACAGGAAAAAGACTGATACGGCAATGGAAGTTTTGAGCATGAGAAGACCGGGCTTACAGTTTACGACAACGAAGGGCTGACCGCACTGTTGAGGGATGCCGACCCAATTTGAAACCTATTGCACCATTCCGCCCATTGCTTCCTGCTCATCTCACCCGATCGTAATTTGGCAAGGAAATCCGAAGGTACAATCCGCTGTTCGTCTTGCCACAAGAAGACAGAGCCGGGTTGGGCATGCAAGCTCCAGCCGTGATGGAGAAGAAGGAGCGCAAAAGCCGTCCACACGAGTTGGAAGGCCCGCTCCGCCCGCTGTTCGCGAGTCAGCAGGACGCCTTGCGGGTCTCTGATCTTGGAGGCAATCGGAGAAAGATTCTGAAGCAGATCGGGAATACCAGCGGCGGTAACTCCTTCCAGCAGATGCGCGTACTCCGCCACCCATCCCTTCCACATCGGCTCATAAACTGTGGGTGCGGCTGTTTCCCAGTCCATCATCTTCAACGTTTCTGTCGGAAGTTGAGGAGCTATCATTTGAAGCAGCTTTCCTTCCAGGGCATCCAGATTCTCGATCAGGTCTGTTGCCGGCGCGTTGTCCTCCTGCGCTTGCCCTGTTATGGGCAAGGATTGAATTCTGTGGATTCTGTCCTTCAGCGCCGGGTGAGTATCATAAGCGGTCGTCTTCGATTCCCGGAGCGCTGCTTCGAGATAGCGCGCGCCTGCTTTCTCAATATCCGGCGCGAGCAGAAACCGCGCAAAGCCGTTAGCGAGCGGAGGCCGATAGCCTGCTGTCAATACCGGACTCATGACTGACCGCCAAAAGTGATGGATCGTCAAAGACGCAACCTCCACTTTTTGCAAGCCTCCGACCATCGCTTCCTTACCAGCCACGTGGCACGCCAGTTCATCGGATCGGAACTCCTGCCGCCTGGATATCAGTTGCGTTAACCGCATAAACAGCTTCCAGTAGCCGACCAATCCGGCAATCACCAATTGATGCGCTAATGCCGCAACGCTGAATTTCCTGAGAATATCCCAAACGACGGAATCCGAAGACAAATTGCGGAGGGTTCGAACTATAACCGCTCGTGCGGCATAAACCTTAGGCCCAAGCCGGGTATCGCCGGCATAAAAATGGCTGAACTCATGAGCGAGCACAGCGCGCAATTGCGAAACACTCAAGGAAGCCAGCAGAGGCAGACCCAAGGCCATCACGCGCTTCCTGTGGAATCCCAGAACTTCGCCGCGCTCTCTCACCCAGGCGTTAGCATCAGGAATCAGGTAAAGCTCTTGGGGCAACTCTTGACGGAGGGCATCGGCGATTTCTTTGATGTGCGCCTGCAAACGAGGATGCTGCGAAAGGTTGAGCAAAATTCCTGGAGCCTCCGAATCGCTCTTTGCGCGGAACTAATGACCAAAGGACCGTAACTCCCATAACCAATCCAAGGATCAGCAAAACAACGGCCTGGATTCCGCCAAGGCCGTGCGCCACAGCCAGGAACGGCAACACGACGCACAGGGCCGCAATCGCCACAGTGAAAAGGTAGGAAAACACGATGGCGCAGACGCCTACAACTGCCCAAACCGCTAAAGAAGGACGTGAAGGTAATTGGATGGCCGCGCTTCGGGACATACACCAGGTTGCACGAGACTATCACAACCAGCTACAAAGACGCAATAAGCTGCAAAGCGGGAGGAGGGCTACCTTGCTTCTTTATACCCGCTACCTGCGGAGGAACACTTCCGGCGACACGTGAAAGCGCCGACTCAATTTCTCGATATGAGTCTTCGATAACTCCCGCTTGCCGCTTAAAACCTCGGAAGCGATGCTGCGCGTGCCGAAAACATCGAGTAAATCCCACTGCTTCAAGCCGTTAGCCTCCATCAGTTCACGCACAATCTCAACCGGTTCTGCTGCCCGTATCCCATAATGCCGGGCTTCAAAGTTTTCGATGGGAAGCGTAAACGCCGTCAGTCATCACTATTATTGGCAACAAGCACTTCGGCTTCTGTTCGAGCGCCTAAAGCTTGGTCGAAAGTAACGAGTTTTGCGTTGTAGGCTGCCGCAAATGCTGCTATATAAGAATCGGTCCAAATATTTTGCCCACCTATCAACATTGCTGACTTCTGCCGCCAGTTGATAGATACTTGCGCTATTTCGTCCAGGAAAATAATTTGCCGATCCTGCCGAAGCTCATCATAAATCTTCCAAGCTTCCTTGGGCGTTGCCGCATCTTCGTGCATGACATGGCGATTAGTCAGAAGCCGCAGAAAACCAATTTCGGTAATCCGGCAAAAAGCAATCTTACCTGTTTCGAGACGTTTAAACCAGTTTTTCGCTGCTCTGTGATGAATATGTCGGTTTGAGGCCAAAGCAATCCATACGTTTACATCAGGCAAGTAAATCATCAAAGTTGAAGTTCGTCAAATCCAAAGTACCGGGATGTTTCGAATGAACCAGTGGAAGTGAGACTCGATTATCAGAGTGCAGGGCTGGCGCTTCTTGGGAAAGCTCACGCTCTAAAGCTTGTACAATAAGCTGTTCGAGTGTATAGCCCTTTGCTCGCGCAAGCCGCTCTCCTTCGTGGTAAACCGCATCCGGCAATTCGATGGAAGTCTGCATGCCTTTAGATTACCCAAAATTTAAACAAAAGCGCGAAGCTTTTCAGCCCCGCGCTTCCGAATATCAGACCGAACTCTGACTACCCAGCTACCGGTTCCAACTCTCTTGCTTCCTGCGGGACTGCTGCCGGACGCTTCGGCATCTCCGCCACATGAATCCCGTGCAGCTTCCGGTAGGTCGGGCTGGAGTGCCACAGTTCTTCATGCGTGCCTACCGCCTCAATGGTGTTGTCGTTAAATACGACAACCAGGTCCGCCTTGCGCACGGTTGATAGCCGGTGCGCAATGATGAAGCACGTTCGGCCTTCTGTGATCTTCTCCATCGCTACCTGAATGAGCCGTTCGCTCTCATTATCCAAGTGGCTCGTGGCTTCATCAAGGATCAGGATCTTCGGATTACGCACTACCGCCCTGGCGATTCCGAGCCTCTGCCGTTCGCCGCCCGACAAGCGCATGCCGCGTTCGCCGACTTGCGTATCGTAGCCCTTCTCGCAGCGAGTGATGAACTCGTGCGCCTGCGCCATTTGGGCCGCGCTCTGCACTGCGTCGCGATCCACTTCGTCCTTGCCGTAACCGACATTCTCCAGAATGCTGCGCGAGAATAGTTCCACTTCCTGCGGCACTACGGAGATTTGTTCGCGCAGACTGCTTTGGCTGACCAGCCGGATGTCCTCGCCGTCGATCAGCACGCTGCCTTCCTGCGGATCATAGAGCCGCTGCAGCAGGTTCATCAGCGTGCTTTTCCCGGAACCGCTCGGGCCGATGAGCGCCACCGTGGCGCCTGCCGGAACTTCAAAGTTCACGTCGTGCAATGTCCACTGCTCCGCGCCGCCGTACTTAAACGAAAGATTGCAGAACTTTACCGAACGCCCCGGACCTGTCAGCCGCTTGGCGTTCGGGATATCACAGATTTTCCGGCCCTGCTCCAGAATCTCGAACATCCGTTCCGCCCGCGAAAGATTGCGGCGCAGTTTCGGCAGAATAATTGAAAGCTGAGAGATCGGCCCGTACACCATGTCCTGCATCGCAATAAACAAGACGTACTCGCCCACGGAGCAGCGGTGAGTCAGCACCAGAAATCCGCCGAAGGCAATGACTCCCACGCGCCCGGCTGTAGAAAACAGGCTTTGCACGTTCTCGATGAATGCCCACATCCGCTCGCCGGAGTAGTGGTGGTGTCGCGCCCGGTACAGCAATTCACGCTGTGTCCGCGCTTCCTGGCGCTCCCGGCTGAATTTCTTTACCACTCGAACATTGCTGGCGATGTCAAACGATTCCTTCGTGACGCGCTCAAAAGCATGATTGGTCAGGTACTCCAGCCGGTGCATCCGTCCGGCAAGCCGCCCCACAGTGACCGCGTAAGCCGGAAGCGGCAGAAAGACAATGGCCGCAATCCAAACATTTTTCATCAGCAGTGCGGTGAGAACTCCAAGAAGAACCAAGGCTGGCGGAAGAAGATTCTGCCCGAAAATCTCGTACAGAATCACGAAAGATGCCGTGCCCCCGCGATCCAGCGCGCCGATCACTTCGCCTGTATTTACGCTACCGTGATACTCCGTGTCCAAGCTCAGGAAGTGGGCGAAAGCCGCATTTTTAACTTCGTCCTCCGCGCGGGAAATCACTTTAAAGAGGCGGTAGTTATAAACAGACCGCAACAGCCGCGTCACCACCGTAATTCCCAGAATTGATCCCGCCGCCAATAGCAGCGAACGGAGCGAATCAGCTTTCGCGGATTGCAGCGACCGGACAACGCCGTCGATAACTTCGCGAGTGATAAAAGGAACTGCCACGTCCAACGCCGCCGTCAAGCAGACCAGTAAACTCAAAGCCGCTACCGTCCGGCGATGCCCATTCAGCAGCGCCAGAACTTTCCAGCCCAGCCACGCGCCGGTGGCAGGCGTAGCCGCGCTTGCATGTTTTGTCATGAACAACTAGGGGTTGTGGACAGTTAGGAATTTTCTCAATGAGAAAAATGAATTTTGCTTCAGATACCCTGAAGGAGATCTTATGCCGAGCAATTTGTCCAGACGGAGTTTTGGAAAGAAAGTGAGCGCGGCGGCAGTCGCCTCTTCCCTCGGTTCAACGGCGCTCGCTTCCCCTGCAAACCTCTTGCAGACGGAAGGCCGGCCGCAACCGGATTTCTATAAATTTCCTGACAACTTCCTTTGGGGCTGCGCCACGGCAGCCTATCAAATCGAAGGAGGCGCGAAGGAGGATGGCCGAGGCCCTTCCATCTGGGACACTTTCTCCCATACTCGCGGCAAGGTTCACAATAATGACACCGGCGATGTCGCCGACGACAGTTATCACCGCTACAAGGAAGACGTTGCGATGCTGAAGTGGCTGGGCGCAAAGGTTTACCGCTTTTCCACTTCCTGGCCCCGCATCTTCCCCGAAGGCACAGGAAAGCCCAACGAGAAAGGCGTCGGCTATTACGACCGGCTCGTCGATGAACTGCTCGCCAACGGTATCCAGCCTTTCTGCACCCTGTTTCACTGGGATCTGCCGCAAACTCTCCAGGACCGCTACAAAGGCTGGCAATCGCGGGAAACCTCCCAAGCCTTCGGCGAGTATGCCGGGTACGTCGCCGGCAAATTGTCGGACCGCGTACAGCACTTCTTCACCACAAACGAGTTTTCTTCTTTCGTGGATCTCGGCCACAGCGTGGGTATTCACGCGCCGGGATTACGCCTTCCGCCCGCTCAACTGAATCAGGTGCGGCACAATGCGGTGCTGGCGCATGGCTTCGCCGTGCAGGCTATTCGAGCCAAGGGAAAAGCGGGAACCAAAGTCGGCCTGGCCGACAACCTCGTGAGCGGCATTCCCATGATCGAAGCCGAACCGCATATCAAGGCCAGCGCGCAGGCCACCCGCTTTCTGAACGCCCAGTATCTGACCGTGATTACCGAAGGCAAATACATGGAGGAGTATTTGCAGCGGCAGGGTCCCGCCGCACCCCGGTTCACCCCGGAAGACCTGAAGATTATCGGCAGCCCGCTCGACTTTATAGGGATCAATATCTACACGCCGGTTTATGTCCGCGCCAGTGGTTCGCCGCTGGGCTTCGAGCAAATCAAAAACCCGGCTTCTTACCCCCACATGGCCTCACCCTGGCTTTCGGTCGGCCCGGAAGCTTTGTATTGGGGGCCGCGCCACGTCGCCGAAATCTGGAACGCCAAAGAGATATACATTACGGAAAACGGCACCTCCTCGGCTGATGTTCTTGCTCCTGACGGACACATTTACGATACGGACCGCGTGATGTACCTGCGAAATTACATCTCAAAACTCCAGCGGGCAACGACCGAAGGCTATCCCGTGCGCGGTTACTTTCTGTGGAGCCTGATGGATAACTTTGAATGGGCCGACGGCTACGGCTTGCGCTTCGGGTTGTATTACGTGGATTTCAAAACCCTGAAACGCTACCCCAAAACCAGCGCCTACTGGTACCGCGAGTTAATCAGGGGAAACAGCGTAGTGTGATGGGGAACGACGGAACAGTTTCAGTAGTCATACCGACGTGGAACCGGGCGGATCTGCTGAACACCATTCTTGCCAACCTTCATGACCAATCCAGGCTCCCTGAACAGATCATTATTGTTGATAACGGCAGCAAAGACAACTCCTGTGATGTCGCGCGCCGGTTCGGGGTCGATCTTCTTGCTTTTCCCGAAAACCGAGGCTTTGCCGTCGCCGTGAATGAGGGCATTAAGCACGCCTCCGGTGACTGGATTTTCATTGTCAATAACGATGTCGTTTTGCAGCGGAATTGGCTGGCGAAAGCTCTGCAAACCGCCGGGGAAGAAAATGCATCCTTTGTTGTCGGCAAACTGCGCTGGCCGAATGGAAGAAATGAAATTGACGGTAGTTGGGATCTGATCTCACGCGCCGCCTATGCCTGGCGTTCGGGCTACGGAAGGCCCGACGGACCGGTCTGGTCTACGCGCCGTCGCGTCTACTTTGCTCCTATGACGGCAGCGCTGTTTCACCGCAGTGTGTTTGACCGAATCGGCTTGCTCGAAGCGCGCTTCGAATCCTACTACGAAGACGTTGATTTCGGCATTCGCTGCTTTTTGGCGGGCATCAGCGGCATTTACGAACCCGCTGCTGTAGCAAACCACATCAGCAAAACAACGTTAGGAAAGAGCAGCTATCGCGTTTACTTTTTAACCGCGCGTAATCAGGTCTTGATACTTGCCAAATACTACTCCACCGAGACGCTGCTGCGTTTCGGCTGGCCGATCCTGGTGGGCCAGTTCTTAGGGGTGCTTGCCGCCGCTAAGCACAGAAACTTCATCGCCGCCCTGCGCGGGAAGTGGGCTGCGCTCAAGCTTTGGCGACACTTTCGAACCAGGACCGACCCCGCTTATCGCCGCAAAATCGAGGCCACTTTCTCCGGCAGCGAGCGTGAAATCCATCTCCTGCAAAAACAGGTCGGCTTTGATCTTTACTGGAGACTTTATTTCAGCCTGGTGAGGCCGGGGTGAGGGACCCAGCGGTTTCGGTGACGATTGTTACTTACAACAGCGCGCGCTTCATCCGCCCCTGCTTGCAGTACGTTCTGGCGCAAACCGTCGCAGATATAGAGGTTGTCGTCATTGATAACGCTTCCTCTGACCGAACGCCTCAATTTCTGCAGGAGTTTGGGGACTGCGTCCGCGTCGTTTACAACACGGAAAACAATGGATTCGCAGGCGGCCAGAACCAAGCCATTCAACTGGCGCGCGGACGGTGGGTGTTGACGCTGAACCCCGATGTGCGTCTGTCGCCGGATTTCCTTTCTCACTTATGCGCGGCGGGTGAAGAGGAAAAGCAGATTGGCGCCGTCTGCGGCAAGCTGCTGGGGATGAAGGAGGATTTCGAGATCCCTCCAACGCCGGTTCTGGATTCAACCGGCATTTACTTTACCCCCTCTTTGCGGCACTTCGACCGTGGCAGCAAACAGCCGGATCAGGGCCAGTATGAGAAGTCCGAATACGTCTTCGGGGCAACCGGCGCGGCTGCGCTCTACCGAAGAGAGATGATAGAAGATGTTGCGCTGAATGGCTGTTTCTTCGATTCCGATTTCTTTGCTTACCGAGAAGACGCGGATGTAGCCTGGCGAGCGCAGCTTCTCGGCTGGAAGTGCGTTTACGAGCCGCGCGCCGTTGCTTACCATGTACGCAGCGTGTTGCCGTCAAACCGGCGCTCTTTACCGGCAACGGTCAACATGCACTCAGTAAAAAATCGATTCTTGATGCGGATCAATAACATCAGCCCGTCCTTATACAGGCGGCACTTTTTTGCAATTACCGGGCGTGATGCGATAGTGATAGCGGGTTGTCTGTTGCGGGAGTGGACATCGCTGCGGGCATTTGCTCTTGTGCTGCGCAATTGGCGCAAATCCTGGGGTAAGCGCCGGGAGATTATGCGCCGCCGCCGCGTCAGTGACGCCTCCGTCGCAAAGTGGTTCGCGCCGCAGCCGGTCAGTTTTCCCCTTGGGGAGAGGAGCGCGAGCCGGTAAACTCCTCACCCATGCGTATCGCTCTGCTGGGAACGCGCGGCATCCCTGCGAACTACGGCGGCTTTGAAACCTTTGCAGAAGAACTTTCCGTGCGGCTTGCCGAGCGCGGCCATCGTGTTGTGGTTTACTGCCGTGAGAAGCCGGAACAAACTTCTTATCGCGGCGTGCAATTGCGCTATCTGCCGACCGTGCGGCATAAGTATTTCGATACGGTCGCCCACACTGCGCTTTCCACGCTCCATCTGCTCTTCCGTCGCTTTGATGTTGTGCTGTACTGCAACGCCGCCAACGCTATCTTTACGATGGCGCCGCGTCTGCTCGCCATGCCGACAGCGTTGAACGTCGATGGCCTGGAGCGCCATCGCAAGAAGTGGAACCAACTGGCCAAAACCTGGTATCTCCTTTCGGAGTGGCTGGCGACCTGGTGCCCGTCGGCCGTTGTGACCGATGCGGAAAACATCCGCCGGTATTATGTCGGGCGCTACGGCAAAGATTCGTTTTTTATTCCGTACGGGGCTGAGACCGGAAAGATCGAAAACTACAGCCGTGTACGGGAACTGAGTCTCGAACCCGGCAAGTATGTCCTGTACGTCAGCCGCATGGAACCGGAAAACAACGCTCTTCTGGTGCGCGAAGCTTTCGAGAAGGTGCAAACCGATCAAAAGCTTGCCCTGGTCGGCGATGCTCCTTACGCCGGGGACTACATACGACAGGTGAAGAACACGCAAGACCCACGGATCATCATTCCAGGCGCGATCTACGGCGAAGGCTATCATCAATTACAGTCGCATTGCTCTGTTTATGTGCAGGCCACCGAAGTCGGCGGAACCCATCCGGCTTTGATCGAGGCGATGGGACGCGGCGCTCTGGTGCTGTATCTCCAAACACCGGAAAATGCGGAAGCGGCCGGAGACGCAGCCGTGCCGTTTACAACCGATTTAAGGGAAAAGTTACAGTGGGCCGTCGCTATCTCCCCTGAGGAGCGCCGACAATGGGGACAGCGCGCCATGCGCCGGGTTGAAAAGCACTACAGTTGGGATATAGTCACTGACGCCTACGAAAAATTGTTCCGGCAGTTGTCGCTAAAAGCATGAACTCTTATCTCCAAACTACTGAACCTGTTCGGCAGGCTTCTCCCGAACAGTTGCCATACCGGTCCTGGGTGGAGATCTCGCGCGGGCAAATCGCGGCTAACTTCCGGGCTGTCCGGGAAACCGTCGGCCCTCAGGTGGAAGTGATGCCGGTTGTAAAAGCCGACGCCTACCGGCATGGAGCCGTGGAAGTTTCCCGCACGTTGGAAGAGCAGGGAGCGCGCTGGCTGGCGGTGAGCAGCACGGACGAGGGGATTGCCTTGCGAAGCGCCGGTATGGAAGCGCGGATTCTGGTCATGGCCGACTTTCTGCCGTTTACCCGTGAAGCAATGCTCGAATACGGTCTTACGCCCGTTATTCATTCCCTCGAAGATTTGGCGGAACTGGACCGTCTTGCCGTCCGACGGGAGCAGCGAATTCGTTATCACCTCAAGCTTGATACCGGCATGGGGCGGCTCGGCGTGTGCCGGGAAATGGCAGCGGTCGGCGAAGCCATTCTGTCAGCTCGACACGTCGACTTGGAAGGCTTGATGACGCATTTTGCTTCAGCAGGCAATTACGGCTCTCCTCAGACCGACGAGCAAGTTTCGCGTTTTCATGCGATAGCGGAAGGATTACAGCGCCTCGGGATTCGCCCGCGTTTTTTCCATTTATCAAGCACCATACCGATTGCCTACGGACGGCGTTTCGCCTGGGGAGAAATGGTCCGGCCTGGACATGCCATTTACGGCTATGTTTCGCCCGCTAACGGGCATGCTCCGGGCAACATCCTGCAAGTGAAACCGGCGCTTACCTGGCGCGCCAGCATTCTTGCGGTAAAAGATGTTCCCGCCGGAGCTTTGATCGGTTATGGCGGCATGTTCCGGGCGCCTCGGCCCATGCGGGTGGCGGTATTAGCCGCCGGTTACGCCGATGGAATTCCTCACCGGCTTTCGAATCGCGGCCACGTGATTGCGAGGGGCAAACTGGCTCCTATGGTGGGGGCAGTATCGATGGATCTGACCACGGTTGATGTAACCGATGTGCCTGCTCTGGCGGTCGGTGATGCCGTGACGCTGCTGGGACAGGAAGGAAAGGTCAGCATCGACGCCCAGGGAATTGCCCGCGCCGCCGGTACTATTTCCTACAGCGTCCTTTGCGGGATTCACGCCCGCGTCAAGCGCATCTACACCTGATCGGCTGTGCGGCTTATCCGATAATGGAACTGTAAAGCATGCTAAAGTCAGGAGAAAATTCACATCGTGGGAACATTCGTTTGATTTGTTCCGTCCTGAATGACTGCAGGGGAGAACTGACCGTTTGAAGAAGAAGTGGAAAATAGTTATCTTGTTAACTCTGCTGGTGTTGGTTGCCGGTGGAGTGTTTGCCAGTATCAAGATCAGCGAGCGCGGCGTCGTTGCTGTTCAGACGGGCAAAGTCTCACGCGCCGATCTGACCGCCATTGTGACTGCGTCGGGCGAGATTAAGCCGCGTAATTACATTAACATCGGAGCAAATACGCAAGGAGCGGTCCCGATCACCGCCATTCTGGTGAAAGAAGGCGACCGAGTAAAAAAAGGGCAAGTGCTGGCGCGGCTGGCAAATGTGCAGCCCTCGGCGGATCTGCGGGCGCAACAGGCGTCTCTGAATGCATCCCTGGCGGACTCTGCCGCTGGCGAGGCGGCGCAAAAGTCTGCCGATGACAGCATTGCCGTTGCGGAGTCACAGGTAGACCACGACCGCGCGGATCTGGAACAGAAAAGAATTGACCTGAAGCGCAGCAAAGATTTGTTCGATTCCAAACTGATCTCATCGCAAGATTATGAAGCGAAGAAGGCGCTTTTTGATTTGGCGCAAACCAGCCTGACCGCATCGGAACGCCGGGTTTCCCAGGCGAAAGCGCAGCTCGCCCAATCCGCTGCCCAGCTTGCGTCCTCTCAGAAAAAAGTGACGCAGGTTCAGGCGATGGTGGCGCGGTCACAGGATGTTCTTTCACAATATGAAGCGGTAGCTCCGCTCGATGGAGTGGTAACGAACTTGCCGATGCGCGTTGGCGAAACCGTCATACCGGGGCTGCAAAGCCAAGCGGCTGCGACCATTATGACGATTGCTGATATGTCAATCATCACGGCGGAAGTGCATGTGGATGAGACCGATATTGTCAATGTCAAAATGGGCCAGTCGGCGGATGTCACCATCGACGCTATTCCCAATCAGACTTTCAAAGGCAAAGTGATTGAGATCGGCGACACCGCTCTGCTCCGCTCTACGGGCGTAGCTGCTTCCCAAAGCCAGACTTCCAGCCAGGAAGCTAAGGATTTTAAAGTAGTGATTGCGCTCGATATTCCGGAGGGAATTGTCCGTCCCGGCCTTTCCTGCACGGCTAAAATCATCACGGCAACCCGGCCTCATGCGATTGCCATTCCGATTCAAGCTCTTACGGTCCGCCAGAAAGGACAGCTAGAAGATCCCAAGCCTGGAAAGCAGCCTCCGTCCGATCCCGCCGCACAGAAAGCCGCTAAGGAAGAATTGTACGGTGTTTTCCTGGTAAGGGACGGCAAAGCCGCTTTTCGTCCAGTGAAGACCGGCATTACCGGCGCGACGGACACGGAGGTTCTGGACGGATTGAACGAAGGCGATCAAATTGTGACAGGAAGCTATCAGGTGATTCGCACGCTCCGCAACAACGCCAAAGTGAAGGTAGATAATAAACCGGCTGCTGCCGCGCCGGTTGCCGGGTAAGGAGCCGATAAAAGGTCATGGCCAGCTTAGAAACACCGATCCCTGCAATAGACGCGCAGGAGCGCGGCGAACAGCTCAAGCGCGAGGGCATAGTCATCCGCGCCTACGATCTTTGGAAAACCTACATCATGGGCGACCAGGAGATTCATGCTGTTTCAGGCGTCGATATTGAGATCAAGCGCGGCGAGTATGTAGCGATCATGGGCCCGTCCGGCTCGGGAAAATCGACGCTCATGAATCTGATCGGCTGCCTCGATACCCCAACCAAAGGTCTTTATTACCTGAACGGTAAGCTCGCCAGCGACATGGAAGACGACGAACTAGCCCGCATCCGGAATAAGGAGATCGGCTTTGTTTTCCAGACTTTTAACTTGCTGGCTCGGGCCTCGGCGCTGCACAATGTAGAGTTGCCTTTAATCTACGCCGGTATTTCCGCGCAGGAACGGCTGAGTCGGGCTCGCGAAACTCTGCGCTCTGTCGATCTGGATCAGCGCATGCATCATAAGCCCAACGAACTGTCGGGCGGACAAAGGCAACGCGTCGCCATTGCCCGCGCATTAGTGAATAAACCGTCAATTTTGCTGGCGGATGAGCCGACAGGAGCATTAGACACAAAAACCGGCAACGAGATTATGGCGCTCTTCGAGCGGCTATACCGGGAAGGGAACACCATTGTTCTGGTTACGCACGAACCCGATATTGCCATGCATGCTCACCGCGTGATTTACATTCGTGACGGAAAAGTGGATCGTGATGAGCGCACGCAACATTAGTCGTTTTTACCGCCCATTAAATAACATCTACTGATTAATCGAATTTTTCCGCGATTTGACGAAATTGGCTGATACTATCTTTATGTACATCTTAGCGAATTCCAAGCATCTTCAAAATTAAACTTGTAATACTTGAAGTTTAAAGCGAATTTCCGCTTTTAGTAAGATTTCACACACTTGCATACAGCATGAGCGCTACCGAATCTGGAAACATAAGCCCGGGAGACCCTCCGCGAATTCTCATGGTGGAAGATAACCAAATTAATCAGCGTGTAGGAAAGCTCATTTTGCAACGTGCCGGATTTAGTATTGATTTGGCCAGCGATGGTCACGAGGCTTTAGAGGCGCATAAATCCCGTCCTTACGACTTGATACTGATGGATTGCCAAATGCCTGTCATGGACGGGTTTGAGGCTAGTCGCCAGATTCGGTCTTTAGACCAGCATCAGCCAGTCATCATCGCTGTCACCGCGAATGCGTTGGTAGGCGAGCGTGAGCGCTGCCTGAGCGCTGGCATGGATGATTACCTGTCAAAGCCGTTTCAAGCCGAGCAGCTGGTGGCCGTCGTCAAGAAATGGATGGCAAGCCGGGCCAAATAAACCGGCGCGCCGCTACCGCTTCCATAGCAGCAGCAGCGCTAACATCACCAGCCAAAGAAAATCTAGGTAGTGCCAGCAAATGGAGACACTTTTGGCAATCACTCTAGTGGTCATTTGAAACTTAGGGCCGCTGGCCGGCTCTCTCGTCCGCAGCAGCAGATAGCCAAGCCCGATCAGTCCGGCAATAATGTGAATGCCGTGCAGGCCGCTGAATAAAAAAATAAACCAGGAATGCGGGTTCTTCACGAGAATCACGCCGGAATGGAGGATTTGAAATCCGGCTGCAATCTGACCCAGAAGGAACGCCACAGCCAAACCGGTGGTCCATTTCATCAGGTGGTGGAAACCGATCTGGTCATTTTCAAGAAGGTGTTGGCGCGCCATCTCAAAGGAGATGGAGCTGGTCAACAAAATTGCGGTGTTCAGCCAAAGGAGAGGCGAAACCGTGATGTGTCCCCAGAATTGGGAGGATTGGGAGCGATAAAAAAAAACAGCAATCATCGCGCCAAACGTCATCGTGATCGTGGCTAAAATGACGATAACGGTTACCAGCGATAACGAATTCATCTCGTTCTCACGAACGATTCCATACTTGTCCGACGGCGCTTCAACAGGCATAAAACTGTATTCCTAATAGCAAGGGTAGTAAATCTTTTTGAGCCTATGCTGTAATCGAGAAAGTATGCGCCTGCTTTTCTTCGCGTTTCGTTTTGTATGCATGTGTGTTTTAAGCGCTGCGGCAATGGGAGCCGCCAGCGGAAAGCAAATCGGAAACGCTCCGTACCACCGGCTTCAGGGCGGATTCCGAAGAGGGGAAAAGGACGGCTGGATCTTCGTTCATCTCCAAGGAAGTCCTGCCACTGTCGGTTTTCAACACGGTTACCTTTTACGAGACGAGATCGAAGATTCAAAGAAGGCGATTGAACTGAGCACCACGCACGGCGTTCAACACTCCTGGAGCGAACTGCGCAGCGTAGCCCAAAAACTGTTCGTTCCGAAACTAACCGATGAATACCGCCAGGAGATCGAGGGAATTGTGGAGGGGCTGAAAGCGCATGGATCAAAGCTGGATCTGCTGGATTTGGTCGCAATGAATGCGTATATGGAGTATTCCTACTACTACGATGCCGCTCGACGCTTGGAAGCAAAGGGCGTCACAACCAGCCACGCGCCGGAACATTGCAGCGCCTTTGTGGCGACAGGGAGCTATACAAAGGACGGCCGGATCGTCGTCGGTCACAACAATTGGACGGATTACCTGACGGGCACGCGCTGGAACGTCATTTTTGACATTGTTCCCGCATCAGGCCACCGATTCATTATGGACGGCATGCCGGGCCTGATCCATAGCGGCGATGATTTCGGCATCAACGACAGCGGCATGGTGATTACGGAAACAACCATCGCTAATTTCTTCGGTTTCGACCGGAACGGCGTGCCGGAATTTGTGCGCGCGCGCAAAGCCATGCAGTATTCGGAGTCTATCGATGACTTCGCGCGCATCATGAAGGACGGCAACAACGGCGGGTACGCTAACACGTGGCTGGTGGCGGATCGCAAGACAAACGAGATTGGACGCCTGGAACTTGGCTTGAAGAACGTCACGCTGGACCGCACCAAAGACGGCTATTTTGTAGGCTCTAATTTCCCGATTAACCCGAAACTGACGGCGGAGGAAACCGAGTTTCCAGCGAATGATCCTAATACGCCTAACCAAGTGCGGCACCGCCGCTGGGACCAGCTCATGGCCGAAAACAAGGGAAACATCGACGTGGAAACGGGAAAGAAGTTCGAAACGGATCATTACGATGCTCTTACAAAGGAGATTGATCCCAACGAGCGAACCATCTGCGGGCATATCGATAAATCGAGCCGTGGCTTGAAAGGCTGGCAAGATCCCTATGGACCTGCCGGAGTAGCCGAAGCCAAGGTGGCGGATAGCGCCATGGCCGAAAAGCTGTCCTTTGCCGCCGGAATGGGGCATCCCTGCGGAGTCGAGTTCCATACGGCGGAGTTCTTCGAGAAACACAAGGAATTTGCGTGGCAAAAGGGCATGCTGCAAGATGTGAAAGCCAACCCTTGGACCGTGGTGGAAGCAGCCGGGGCGACACCATCTGTCACGGCTGCCGGACGATAAAGGCTGTTGCAACTTCACGAGCATGAAGCGCTTCGACTTCGCCAGTCCCGGTGAAGCGTATTTTGAGCAGCGCACACTGCGCCGTCATGCTCGCGTGCTGCATCTGTGGGCGCTCGGGGTGGGCGCGGTCATTTCGGGCGATTTCTTCGGCTGGAATTTCGGACTGAGTGAAGGCGGCTTCGGAGGCATGCTGATCGCGTTGGCAATCATGACGCTTCTGTTTACGGGACTGTGCTTCAGCATTGCGGAAATGTCTCCGGCGCTGCCGCATACCGGAGGCGCTTACTCGTTTGCGCGGACAGCGATGGGTCCCTGGGCCGGCTATCTAACGGGCCTTGCCGAAAACATGGAATACATACTCACTCCGGCTGTTATTGTGGTGGGAATCGGCGGCTACCTGGGAGCAATTTTTGGAACGCCGCTCCACTGGGCTCCGATTTGGTGGCTTCTCTGCTACGCCGTGTTTGTGTTCTTCAACCTGGCGGGAGTGGAAGCCTCATTCCGCGTGTCGCTCATCATTACATTGTGTGCGCTGGCCATTCTTCTTGTGTTTTTCGTCGGAGCGCTGCCGCGATTCGATCTGCATAAATGGGCTTTGGAAAAAGCCGGATGGCTGCCGCATGGCGGGGGCGGCATTCTTCGCGCTCTGCCCTTCGCGCTGTGGGTGTATCTCGGCATTGAGCAGCTTCCGCTGGCGGCGGAAGAGTCGCATGATCCCCGTCGCGATATGCCGAAAGGAATGCTGCTCGGATTGGCGACTCTGGTTCTGTTTGCGTTTCTCACCGTTATTCTGAACGCGGGCATTGCGCCGGGAGCCAAAGAAGTGAGCCGTTCCGACGAACCCCTTTTCCTCGGCTTCCGGACTATTTTCGGCAACGGAACTGCCGCGCGATTGCTGGCGCTGGTCGGGTGCGTCGGGCTGGCAGCCAGCTTTCACGCGATTATCTTTGCATGTGGCCGTCAAATCTACTCGCTTTCGCGAGCCGGTTACTTTCCTCCTTGGCTCTCGGTTACTCACAGCACTCGCCAAACGCCGGGACGCGCGCTGATTGCCGGTGCTGTTCTGGGCTATCTGGCAGCATTAGGAATCTACTTTGCAGGCCAGAAAAGCGCGGCGGGAGCGGTTCTTTTGAATATGGCTGTTTTTGGCGCTGTGATGGCGTACGTTCTCCAGATGGTGTCATTTATACGGCTTCGAGTCCGGTTCCCTTCCATTGCCAGACCGTACCGCAGCCCCGTCGGGATCGCGGGAGCGGTTCTTAGCATTGTTGTTGCCCTTGCCACCCTGCTGGCGTTATTTCTGAATCGCGAGTACAGACTGGGTGTTCTCGGCGCTGCCGTCTGGTTCCTGTTGGGAACCGGGTACTTCGCCTTCTATGGATGCAAGCAGTTGCTACTCGCCCCCGAAGAAAAGTTTGCGGAGGAGGCGCGCTCGGCTTTATGAGTTCGTACCGCCACACCATCGGGCAAACGGTTTACTGCTTCCGTGATCTGAAAACGCTGCTGGCGAAAGCGACTCCGTTGCGCTCCGGCGACGAACTGACTGGAATTGCCGCAGAGAACGCCGAAGAACGCGTTGCCGCTCAGATGGCCTTGGCGGAACTGCCGCTGAAGGTGTTTCTATCCGAGTTGGTAGTTCCCTATGAGAGAGACGAGGTTTCGCGTCTAATCATTGACAGTCATGACCCGTCTGCGTTCCGCTCCGTGTCGCACATGACGGTAGGAGAATTTCGCAACTGGCTGTTGAGCAACGATGCTCACGAAGGCGTGTTGGCGGCTCTTGCCCCTGGGCTGACACCGGAAATGGCGGCTGCTGTTTCCAAAATCATGCGGCTGCAGGATCTCATCCTCGCGGCAGCCAAGATCCGCGTGGTGACGCGTTTTCGAAATACCCTCGGCCTGCCGGGCCGCTTATCGACGCGATTGCAGCCGAACCATCCAACCGATGATCCCCTCGGCATTGCCGTGAGCATCATTGACGGACTCACCTACGGCAGCGGTGATGCGGTGATCGGCATCAACCCGGTGTCTGACAATCTCCGAACTGTCGAAATCCTGCTGCATATGCTTAACCGCATCCGTGAACGGTACGAGATTCCGACACAAAGCTGCGTGCTGGCGCATGTTACAACGCTGATGGAAGCGATGCGTCGCGGCGCGCCGGTCGATTTGGTGTTTCAATCGATTGCGGGCACGGAAGCGGCCAATCGCTCCTTCGGCGTCGATTTAAAAATGCTGGAAGAAGCCCGGCAGCAAGCGTTGGAACTAGGGCGCGGCACGATTGGCGATAACGTGATGTACTTTGAAACCGGGCAGGGTAGCGCGTTATCGGCCAATGCGCATGGCGGCGTGGATCAGCAAACCTGTGAAGCCCGCGCTTATGCCGTGGCCCGTAAGCTGAAGCCGTTGCTCGTGAATACGGTTGTTGGCTTTATCGGCCCGGAGTATCTGTATAACGGAAAGCAAATTCTCCGGGCTGCTCTGGAAGATCACTTCTGCGGCAAGCTTTTAGGTTTGCCGATGGGCTGTGATGTGTGTTACACCAATCACGCCGAGGCGGACAACGATGATATGGATGCTATCCTGACAACCCTGGGCGCGGCGGGAGTGAACTACATTATGGGCGTGCCGGGGAGCGACGATATCATGTTGAACTACCAAAGCACGTCCTTTCACGACGCGCTGTACCTACGCCGGATTTTCAATCTGCGTCCCGCGCCCGAGTTTGAAAGCTGGCTGCAAAGCCGGAAACCGGAACTGCCGGAAATGCTGGCGCTTTTGGAAGCATGAGGGGAGCGCAACTGCGGGCGTTTACTCCGGCTCGCGTCGGGCTGGGCCGCGCCGGAAGCAGTTTGCCTACTCGTGAACTGCTGGAGTTTCAACTGGCTCATGCCCGTGCGCGGGATGCGGTACATGCCAAGCTGGATACGGAAGCGCTCGCCCGCGAATTGCAAGACATTGTAGGAGAATGCCTTCTCCTCCGCAGCGCGGCTCCAGACCGGCCCACTTATCTGCGGCGACCGGACCTGGGCCGCTGTCTCCATGCTGACTCTCATGCTGCTCTTGCGGAGAAAAGGGGGCACTTCGATTCGGCGTTCCTCATTGTTGATGGGTTGTCGGCTTTGGCGGTACAGCGACATGCAGTACCAATGCTGCAAACCATTCTGAACCTGCTGGACCCTGCCGGCTGGAACCTAGCTCCCGTTGTCCTAATCGAGCAAGGCCGCGTAGCAATCGGCGACGAAGTCGGTAACTGCCTGGGTTCGTCCTTATCGGTTGTATTG
>CAXTWT010000004.1:0-874 GCA_964247955.1 uncultured Bryobacteraceae bacterium
CGGTGAGTCATCGCGGCAAGGCGCTCCGGGCCCTTTTCGAAAAAGTGGATACAATCAGAACGTAATACTTCAACACGGCAACGAAGCTATGGCTGATCTGACAAGAAGAAGTTTTCTCCACGGCGTTGCCGCGACCGCAACGGGAGCACACCTGCTTTCGAAAAGTACAGATCGCGCTCCCATCACGCCCGGACTGAATGCATTTCCTTACGGAGCCGTCCAGTTGCTCGACAGTCCGTTAAAGCGGCAATTCGATGGAAATCACACGTTTTTTCTTAATTTGAGCGAGGATCGCTTGCTGAAAATCTATCGTCAGCGCGCCGGCCTGCCCGCGCCGGGAGAGAACATGGGCGGCTGGTATGACGATTTCTGCCCCGGCGCTCACTTCGGGCAGTACGTTTCGGCCCTGGCGCGATTTGCCGCCGCTACCGGTTCCGAGCCGACCCGCGCCAAAGTCAATCGGCTGGTGAAAGGCTATGCGGAAACCATTGACCCGACCGGCAAGTTTTTCACGGATCTTCGCTATCCCGCTTACACCTACGACAAACTCGTTTGCATGTTGATCGACGCGCATCAGTACGTGGGCAATACGGACGCTGCCGCTATTCTACGCGCCACTACGCGGGCGGCGCAGCCGCACATGCCCGATCACGCCCTTACCGCACAGGAGAAACAAGAGCGTCCGCATAAAGACGAAACTTACACCTGGGACGAATCCTATACGCTCGCGGAAAATCTGTTTCTCGCTTACGAACGGCTGGGCGACAAAACCTACTTTGACATGGGCCGCCGTTATCTGCTCGACAAAACTTTTTTTGATCCGCTCGCGGCAGGACAGAACGTGCTTCCGGGCTTGCACGCCTACAGCCATGTG
>CAXTWT010000004.1:884-27552 GCA_964247955.1 uncultured Bryobacteraceae bacterium
GAGTTCCGGCATGCAGGGCTACCTGAAATTGGGCGATGAAAAGTATCTCCACGCCGTTCAAAACGCTGTCGAAATGATCTGGAAAGACCAGAGCTTCGCCACCGGCGGCTGGGGACCGAACGAAGGCTTCGTCGAACCGGAAAAAGGGCAGCTCGGGAAAAGCCTCTCCACCACGCACCGCAGCTTCGAAACGCCGTGCGGAGCCTACGCGCACTTCAAGGTCATGCGTTATCTCCTGGCGTTGACTCGTGATCCTCGCTGCGGCGACAGCATGGAAAGGGTGCTGTACAACACGGTGCTAGGCGCAAAGCCGATCCGGGAAGACGGTTACAGCTTTTATTACTCCGACTACGGTCACTCCGCTGTGAAAACGGATCATCGGGTCGTTCCTGATGCTCGTTACTCCTGGGACCGTGACGGCAGATGGCCTTGCTGCTCGGGAACGCTTCCCCAGATCGCAGCCGACTACACGATCAGCGCTTATTTCCATGACGCCGACGATATTTACGTAAACCTGTACATTCCTTCCCGGCTCGTTTGGAACACGGGCAGGTCACGCTGGACTTTAACGCAGCGCACCGGTTATCCGACCGAGAATCTCGTCACCATGCAAATGGAGCTTTCGTCGCCGCTTGAAGCGGCCCTACATCTACGAATACCGGCCTGGGCTGGGCGCAATACCACGGTTTCAGTGAACGGCAAGCGTCAGCTATCGGCGATGACGCCGGGAACATTTTTCACCTTGCGCCGCCAGTGGAAAACCGGAGATGTTGTAGAGCTTGACCTGGATCAAAGGTTAAGGACCGAAGCAGCGGACAGGCAAACACCCGATCAAATAGCTGTGCTGCGCGGCCCGCAGGTGCTGTTCGCTGTCGCGGATACTCAGCCCGAATTGACGGGCAAGCAACTCGAAAAGCTGCAAGTCACGAGATCCCAAAATAACGATTGGACCACGGGAGGATTGTCACCAAACCTGCAGCTTCGGCCTTTTTATGCAATCGACGATGAGGTTTATCAAACTTACTGGAAAGTGAGCGCTTAATCCTATAGTTGGTAATTGTGTGCCGTGCAGCCCACCCCTGCTTTGCGCCCCGGCAAAAGATCCCGGATGCAGTTCCACTGTACTTCGGTCAACTTATAACGGGATATCATGCTTCTCAACGAGGCACGGCCTGATGGCGGCATCAAGCCCTTTGTTAATTGTCGCGTTTGACTTCGCGCCGGAACAGCGTACTCCCACCTTGTGGGGCAACCGTATCCGGGACTTGGAGCCGTCGCAGGATGCCGCAGCAACGTACGGCGTGGAGTGCGACGCAAAGTCGTCCGTCATGAAGGCGGTCATGCGGTAGTCAGCATTCTGCCGAGCGTGGTCCCGAATCGCAAGTTAATGATGCTAGCGGGATTGACCAGTACGGGAACGGACGGGGCGGCGGACTTTATTTGTTCGCCTAATAGCTTAGCCGAAGCAACCAAGCGCCTCGAACTCTCCCGGCGCACGTTGCCGTCCTTCTTTCAATGCGTGCTGCGCGTGGAAGCGAACCGGGGTGTGGACGTGATACGGGTGCAGCTTGTCGCCGCTAAAGCGCTACACAACGACCAGCGACGTTTTGGAACGATTCTAGGCTTTCTTGCGCTGCCGCGCTTTGATGATGACATGGATTTCATCATTGCGCGGATTGGTGAAGCGGCAGGTGGTGCGCCCGTTTGGGTCCAGCGTGACAATGGCCGGAACATTCACGCCCGTCAACATGTAGCCTTCCGGTAAAACCACGATATTTCGCGGACGGCCCAGCGTGCGGTCCCACGTCAGTTCTCCGTTTGCCATAAAGTACGATTTGTCGTCGGTGTAGGTTTCAATGACGCGCACGCGCACCGATTCGCCTTCACCGAGAGAATGCGGCAGGTCGCCCTGCACCACAACCGAGTCAGGCGCGGTGGGGGTCGGGTAATATCCCAGCGCGTTCACGGATTCACCGGAAACATTGTAGGTTTTCAGTTCTTCGCCGGTATCCAGGTCGATCATGCGAGCTTTGGTTACAGCGCTGCCTTTGCGGACGAAACTATGAACGGATTTTTGCCCGGTGCGGGACACGTTGAAATCATGCGAGATTTGAAACTGATGCGTATCCGGCGGAAGGAGCCAATAAGTGATTTCACGATCCTGCTCGGCGCGATGTTCCTGGGCAGGGAGAGAAGCACAAAGAGCGGCCAAGAGAAGAAAGAGTTTCATTGTGTTTTCCTGCCGCGCAGTTTTACCATTTCTTCGTCGTCGCGGTCGTTGAAGAAACTGACTCGGATGCGCCCGTCGCTTCCGAGCGTGACAATGCCGGGCGCGCCGCACGCAATCAGTTCATAGCCGCGAGGCAGCACGATCACATTGCGTTTAATGCCGAAGCCGCGCTGAAAGGTTAAGTCCTGCCCATCGGGTCCGTAGGAAGCGGGATCTTTGTATGTTTTAAAAATTCGCACGCGGGATTCGCCGCCCTTCGGAACCGGCTGCGCAAGCGTTACCTGGATGTAATTATCTGCGTTAGGATGTCCTTTCAAGCCGTGAGCCACAGCTTCAGCAGCGCTTACCGTTTCGAAATGGAGCGGTTTGCCTGTGGTGGCGTCGATCACACGTTCGTTTGACGCTACCGAGCCGCGACGAATGGGATTGAAAAGGTACGGCGAGCCTTCGGCGGAAGTTGACATGTCGTAGGTGATGGCAAAAGAGTGCGATTCGGGCGCGAGCAGTTCGTACACAGTAAGTTCATCGGAGGCGAATAGGGCAACCGAACCGACGGCCAGTAGCGCTAAGAAACGCAGCATACAGATAGTTTACGCATAACCACATCGGTAGCCATCCCCTGGGTTACTGCCGACGGAAGATGCCCATCCACAATCCTTTGCCGGAGGGCAGCGAACGCTGCGCTTGTTCTTTCAACCGAAAGTTGCGTTGTGCGAGCGTGTCCTGAAACCAGGAAGTGTCGACTAGCGAAAAGTGAGACTTTACATTCTGAATGGCTGAAAACTTACTCGGGCTGACGTTTGGCTCCCTGCCGCTGCCTAGTTGCAGCACGGCAGAGAAAAAGCCGCCGGGAGCGACAAGCGATAGCGCGTTCTCCAAGCATCGACTCACTCCCGCATGTTCGAACACGAGAGCAGCATGCACGAGTTGCACGGGTTCTAAATTGACAGTTTGTTCCGCCAAGTCGACGCAAAAAAGCTGCAACCCGCTCATGAGTGCGTAACGTTCCCGGACGGCATCCAGATACGAGGCGTTAATGTCGAGTCCGATCACCCGCTTCGTCATACCGGCGTCGATCCGCTCCAGCCCATTTCCCCCGGCAACTCCCAACACAGCGATAGAGGCGGGTCTGCTATAGGCAAGGGCTTGCGCAAAAAGTTCCGATAAAACGTCCAATTGCCGCACGTGGGCCGACCTCATATGCCCCTCATAGTCAGCCAAGGGCACAGTCAACCAAGGGTTTGACATGCTCCGATGCGAAGGCAGGCTACTGCGGCGTGCCGACAACGTCGAGCAATTCGATTTCAAAGGTCAGAGCGGCTCCACCGGGAATACCGGGACGCCCTTGATCTCCGTAGGCAAGGCTTGACGGACAAACCAACTTCCCCTTGCCGCCGACTTTCATTAATTGCAAGCCCTCTGTCCAACAGGGAACGACGCCGGTGAGCGGAAACTGCGCAGGCTCATTGCGACTGTAGGAGCTATCAAACTCCGTGCCGTTTGTAAGAGTACCGCGATAGTTGACTTTTACTGTATCGGTCGCCTTGGGCGAAGCGCCGGCGCCGGGCCGCAGTTCGCGGTAGATCAGGCCGGAAGGAGTTTTCACCGCGCCCGGTTCGGCAGCGGCGCTATCGAGATAAGCTTGCGAGGCGGCTTTCTGGCGCGCTTGCGCAAAGGCTTGAATGCGAGGTCCCCAGGTGCTGAGTTCAACAGCAGGTTTACCGGCAGCGGCCTCCGTCAGTGCTTGCTTTACTAGATTCAACTCTCCTGGGGAGAGCCCCAAAGGCGACAGCGATTGATAAATGGAAAGCCCAAGGGCGTAAATCGTTTTTTGTTCGTCCGTCATGTTGTCCGCCGAAACAGTTGAGGCGTTGGCAGAGGATTTTGCCGGAACCGATTGACTGGACCCACGCTGAGCAGCCGTGGACCGGGAAGAAGAGGGCCGTCCCGTGGCAGCCTGCGGCGCGGCAGCAATTACCTGCACGGTCAGAACACCCGAGAGCAGAAGCGACAACTTACACACGTACTTAGGCTAACATTGCTAGGCGAGTCTACAGACCAAAGTAGGAGAACATTACGGCGAGGGTGTCGTTCACACCGTGAGTGATTGTGCTTACCCACAGGCGGCGAGAGAAAAGGTAAGCGCCTCCCAGAATGAGTCCGGAGCCGGCGCTCTCAAGCACCCCGGTTGGTCCCTTATACCAATGGCCGATGCCGAATGTCGCGGAAGCAACCAGTAGCGCCAGGATAGCGCCCCAGCTCGTTGGACCGAACACATCGAGAGTTCTTCGCAGAAGGTATCCTCGGTAGACGATTTCTTCACCGAACGCGGCGAACAGCCAAACGAAGAGCACGTTCCGCAGCGTGTAACTGAGATTGTGCGATTGAGTAACGATTGAAGAAATTCGCTGCGGAGCAGCCCAGAAGTAATGCCCGAGGGGCTCCAGGATCATGTCTTTGACTTGGAGAAGAATGACGCACAGAGCAGCCAGTAAAAGCGTGCGAACCCACGGCACAGGGCGACGGTAGAGATACAGAATCCAGGTTCCTTCACGGAGGCGCAATGAGGCGATTGCCACAACGAAAAGAATAGGAACTTCGTTCGGAATCCAATGATACACGTTATGGGCAACCACGATCAGGATTGCCAAACACATCTCAACGCCGGATATAATCCGCTGTTTTGGCGCAAGATTCAGCGCCCGTTCGTGTAGGGCCGTTTCAAGGATGTTCATAACAGGCCCGATTTTATCCAACAAGGACAATTACGCCGTATCGGGCGACGGCCCACGCGCTGCGAGAACAGCCGCCGCCAGCAAAATGAACGCAACTCCCGTGGCGCACACGCCCGGCCAATGGAAGCGGCTCCACATCCAGGAGGCAAGGAGCGATCCCACAGACCCGCCTGTAAAATAACCGATCATATAAACGCTATTAACCCGGCTGCGCGCTTGCGGCTTCAATGCGAAAACACGACTCTGATTCGCCACCTGTGCTGCCTGAACGCCCGCATCGAGAACAATCACGCCCAGCACCAAGCCCCACAGGTGCAGACCGAATCCCCAAAACAGGCCGAAGGCGCAAAGAACTAAAAGGATTGCCACTTTAACAACGAACCGGGGAGAACGGCGGTCCGCCATCCGGCCCGCCCATGGAGCCACACCGGCGCCCACTGCGCCAATCAGCCCGAAAAGCCCGGCGGTTTGGCTCCCGCGATGATAAGGCGGACCCTCCAGCAAAAACACCAGCGTCGTCCAGAACACGCTGAAGGCCGCGAAGAAAAGCGCCGCTACCGTCGTCACCTGACGCAGTTTCGGAAGTTCCGCCGCCAGCCGCCACAAGGAAGTCATCAGCTCACGGTAGCTCAAGCCGCCACGAGAAGGGATGAGCGGAAGCATCAGGCGGAGTCCGCCGGCAAACAGCAGCGCCATTCCTGCTGCTAGGAGGTACATTGTGCGCCATCCGAAGTGGCGCGACACCACACCGCTAAACGTGCGGGCCAGCAGAATGCCTAGTAAGATCCCACTCTGCATGATGCCGACCGTCTTGCCCGCTTGGTTTACCGAACTCAGGTCGCTCGCCAACGGAATCAAAACCTGCGCAATCACCGTTGTCACACCGATACAAAAACTTGCTCCTACCAAAACTGTCAGGTTCGGAGCCGCTGCTGCGGTCGCCAGCGATACCGCCACCATCACAAACAAGTTGACCACCAAGCTGCGCCGCTCGACTAAATCGCCCAGCGGAACAAATAACAGCATTCCCGCCGCATAGCCGATCTGCGTGGCCGTAGCGACCAGCGCAATCCTCTGCGGGGACACGCCGAAACTTCGCGCCATTTCGGCCAGCATCGGCTGGTTATAGTAAATGTTGGCAACTGCTAGGGCCGATGCAATCGCCAGGGCCGTAATCAGCGAGGAAGAACCCGAATTCATCCGTTAACCGTAGGAACGGGTATGCGCTCCCTCGCAGCGCTCCGCTGATGCCAGTATGGATAAGTCAGGGTGGCGGCGCTTGCTTCATCCAGCTTTTTCACTTGTTCCGCCGTGAGACTCCAACCGACAGCGCCCAGGTTCTGCCGCAACTGCTCTTCATTGCGCGCGCCGACAGTGACCGTTGCAACTGTTGGCCGCTGCAAAAGCCAGTTCAGAGCAATTTGCGGCACGCTCTTGCCCGTCTCTTTTGCCACTTGGTCAATGGCATCGACGACGCGGTAAATGTGTTCGTCGGAAACGGGCGGCCCCGCTTCTGCCGTCTTGTGCAAACGGCTTTGTTCCGGCAATGGCTGCCCGCGCCGAATTTTGCCGGTCAGCCGCCCCCACCCCAGGGGACTCCAGATCATCGCGCCTACCCGCTGATCGATTCCGAGCGGCATCAGTTCCCACTCATATTCGCGGCCAAGCAGCGAGTAATACACCTGGTGCGATACATACCGACTCCAGCCGTATCGCTCCGAAACGGAAAGAGACTTCATCAAATGCCAACCGGAAAAATTAGAGCACCCGATATAACGAACCTTGCCGCTCCTAACTAACGCATCGAGCGCGCTCAGGGTTTCCTCTACGGGCGAGATCGCGTCAAAGCCGTGCATCTGGTACAGATCAATATAGTCCGTGTTCAATCGCCGAAGGCTCGCCTCGCACGCTGCGATCAAGTGGTGCCGCGAGTTTCCCAGATCGTTAACGCCCGGTCCCATTCGGAAGGACGCCTTCGTAGCAATCAAAACATTTTGCCGCCTGCCCGCAACGGCCTGACCCAGTATTTCTTCAGACATTCCCTGCGAGTAAACATCCGCTGTGTCAAACAGATTGATCCCTGCATCCAGACAAACGTTCACCATGCGCGTTGCTTCCGCCACATCCGTGCTTCCCCAGGCCTTAAAGAACTCAGATCCGCCGCCAAAAGTAGCAGTGCCAAAGCTGAGGGCTGGAACTTTCAAGCCCGAGTACCCGAGCTGCCGGTATTCCATACGTTTTGTGGATGAAGCTGCGCCGGATGAAGTTACGCCCGTCTACCGAAGCAATGCTAAGGTAGACACGATGCGATGAACACGAAACTTTTCTCCCTGCTCACCTTTCTCCTAATGACTCTTTCGTTTGCCGGGCCGGTACGGGCCGCTGCTCCTGCCCGTATCCCGGTGATACTTTCTACAGATGTCGGCAACGAGATTGACGACCAGTGGGCGATTGTTTATCTGCTGACCAATCCACGCTTTGATGTGCGAGGAATCATGTCTGCGCACGCGCCCAGTCTGGTTCCGCCCGCCGCGCATACGTCGTACTTGATTCTGCAAAACGTGGTTGAAACTCACCTGGGCCTGAAGACCCATCCGCCGCTTCTCGAAGGAGCGAGCCTTCCTCTGGCAAGTCAAACCGAACCGCGACGGAACGCCGCCGTTGATTTTCTAATCGAGGCTTCACGCGAATTCAACGCACAAAACCGATTAACGGTTCTCACCATCGGAGCCGTCACTGACGCTGCCTCCGCTATTCTTATAGACCCCTCGATTACTGATCGCATCCGCATTATCGACATGGGCTTCAAATCCTGGCAGGAAGGCGGCGACGAGTACAACATCCTCAATGATGTGAAAGCCATGCAAGTTTTGTTGGCTTCAAATGTGCCGATTGTGGTCGGCTCCGGCGATGTTTGCCGCGCCACGCTGTCCCTCAGTTTGGATCAGGCCCGCGAGATGGTAGCGAAGCGCGGACCTGTCGGCGCGTGGCTCTGGCAGGAGTATCAAGGCTGGTACTACCGCAATGTAAAACCTCTTCGCAAGGAAGACTATTCAAAGTCCTGGGTCATTTGGGACATCATTACGCTGGGCTACGTCCTCAACATGGCGACCGCCATCGAGTATCCCCGTCCGCTTCTGCGCGACGATGCATCATTTGATCGTCGAGCGACAAACAAAACAATCACCTGGATCACGAATCTGGACTCGAATCGGCTATGGGCCGATTTTCTGAAGAATCTCGACAACTTTCAACGCACCCACGCCCTGGAAGACGCTCGTTAGTTCCAGTTAAGATATTAATTCTATGGAAATCAACACAACTCCGGAACGCCAGCAAGCTCACGCGCTGCTTGATTTGTTACCTGACGATAAGCTCCATGCCGTTCGCAGCCTGTTAGAAGCGATGATTGAACCTTTAGCGCGCACGTTGGCGTTCGCTCCAGTTGAGGAGGAGGAGATCTCCCCGGAAACAGCTGAGGCTCTGGATCGTTCCAAAGCTTCATTGGCGCGCGGCGAAGGCATCTCGCACGCAGAGATTCTGCGTGAGTTCTCCCTAGAACGGTGAGCGATGCGCAACGTATTGCAGTTATCTGGTCACCGGAAGCACGCGCCGATTTGCGTGCTATTGACCGAGAAACCGCAATGCAAATTCTTTACTGCATTGACCGCTATCTCGCTAGCCGTAGCGGCGATCTCAAGAAGCTCAAGCCGCCGCACTCCGGTTTCCGTCTTCGCTGCGGTGATTATCGCATCTTTTTCCAGTTGAACAATGAGGACGCTATCGAGATCACAGGCGTCCGCCATCGCCGCGAGGCTTACCGCTGAATGCATTTGTGAACTAGTCGCGATTTGCCGACCAGATCCGTAACCGTACTGTTCCCTCAATGAACTACTTCACAAGGCTTTCATTCAAAATGAATTTATGGAGCACGCTTTCCCTACAGGGCGCATTGTGTCTATCAACGTCGGAGCGCCCCGTGAGGTTCAGGTTAACGGGAGATCTATCAGGACCGGCATTTTTAAGTATCCCGTAGACGGAAAGGTCGCGCTGCGCGGTTATAACCTTCTGGGTGACGGGCAAGCAGACCGACGCGTGCATGGCGGTCCTTATAAAGCCGTTTATCTTTATCCATCGGAGCACTATCCTTACTGGAAAGACCAGTTCTCCCTATCCGAACTACCCTTTGGCGCATTCGGCGAGAACGTTACTTCCGAAGGGATTTCCGAAACCGCCGTTTACATTGGCGACCAGTTTCGCTTCGGCTCCGCCGTTCTTCAGGTTTCGCAGCCGAGAATGCCCTGCTTCAAGCTGGCGCTTCGCTTCGAAAGACCGGATATGGTCAAACGCTTCTGGCAAAGCGGCAGGTCCGGCATTTATTTTTCTGTAGTTGTGGAAGGCGAGATGGGAAGTGGCGATGACATCGAAAAAATCTCGGCAGGCCCGGAACGAGTCACCGTAGCGGATATCGTGCGCCTTTACAAAGGTGAAGAATGGAGTGCGGAAATTCTCGAACGCGCTCTCCGGTCTCCCTTATATGGAAGCTGGAAACGGGATATTCAATCGCGCTTAACCGAAAGCGCCTGAGAGAGTTCTTTCAAGGCAGGATTACTACTTCATTAGGAGGTTTCTATTCCTGTTTTAGTCAGGCCGCAGCTTGGGAACGCAAATGAGCCAGAGCCTTTTCCAAGAGTCACGCCCGAAGCCGCCCCAGGAGCTAGAGAACGCCGTTTGTACTTCGTCTTAGCCCTAATCGCCTCCCTAAATGTACTCGCCATCTGCGGCGCTGCTACATTTGCCTTTCTTCTGGCGCATTTCTGAGCAAGAATTTTCGCTAACTATTGGAATCGCCGGAACTCTTTTTATGGCTTTTTGATTTTTTGGAGCTGTTTTTTTGTCCGTCAGCCCCGGCAGAACCTGTAGGACCGGTTTTATCATTGTGACGTTGTTTGCCCACATCCGGGTTATTTGTTCCAGGCTCCTGTTGCGGCACATCCTGACCATGTTGGTCGGCAGCACTGTTACTTTGTGAAGAATCCGGCGCGGGCCTCCGCTGCTTCATCACATCCGGGTTGCTGGTGCCGGGAGGCTGCTGTTGCGGCACATCCTGCGGATTCGGCGTAGGACCGCTCGGGCTGGTCTGCTGAGCAGCATTGAGGGGCAACAAGCAGAATAGCGCTGTTAATAGTAGCGAACTCTTCGTTTTCATCGAAAGCCTCCGGAAATGACGCGTGATCTTCATAGAATTGATTATTCCGAAGCCTTTATTGTTTCATGGAGCGATCCCGCGCATGCCGCCAGAACACATTCGCCACAGCCAAGATCGGAACTGCTACAAAGAATCCGATCGGTCCAAAGAACATACCTCCGACCAGCAGAGCCAGAAACACAGGAAGGGCCTTTAAGCCCAGCGGCTTACTGAGGAGAATCGGCTGCAGGACAAATCCCTCGACGGCCTGGACGACTACCCAGGCGGCAAAGGCAATCAGCAAATGCGTCACATCGCGGTTCGCGAGCAGCATGGATAGGGCTACCAGAGCCAGCGGAATCAGCGAGCCAAAACGCGGAATCAAGCTGGAAACTCCGCCAATCACGGCAAGTAAGAGCCAAAACGGAGCACGAGCTAGGGCAAAACCGACGGCATACAGGACTGTGACAATCAGCGCAATGGCGATTTGCGCCCGAATGTAGACCCCAAGCACCCGGACAGACTCCCGAACAGGGCCACGCATTTTCGCTATTGCTTCGGGAACTGCCATAACCGGAGCTTAACAAGGTCTACTTTTCAACGAGCCAGCCTTGGTCAAGAAGAATCTGCCGAAAGCCGGGAGTATCGAGCGACACGGCGGGAAAGTACGGTCCTGCCTCCGTGCGCTTCCACCATGCGCCAGTCCGCTTGTGTTCTTCAGGCGTCGTGAAGTGATACTCATACAAACGCGCCCGAACGAAGCGCGGCGGGTGGTCTCCGAACGGATTACCCCGGAGCAAGGACAGAACCTGCCCATCGCCCTCCAAAAGCTTGGCAACGAAGTTCACGAACCAGGGATAATTTCGGTAGCTTCCCATCGCGGCAAACCACATCAGCCAATCCAGGCGCAGATGGTACGGCGCAATTTGCGGCAGAAAGCGAGCAACATCCCCCGGTTTGCCTTTAAACTCGTATTCACGCCACTGGGTGGCCGATGTAATCACATTGTCATTCGTACCCTCGACGATCACCTCATAGCGGGTGCGCGTGATACTGCCGAATGCGCCGTATGATCCGACCAGATGCAGTGAATTAAAACTGGTGTTCATCACTTGCCGCGCCGAAAGCATATTGACCACCACCGGAATGCTCATGTAAGCGACCAGCGCCGCTAAACCGAGGTGGCTGATATGTACGGCCAGCGGCGGCGGATGCATCACCGGCGTAGTCCAGGAGAAAACGCTGGACAAAAACTTCGCGTCTAAAGCAGAGAATGCCAAGATCAGCGTGAGCCAATTGAGCCACGACAGGTTGCCGCTAATAATAATGCTGAATTGAAAAGCAATGGTGAGGAGGCCCGCGATACCGGCTATCGGCTGCGGAAGCAGCAGCCCGAACGGAACAATCAGTTCAGCAAAATGATTGAACAGCACACCGCCTTTGTTCATCCATTGCGGCGACCAGTGAAACAGCCAGCTTAAAGGGCCGGGTATCGGCTGCGTCTCGTAATGATAGAAAAGGCACGTCAGGTCGCGCCAGCACTCGTCGCCCCGCAGCTTGATTAAACCGGCTCCAAACATAATGCGGAACGTCAGCCAGCGAAACAGCCAGATAATGATCGCCTGCGGAACCACTTTGGAGCCGCCCAGGAAAATAGCGAAGAAACAAGCTTCGAGCAGTATCGACTCCCATCCAAAGGCGTAAAAGTCCTGCCCGACGTTCACAAAGGACAGGTACAGCAGGTAGATTCCGAGCCAAGTAACAACCGACAGCCAGGTCCAGCGCGAAGCAACGCCGGTAATGACCAGACAAGACAAAAAGATGCCGATCCAAGCGGCGGCGGTAAAGACGTAATCGCGGGGAAGAACAAAGAAAAGGCTGGGGGATTCGCGAAACTCCACCTGCTTGACGAATAACGGAACAGGCAGCAAACCGCGCTCGCCCAGCAAGGGTCGGAACTGATTTAAGGCAACAAGAAAAGCAATGAGGCAGATTGCGCCGATGCCGCGCTCCAGCAACAAGCGTGTCAGCCAATAGCCTCGGGGGTCCTCCCCATTGAACAGAAAGCTCACGGTCCCCACGTTACGCTTCTTACAGTTCCTCCCTGAGTCAATGACGCAAGGGAAAGAATGGATGCTACGGACTTTGTTTTAATAGCTCTGTAGTCCACTGTTCCTTCTATGGCAAAAATTCAAGTGAAGACGCCGCTGGTCGAACTCGACGGCGACGAGATGACGCGTGTGATCTGGGCAAACATCAAGGATCTGCTCATCCTCCCGCACCTGAGTGTTGATTTGAAGTACTTCGATCTTTCCATTGAGCATCGCGACGCGACGGACGATCAGGTCACGGTCGATTCAGCCAAGGCGATTCAGCAGTACGGAGTCGGGGTGAAGTGCGCGACGATCACGCCGGACGAGGCGCGGGTGGAAGAGTTCGGCTTAAAAAAGATGTGGAAGTCTCCGAACGGCACGATTCGAAACATTCTGGGCGGCACTATTTTTCGCGAGCCGATTATTTGCCGCAATGTGCCCCGCTACATACCGGGATGGGTAAAGCCGATTGTGGTGGGCCGTCATGCGTTCGGCGACCAGTACCGCGCCACCGACATCGTCGTAAAAGAGCCGGGCCGCCTGACGCTGACGTTCACGCCGGAGGGCGGTGCGCCGGTTCTGTACGAAGTATTCGAGTTCAGAAGCCCAGGCGTCGCGCTTGCCATGTATAACGTGGACGAGTCCATCATCGGCTTTGCCCGCTCCTGCTTTAATTACGCGCTGTCGCGCGGGCTGCCGGTGTACCTTTCGACCAAGAATACAATTCTGAAGAAATACGACGGACGTTTCAAGGACATCTTTCAGTCGGTGTACGAAGAGGAGTTTAAACAAAAGTTTGAAGAGGCAAAACTCGCCTACGAGCATCGGCTGATTGATGATCTGGTGGCGTTTGCAGTCAAGTCGGACGGCGGATTCGTTTGGGCCTGTAAGAACTACGATGGCGATGTGCAGTCGGATGTAGTGGCGCAGGGATTCGGCTCGCTCGGCCTGATGACCTCCGTTCTCGTGACACCGGACGGCAAGACGGTAGAAACCGAGGCGGCGCATGGCACCGTGACACGGCACTACCGGGAACACCAGAAGGGCAAGGAAACCTCCACCAACCCGATTGCCTCGATTTTCGCGTGGTCCTCGGCGCTGCGCTACCGTGGCCAGTTTGACAACACGCCGGAGGTGGTCGATTTCGCCGACCGACTGGAAAAAGCCACCGTGGGCGCGGTAGAAGCGGGCTTTATGACGAAAGACTTAGCGCTGCTGGTCGGCAAGGACCAGCCTTGGCTCAACACAAAGCAGTACCTCCAAAAAGTAGCCGAGATGCTCGATTCACAAGCTGAAGCGTAGCAATTCACCCTACAGAGTGCCCGCAGGAAACTGTACTGTTTCAGTTTTTCAAAGACTCACGGCGGCGGTGTTGTAAATGAGTCTTTCCATTTGCGACACATTGTTTTGACCTCCGTAGCGCAAACGCCAGTAGAAAAGAGCAAAGGAATTTGTAGCCGTTACCGGAGTCAAGTTCTCCTCCACATTCGCCAGCGAGAACAACTCGACGCCTGTCCGCGCAGCATCCATTTTGTTTGTGTCCCAAATTTCGTTCGCGTAACCCAGACCGTGATGAAAGATCACGTGCCAACGGCCTGCCTGCACCGGTCCATGAACGATACCCTCATAGCCAAACCCGGCAGGCGGAAAGAGCGTGATTCGAACACTCTGGTTATGCGGCAAAAGAGGCGCGCCATCGACCGTGTTTGGATTAAAGTTGTTATCAAATCCTTTGATTGACTTGGGAATATCTTTGAAGATGCCCCACCGGCAGTGCATGTGCAAGCAGTCGTGAATACAGAACGGCGCCATGCTCACGTTATTAAAATCGAGACTGGCCCGGAAAATTGGATCAAAGGTTTTTTTATTTGCCGGATCACGCCTAACGCTCATCCTGGGCGCTAAGTGGAGATTATCGAAATCACCTTGTCGAGGCTGCTTAACCAAGTCCACGTCCTCGTAAAAAGTAGGTGTGAAGGAAATCCCAGGTTTCTCTTTCTGAACCAAGTGGCTTGCCTTTCGGACTTTCGCGCGGGGTGAAGAGGGATCGCCGTCCACCATTGTGGCGTTACGAATTGATTGGCCAAGCGGGTCTAATTGGTAGTAATCGAAAATGTTTGACCAGAGCGGGATCGGTGGTCCGATGAAGTCGCCTCTTCTCGTATTGTTATCCGTGTAAAACGCCGGACAAATCTGGCTTCCCATTTCGCTGTCATGCGGTATTGTGTTAGGGGGCCGGGTCACCGACACAACCGCGCTCGCCCGCGCCACCTCAGACGAGCACATAATCATGACATGAGGATAGATACGGTTCATGCCAAGGATATCGCCCGGCGTGAAGTCCGGGTTTTCCTTGCAGCAGGTGAGCGAAAAACATACTAAAACCCTTAATGGGCCGAGTAACAGGTTCTGAATTTCCCCTACAGATGCGGGCCCCGGCGCCGGTGAGCTGTCGGATGAAGGCATCAGCCCTTGCCCCCACATTACCGCCTCCGCAACAGTTAACGGCGCGACCTGACCGCCATTATCAATCTTGTATCCGAATACAACCAAAAGACTTTTGTCTACCTTTGTTTCAAGACGCCACAATCCTTGGGTCGAATCCGGCAGGGAACCCTCGTTCAGAAAGTACTTGCGCATCACGTGGGATGAGGTCAGCGGCAAGGGAAGGTCTTTCCCGCTTTTCAACGTGATCCATACTTCATCGAGCCGTATCTCGCTGCAAACAGGCATGGCGTGCCGGTAATCCATGCCCATACCGAGAACCTTCGACTTGAGACCGGTAACCGCAGCCGGATCAGCGCCTTTGTGCGCCCAGGACCATACGGGATTATTTCGACGAACATCGTGATCGCGGTTCAGCACTGGATTCGGCTCCGCTGCCTGCACATCTGCGTCTGAGCTGAGCGGTTGTAAAGTGAGAGGCTTGGGAGCGGCGCTCAACAGCATCGTTTTTGCAAGCACCTCGTCAAGACTTGGCATCGCCAACCTCAATTCGACTTTCTTCCGACAATGTGTCTTCGCATGCCGGGTCAACCATCTCGATGACGGTAAACTGCTGTTCAGGCCAACCCGGAATCCGTATCGTCCCAGTTTGATCAGTCCCAAGCACCTTCCGGCTCCCATTGGGAAACTGAATTAAGAACTGCTTGTTCGACGCAGGCTCTCGTGTGCCCTGGTAACGAATAACAAACGTCACGACGCCCGGCCCTTCCAGCCGCTCACATGGCGAGCTGGAAGTAAGCCGCTGGTAAAATCGGCATGCAAAAGTATCTTCAGTTTTGTCGAACTTGCGGCGTTCGTCGGGAAGGCGCGTCTTTCGGCGCTTCTCTCCGTCGGACCAGAAGCGCCGCCGACAGCCTTCTGCGCCTTCCTTTGCTGTTGGGCAAGGCCACTTAGCAGCCGCAACCTGACTGCCGGGCCGGAAGAGCAGAACAACGACTCGGCGATTAGGAGCATTAGCATTATCGCGCTCCTTGATGGTTTCCTGATCCCCATCCTGTTTTGCTTGCTCATACCCCGACTCTTCGGCTTGCGAGAAAATCAACAAAGGATTAAAGCTGCTGCATCCCTGGTAATCGCCTTTTCCCCTTGGGTCAGAACCTCCCGCCAGAAAATCTTGAGAGCCGAGCGCCAGTTCCGGCGGGCAGAGGCATTTCATGTAAGCCTTAACAAGTTCTTCCCCTGCTGTGCTCTCCGGCAGGCCCGTTGCCGTTTGCATCGCCTGCTGATGGGTTTTGCCCCAATTCTCCGTCCCGGATATTTCCTGCCACATTTTGGTTGCCTTGTCCGGCTCCGTATTACTGATCAAAAGCGCGTATACTGCCGTCACACGACGCCCGCTTAACCCTTTGTTGTACTCATCCAGGCCAACCGGGTCTGCGTGTCCAAAAACAGAAAGCGGCGGATACTGCGCCTTCCCGCCAGCATCCGTTTTCTTGTGCGCCTCCCGCAAACTGATTAGCATTTGCAGTTCCGTCGCAACATCCGGGGTCAGGAACGAGGAATCAAAGGCAAACCGGATATCGTCAACGCGCCAGCAAGCAATTGGAATAGGCCGCAGCCGCGCTGTGTTCAGCTCATTAGAAGTAGCGGTTGCGGCAAAAAATTGAAACGGCGCTGCATTCTGGTGCCTGCCTGCAAGCCCGCCGTCTGAGGTGTCGTGAATGACGCTTTTATCTTTATCGCTCATGTCAAGGCTTCTGCTGTTTCACCTTGCACACTGAGTTCCTAACAGCCGTGGACCTGTTTCAGCTTTGCCTGCGTTTGAGGACCGTAGATTCCGTCCACCGCTAAATTCTGATCGCACTGAAACTCCTCAACGGCAGATTTCATTGCGTCGGTATTTTCTTTATTTGGCTCCTCGGGAAAATAACCAAGATTGTTCAATCGCGCCCACTGACCGGAAGGCGTGTCAATCGGGTCCAAGTGCCCGATCTTGACTGGAATTTCGACATCTTGGAAGGGAGTTTGGTCCGACTTGACAATTAGAATTGCACTCTGGGCGCTGCTGGAAATTCCCAGCTCAATCAGACCGCGACCATCCGTTGTCAGATGATGGATGTCTCCCCCGATCAGCAAATCACAGGGCGCTCCCGCAATCGGCTTTTCATACAGATCTTCGAGAACCAGGCGGAGTTGCAACTCTTCCGTATTGACCTGGAAGCTGTGGCGTTTGTCGGTGCTGCGCGACTCTTCGCGGACTTCCGGATCAGGAATGAAGACCTGATCGCCCGGAAACAGGATATTCGGGTTCTGGCGAGTTTTCTTCAGTTCGGCGTTCTGCGGGTGATCCCAGATAATTTGATAATCGTGAAACCCGTTCTCTTCGGCGATGCCGAAAAGATGTTCACCTTGCTTCACTGTGTACGTCTTGGACATGACCGCTTATTTCGGTTTCCAACTCCGTTTGTCGCGCTTGGGAAAGGTCACTTTGCAGGTTCCCGGATCAAGGCCCTCTACCCGCGCGCGGCCCTTCTCATCGAGCGTTCCTTCTGCCACCGTTTGGCCGTCCGACAGCGTCACGCGGTACGGCTCACCGGTAACAGGTTTGTTTTTCCGGTCCAGCAGTTCAATCTCAATCCATGATTTCTTGTCTTTGTTCTCCGGGTTGTTGGGGTTGTGCCAGGGAGCGTTCGACGAGGCGGAACTTGATCCGTTCCCACTCGACCCATTCTGACCGGAACCTCCTAAACTACCCTTATCGCCGGATTTGGCATCGTCGGCTATAACAGCAGCTAAGGGCGAAATGGGGGAAACGAGGTTGCCCGGCGTTCCGGAAAGAGCCGCCCCGCCGCTGTTAATCAACACGATTGGACCTTGGATCTGGACACCGGCGGGGTTGATCGTCACGAAGCTGCCCCCGACTTTGATAGTTAAGCCGGTCATCGCCTCGATCACCACATTCATTCCTTTGATGTAGCAAGACCCAGTCACTTGCGTGCTTTGACTGCCGCTGCATTGCTCGATGACATCCCCTCCCACAGCAAATGAATGTGATCCGCTAATCGAGATGGCCTGCTTTCCCGAAATCGTCAGGTAATTGTCTCGGGCAATTTGCTGAACCAAATCCCGCTGAATGGTCCCATGCTGATCTCGCGCAATCTGCTCGATCTTGTCACGTTGTGTCACTAGGTGCCGGTCGCGCCCGATCCACTCGCGGCGGTCGTTTTTGATGCGAACGTCCAGATCCTTCTCGCCATGAACAAAGACCTGTTCCGAGCCCTTTTTGTCGTCCAGCCGGATCTCGTTAAAGCCCCCGCCTCCGGGATAGCTCAAAGTCTTGAGCGTTGTCTTGCTTTTCTCATCGGGCAATGGATACGGGTGGATGTGATCGGCGTTATACAAACGTCCGGTAATCACCGGTCGATCCGGATCGCCTTCCAGAAACTCCACAATCACTTCATGCCCGACGCGCGGCAACTGCACCGCGCCCCAACCCTTTCCGGCAATGCTCTGCGACACACGCACCCAGCAGGAGCTGTCGTCGTCAGACTTCCCTTCCCGATCCCAATGAAACTGCACCTTCACGCGCCCGTACTCGTCTACGAAAATCTCTTCGCCCTTAGGGCCGGTGACGAACGCTGTTTGTGGACCGCGAATGAAGGGACGAGCTGTCAGGCGCGGAGGGCGAAACGCCGTTTGCGCGGGAATCGCCGCAAAGCGGTTTTGATACCGCTCGCTGCTTCCTTCATCCCCGGCATACAAGCTGCCCTGCTCCGCTTCGTAGTCCAGCGACGTGAGCAGAAAGGCTCCCGCCTGGTCCGTTCGAAAGTTCCGTTTCATCTGGAAAGTGTAACCGGGAACGAACCCACGGCAACTACTTTGTCCGGAGATCGTGTCGATGGCTGCTTCTTCCCCTTCCATGCGAACGCGCGTCAGTTGCTCGGCTTCCTCCATCGAACCGAAGCGGCCGGGATAGTCGTACTTTTCCAGGTCGGGTCCGGGAGTTTTGGCAACCGTCGGCATGCTGTCGATCAGATGAAATCCTGGCTGCTTAAATTGAAAATCAGCTTGTGTCCATTTTCTCGGGCGCACTTCTACGCTGCGTTCCCAATCCTGCACATAGTTGGCGTCGGCATGGAATCCGGTTCCGCGCGAAGGCTCCCAAAGAACCTCCGCATCCAGTTGGCAAGGCCCGTGGGCAGACGGGCTGTCGGCGAGAACGACGGTGTGCAGCTTATCGGTGTGTTCAAAGAAGTAGCAAATGCCCTCTTCTTCGAGCAGCCGTGAGATGAAATCAAACGCCGTCTCGCGATACTGCACGCAGTATTCCCGCTGGGCGTATTTCCCGGTTAGCTGCAGTTTATAGTTAGTCACGCCATACTGTTGAAAGATAGCTTCGGCAATTTCGGGCGTGGTTTTGTTCTGGAAAATAGCGCAGTTCGTGGTGCGTGTCAGAAACCACAAGGCGGGCACAATCCGCGCCCGGTAACGGGCGAGCCGGTCCGGCGTGGGAACGAGAGTGAAGCGATTAATAAATCCGTTAATATAGCGATCTTGGCTTTCACTGAAGAGAATGCGAACGGTCGCAGGCTTGGCAATGAGGCTGGCGGGCGCAATCTGGAAGTTTTCGGAAGAAAGCTCCAGGTTGACTTCGAACAACTCGGAAAGCGCCTCGTGTCCGGATAAAGAATGCACTGCAAAGCCATCCGGCCCGAGCGGCGTATCCACTTGCAGAAGCCGTCCTGCTTGTGTCAGTGATCCTACAGCGGGAGAGTCAGCCATTGTAACCTGCAGTTTATGATATGCAAGCGGTGTGCCAGCAGGAAATTGGCCGCGACTCCGTTTCGTTTACGAACCGTTCGGCTATCCCAGTGGATAAACCGGCAGAACATTTAGATAAAACTATTTCGTCTCCAAGCTTGCGAGGGGGTTATCGAAGTTGAAGCCGAAGAGCCGTGGATTTTCCCCAATGACCGCCGCCGAAGCGATGTAGAACACGTAGTCATAAGTTTCCTGCGGAATTTTATCGTGGTAAGCGGAAAGCAAGCGCCAGAAGTTTCTTTCGCGGGGATTAGCAGGCATGCTGCGAACCAGCGGCAGCACTTGATCCTCGCCCCAGTTGTAGCAGGACATCACCAGCAAGCCGGATGCCTGCGCGTCCGTGGTGTACAACTCTTTCAGGTACTTGGCGGCAGCCTTTGTTTCCCGGTCGTAGTGGTGACGATCATCGCTCGGATCAGGCCGCCGCAGGTCCAGAAGAGGGCCAAGATGCAACCCGTATTTGACCGCTGTTTCCGGAATAAACTGCCACATCCCTTTCGCAATGCCTTTTCTCGTCATCGGTCCGCTGACATAGGGATCGAAGTTACTCTCCTGCAGGGCCAGATAAAAAAACTGCGGCGGAAGATCCTGCGCCAAAAGCTCCCGTGTGATAACCGCCGTATAGCCGTTTTCATTGGCCGCGCGAACGGCCTTCGCGAGCCGGTCCGACGATTGCCATTTCCCGATGTAGTTGTTGATTTCAGTGACGAAATTCGGCGGCATATCCAGTTCGCACTCGCCGAAGATGCGCGCCACGCGCAAGATCAGTTGCTCACGAGGAGCCATTTTAGGGTCGTAGATGTGCAGCGTGGCAAGGAAGCGGTCATAACTGCCTTCCAATTGCTTGCGTCTTCCCTCGTATTTCCGAATCTCCTCCAGTCCTTGCGGGCTGTGCGAGTCCAGAACCACCTGTTCTACATGGGCGATATCGACATTCAGAGACTTCATCGTGTAAAACAGCTCCTGCGCCATCGCTTTCTGCTTGTGGCTCTGCTGATGCTCATACAGCGCGGCAACACCCGCGCCGACGATGAGCAAAGCAAGAATAGCCATGACGCTGCCGTACTTGCGTTTTTCTTTGGCTTTTACTTGCGCAAAGGCCCGGCGAACGTACATGGTGTGCTCGCCTGGAGCTTCCGTTTCAGCCGGTTTGTCGAAATAATGAGCGATGTACCGGGCAACAATCGTGCTATCGCCCGGCGTGTCGGCTATTGTCGAGGGCTGCGACTGTTCCACTTCCAGGAAGACTTCGGGTCCCTGAGCGCCGAGCCTGACCGTAGCGGCTTCCGTAATGGGAGCAGTGTCGATGCGGTAGTCCGCGATGAACACGCCATTGCTGCTGCGGAGGTCCCGGACCCGCCATAGACCACCTTCGGGAAACACTTCGGCGTGATTGCGGCTTACATGTTCGTTATCGACAACAACATCACAGGTGTCAGCGCGTCCAATGCGGAACGCTCTCGTAAAGCGAAGATCGAGCATTTGGTCCGGCGTTTGCCAAACTTTTACGCGTATCTGAGGCGGGCTTTGCCCATTTGCAGAATTTTGCGCCATAACGGCGTGTTCCACTCGACTCTCCCCTGCACTTCATTGCAAGTTGAAATCCAAAGGGATGCTAACGGAAAAACAATCCTATGACTGGAACTGTTTCCCAAGCACCGGAAGCAGGGGCAATTGCCGGATTCTTTGACCGCAAGCGGCATGAAGGGCTGCGGCAATCGCCGGAGCCGCCACTGTGATCGGCGACTCGCCCGCGCCCGCCGACGGAATGTCACGCCTGTCGATAAGTAACACCTCAATCGGAGGAACATCGCTGAATCGCGGCACTCGATACGCCGAGAGCCTGCCGTTCACAATTTGTTTTCCGTCGAATCGAAGTTCTTCAAACAAGGCTCCCCCGATGCCCTGCACAATCGCGCCTTCCACCTGATTACGCAGGATGCCGGGGTTGATTACAGCGCCCGCATCGAAAGCCGCCACCATTCGCCGCAGGCGGACTGCTTTGCCCTCCGCTTCCAGTTCGACGAAGAGAGCGAGATGGCCGCCTTTCTCGACATTGCAGGCGAGTCCATAACCGACACCGTTGCCGCTTTTGGAGCGGCTCCACCCGAAGCGCTCCGCCGCGCGTTGCAGAACCGCTTCGAGCCGAGAATTCTGAATGTTCCGCAAGCGCAACTCCAGCGGGTCCAGGTTCAGGGCCGCCGCGATTTCGTCGACGTGCGTTTCCCGTGCGAAGGTGTTGCCCACCGCCGCGAGTGAACGGTAAGAGCCCTGGCGCAATGGCGATTCCGAAGCATGATAAGCAATGTAGTGATTGGGAATCCCGTAGGGCGGAGTCAGAGACGCCGCGCCGCCGTTGTAATTGTGAAACTCCCAAGCCGTTAGTTTCCCGTCCGCCTGTACCCCGCTTTGCACCTCCATCACGGCTGCCGGACGGCAGTAAGATTGCGTGAACTCTTCTTCCCTGGACCAAGCAAGACGGACCGGCTCGGGAGCGCCACGGGCCAACTTGGCCGCTTCCAGCTCACACTCGGAGTTATGTTTCGCTCCATAGCCGGAACCCGTGTCCGACACAATCACTCTGACTTGTTCCGGCAAGATCCTGAACGCTCCCGCGATCTCGTCACGCACGATAAAGGGAGCTTGCGTTCCGCACCGCACGGTTAGCTGATTGCCCTGCCAGTGCGCAATCGCAGCGCGAGCCTCCAAAGGGACATGAGTGATATACGAAATCTGATACTCTGCCTGAAACCGGTGGGCGGAGCGCGCCATTCCCTCCGCGACCGAACCCTCCTGCAGCAACGAGGGGTAGCGGTTAAATTCCTTCAATTGCGGCGGCTTCGCCTTTGTTTTGAGATCGGCGAAAAGAGTTTGGGGATCGCCAAGCGGTTCTTCGCTCCAGCGCGCACGAATCGAACGAAGTGCTGTCCCGGCAGCCTCGGCGCTGGGCGCGGTAACTCCTAAAAGATTTCCGTCGTGAACGATCTGAATGCCGGGCAAAGCTTCGGCTTCGGAAGCATCAAAGAACAGAAGCTTGCATTTGTCGTTGGGTGGCCGCAGAATGCGGCCATGCCGCATGTCGGAAACGGTCAGGTCAGACGAATACCGATGTTTTCCGGTAACAAGGGAAACGCCTGCGACCGGGTGAGCGGGTTTGCCGCAGATCCGCCACTGGAGCGGGTCCGTCATCGGCGCATCCGTACTAACCGCAGCGGCAAAGGCCCGCTGCCGGGCAAGATCCCGGTAGGTGTAGGCGCGGCCTTTCGGACCCGTCACTTGGCCGTTTTGCACGCGGAGTTCCGCTGCGTTCACGCCCCACTCCTCCGCCGCGCACTTGCATAACAACTCACGCAGAGAAGCGCAGGCTCCGCGAATCACTGGAACCGTTTGCGGAGTGGTCAGGCTTCCCCAGGTTCCTCCATCGTTCGGCACAAGAGCGGTATCACCCATCAACAGTCTGACTTGCGACAGATCGAGCCGCAGTTCCTCAGCGGTTACTTGCGCTAACGTGGTGCGAATGCCCTGACCGCACTCCACTTTGCCCGTAAGCAGCGTGATGATCCCATCGTCGCCGATATGCAGACGAGATGACAGTAAGGGATGCTTCTGCGGACCGGCCTTTTCTTCATCAGCCCCCAAGCGGCTGCAGGTAAACAGGAGCAAAACACCGGAACCGAGTCTCCCGACGGCTTCCCGCCGGGTGAGCGCATCCAAAGTTTCAGCCCGCCACTCGCCGGGAATGGGCGTGCTCCGCAGTTTAGGCACGATACACCTTTACTCTTGCGAAGCGGATGCGGCGGGCGCGGTCAGGCGATCTTTCAACTCTTTGCTGGGCCGGAAGGTTACTTTGCGGCTGGCCGCGATGTTGACGGCTTCGCCCGTTCGGGGGTTCCGCGCGGTGCGGGCCTTTGTATCCTTCACGGCAAAAATACCGAAGCCGCGAAAGTCAATCCGCTCGCCCGCAGCCAGAGCTTTTCCGGCGGTGTTCAGGATCGCCTCCAGGTTTCGCTCGCTTTCGGCTTTGGTCTGCCCGGTGGCCGTTGACACGGCGTCAATGAATTGCTGTTTAGTCATGCTCTCCTTAGCATAGTCAATTCGGGAAGGCTGAGGCTGCGAAGATTCGGCAGTGCGCCCTGATGACGAGGCCGGATGACGAACGAAGTTTGCTACTATCGTTTGTCTCAAACTTACATGAGTAAGCCCTTGAAAGTTGCCGTTGCCGGTCTGGGACGCATGGGAACCGTTCATGCTCTCCATTTGCACGAATTATCCCGCGAAACCGGCGGGTGTGAACTGGCGGCGTTGGTAGACATTGATACCGAACGCGCCCGCCGCCTTCTCGATGAGATCGGCGGCCAAGTTCCCGTTTTCTCCACAGTCGAAGAATTAGCCCAAGCTGCCGTTTGCGATGCCGCCATAATCGTCACGCCGACAGAAAACCACCGGGAACATGCGGCGACGATGCTGGCGGCCAACACCCGCGTGCTGCTGGAGAAGCCGTTGACAGGAACTCTCCAAACTGATCGACGCTTTGCTGCGGACCTGGATCGGCATCATCCACGCGGCCTCATGCTGGCATTCCAACGCCGGTTCGACGGTCCTCTGCTCTATGCCAAACAGCTTATCGACAGCGGCGCGATCGGGCGGGTTTTCAAAATCTACTCGGCTTTAGAAGATTCCCAGCCTGCTCCGAACGGTTATAAAAGCGGCGGCATTTTGCCCGACATGTCAATCCACAACGTGGATGAAATTCTTTGGCTGACCGGGCGCGCTCCTTCAAAAGCGCTGGTGATCGGCTCCCGGCTTTACAGCCACCGATTGACGACCTGCATAGAAGACTTCGATGATGCCCTTCTGTACCTTTGGTTCGAGAGCGATCTGGTGGCGCAGATCCAAGTGAGCCGCAACCACGTTTCCGGCTACCGTGTGGAGACCGTCATTTTCGGCGATGAGGGCCAGATCCACATCGGCCATTTCGAACAAAAACTTTTCGAAGTTGTCGTTGAGGCTTACGGGAGGCGTGACCGCACGGAACCTTTGGCGCACCGAAAATTTTCAATGCGAGATTACAGTCGTCCGCTGCCGGAATTTGTCGACCGTTTCGGAGCGGCCTATAAAGCCGAACTGGAGGCGTTCATTGAGTGTTGCAGAACGGGCGCGCCCTTTCCCACCACCCACCGCGACGGCCTTCGCGCTCAAGAGGCAATTTCGGCCGGAATGCAGGCTCAAATCGGCCTGGAACAAGCAGCGCGGGTAGGGTCGTCCTGACGGCACACACATCCGCTCAAATCTCAGACGGATGTAAGGCCATAATGCCGGGAAAGCGTTTGAAATGTCCTTCGTTGAAGGTCAAGATGATGGAAACGGAATGCGCCTGCATAATAGCTACCAAATGCGCGTCGTGTGTCTGCTTGCCGGACACGCCCTGAGCCGCCACGATACGCTCCCACGCCTGTATGACTTCGGGCGTATAGGGCAGCAAGTGAAAGAAATCCCGCACATGGCTGAGTTCCTTGGCCGTTTGTTCCGCCGTCATGCCCAGCCCGTTTTCATCTTGGGAACGGGTTGCGACGGCCCAGAACTGCACCAAGTTCTGAGGAGCAATACAAAGCACTTCGTTGCGAAGACGCAAGTTCACGAGCGCATTTCTTGCCAACGCATAGTGCGGGGTGCTGCGGGTGTACTGAACGCAGCAGGACATTGGTATCGGTAAGAGTCACCAGCTACAGTCCGCGTTCGCGGTAAAGGGATTCGCGGCTAATATCCTCATCCGAGAGAACGGGCAGGTCGAGATGGGCATGGCTTTCCGTCCATTCCTCAAACCTTCGCGCCCACTCTTCGGCAGGCAACTCGTAAGCCGGACGCGATGCTTTGGCGGCGCCGATCCGAGTCTCTACCTGATCGCGCACGAGATTTTGAACATACTCGGACAGCGCCAGTCCTTGCGCCTGCGCGAGCAAGCCCGCCTCAATATCGGGCGGCAGTTCAATGGTGACGGTCATTAGGGCAACCCTCCTTCAAATCTAGCTTAATGCTGAACGCGCGAGCCGCCCGCCTGCGCCTGCGCCGGATGCATAAGCCCAGCAGTCCGGCTCCGAGCAGAAGAACGGTGGACGGCTCGGGTACTGCTGTGGCGGGTAGAAAGGCCATGCCTCTGATGGCGGCTCCTGCATCACACGGAACGGGTCTGTGGGTCGCGCGTCAGCGACAGGTACGCTGTGATGGACGGCGTAGAGTTAAGGATCTGCGCCGCGCCGGTTTGCTCATTGACGCGGGAAATCTGGCCCGGACCCACCGCAATAAAGTCAGCGCGGACGGGCAACCCGAGCGCTGGCGGAAGCAGACAGAAAAGTAAAAAGCGTGGGAAGTTCATAAATGTTCCCTTTTCGGTTTTGCTACACAAATCGGGTGATGCGCCATAAAGCGAAGCCGCTCGCCGCCAGCACCAGCAGCATCGCCGCGCTCAGGGCCGTTAGCCATCCGAACTGGATGTCCAGATGAGGCACTCGGGCCATGGCTCCAAATCCGGCAAAGACCAGCGTGGCCCCAGCTATCAGCACTCCGTCTACCCAGGTGCGGCGAGCGCCGGTCGTGTGGGGGTCGCGGCCTTCGGTGCGCATCCTGACATATTCAGGATCGATTCCGTACCGCTCGGTTTCCCGCCGCGCGGCTTCCTGCCAACTGGAATATTCACCCTCCGACGTGGACGAGGAAGCAATCGCTACGGCTCCCGCCGCCATCAGCAGCGATCCGCCGATTACTTCCGCATAGATGTTGGTGCTTAATCCGTGCAATTCGTGAAAAACAAAGATCGCCCACAACAATCCCCATAGCTGATTCGTGTTCGACAGCGGAATCCCGCGACTGATCCCCACATACTTGGCGGCGTAGTTCTGCAGGAGGTCGCCCACGACCCACATGAATCCCCCGAGCAGGGGCCAAAACAAGATATGACGATTCGCCGCCAGTTCCTGCCACAACGGCCGGACGCCGCCGAGAAACACCAAAGCCAAGGCCGTCACGGTAGTGATCTCGCCGAACGTAAAGAAAGTGAGAAAGGTAAGAGGATTCATGCCGGTGATGTAAGCCTTGCGGTACGGAATGTACATGGACCCGAACATGAGTCCTGCGCCGAGCGCCGCCGCGATTCCCTGAA
>CAXTWT010000004.1:27652-30085 GCA_964247955.1 uncultured Bryobacteraceae bacterium
ATGTACATGGACCCGAACATGAGTCCTGCGCCGAGCGCCGCCGCGATTCCCTGAATCGGCTTTCCGTGCGCCCCTTGGGTAGTGGAGGCCGTGGACAAGAGGATCGCGCCGACAAAGATTACCAGGGCGCCGCCGACCACTCCCGCTTTCCGCCAAAAGGTGGCGCGATGCAACTCTTTAAAAAGCAAAATGCCCCATAGAATCCCGATGAGGCTGTTGGAGTTCCACAGCGGGAAGGCGAGGCTTAAGCCGACATCCCGGACAGCAAAGACCGTCAGCGTGTTTCCCACGGCCCACAGGCAGCCCGCCATCACGCCCCAGACCACCAGATGCGGAACCTGCCGGACATCGGCAAATGTTTCCGCAGTGCCGCGAATCAGCGACGGCAAGCTCCAGCGCGAAACGAAAGCGCCCAATACCATCATGAAGGAGATCACAAACGGGGAAACGGAAACCGTGACCAGCTTTGTGGGTGCTTCCGCTCCCGCCAGCCACAGCGCCGCTGCAAAGCCGCAGAAAATTCCAAGCTGGTGAAGCTTTCGCTGCCGAAGGTAATCGGTCGGCGTTTGGCCGGGTATTTCGGTCACGGTTTTTGGGGTGGAGCTTTTCATCGCACGAAGCATAGCAGCAGTAGTCCCAGAAGCAGGACAACAAACGGAACCCAAAATTGCACGTCGCCCCACATGCCTGTCCACCAGGGGCGCGGCTGTTGCGGAACGTCGGTTTTTTCCGAACTCATAACGGTTACGGCTCTCCTGCGCCGGTTCGTCTGCGTCCGATTATATGTCGCAAGGTGGATTCTATCCCATTCATTGAGTTTCAGAAGGCTCCTGAATAGGTCGTTCGAATTCTATAACAGTACCCACTCGTAGTTCTTCGATGATCTGCGCGCTTCGCTTTCTCCATCAAATGTTTGACTAATTACTATGCCTGATCATGGCTATTCACGTAGGCAATTCATAGGTGGTGCTGTCGCCGTTTCCGCCAGTTTGGCAGGAGCGGAGGCGCAGACCAGCTCGATACCGCGCCGGAAGTTTGGCAAGCACTCAGACGAGGTTTCGGTGTTGGGTCTGGGCGGGCACCATCTTGGGAACGCGGCAACGGTTCAGGATGCCACTTCGATTCTTCACGAAGCCGTAGACAACGGGATTAATTTTTGCGACAACGCTTGGGAGTACAACAGCCATCGCTCGGAAGAGTGGATGGGTAAGGCGCTGGCCGGCGGCTACCGGGATAAAGTCTTCCTGATGACCAAGGTTTGCACGCACGGGCGGGACGCTTCGGTGGCGATGCAGATGCTCGAAGAATCACTCACTCGGCTAGGGACCGATCACCTGGATTTATGGCAGATCCACGCAGTAGTTTACGATAATGACCCGGATCTTGCTTACCGTAAAGGCGGCGTCATTGAAGCGCTCGACCAAGCCAAGAAGCAGGGCAAGACTCGATACGTGGGCTTTACGGGCCATAAGGACCCGCATATTCATAAGCGCATGATTGACATGGGATACGCGTGGGATTCGGTGCAGTTCCCCATCAATGCTTTTGATGCGCAGTTTCGCAGCTTTCAGGAGATTGTTTTACCGGAAGCGCTGAGGCGTGGGATTGCAGTGCTGGGAATGAAACCGCTCAACGGCGACGGCGCTCCCTTTCATAAAGGCGATGTGAAACTGACGCCGGAGCAGGCGCTTCGGTACGCGATGAGCGTTCCCGGCGTGACAACAACGATTACGGGCATGGAGTCGCTCACGGTGTTGCGGCAGAATTTGGCCATCGCAAAAGGCTTTACTCCGCTAAAGAATGGAGAGATGCAGGAACTGGTGACAGCGGTCCAGCCGTTTGCAGGCGACGGACGGTTTGAGGTTTATAAAACATCTCTGCGGTATGACGATATCGTGACGCGGCAGATGCACGAGCAGCCGATGAGCGGCGCGCACGCTTGAGAGCCGAAGGAGAAATTTATGCCAGTACCACATCGTGAACTCAAGGGCGTTTCTGTTTCAATTATCGGCGTGGGCGGTTCCGCGCTCGGCGACGTCAAAGACGCTTCGGAGGCCGGGCGGATTGTTTCGGAAGCGCTGGAGAATGGCATCAACTTCTTCGATAACGCGTGGGAGTATCACGACGGAATGAGCGAGGAAGTGCTGGGCCGCGCCCTAAAGGGCAAACGTGATGGGGCATTCGTGATGACAAAAGTGTGTTCGCACGGGCGCAAGCGGGATGTTGCCATGAAGATGCTGGAGGATTCGCTGCGGCGGCTGCAAACGGATCATCTGGATCTATGGCAGATCCATGAAGTGATTTACGACAACGATCCCGATCTTCATTTTGCGCATGACGGAGCCGTGGAGGCGCTGACGCAGGCCAAGCAGCAGGGCAAAGTCCGTTTTGTCGGATTCACGGGACACAAAGACCCTGAAATTCACTTGAAAA
>CAXTWT010000004.1:30185-33996 GCA_964247955.1 uncultured Bryobacteraceae bacterium
AAAGTCCGTTTTGTCGGATTCACGGGACACAAAGACCCTGAAATTCACTTGAAAATGCTTTCCCATCGTTATCCGTTCGATACCGTGCAGATGCCGCTGAATCCATTCGATAAGAACTATCGTTCGTTTCAGGATCGTGTGATTCCCGAAGCAAGGAGGCAAGGCATCATGCCGATCGGGATGAAGTCGATGGGAGGCGGCGGTGAGCCGGTAAAGCGCGGCGTGGCGACGCCGGAAGAACTGCTGCGGTATGCGATGAGCATTCCCGGAATCCTAACAACCGTGAGCGGTATGGATTCCTATGATGTATTCCGGCAGAATCTGGCGGTCGCTAACAACTTCACTCCGCTCGGCAGCGGGGAGATGGCGACCTTGGAGAGTCGGGTGAAGGCGATGGCGGGTGACGGCCGCCTGGAGCATTACAAAGCGACCAAAATGTATGATGCCGCTGTCGGACGTGAGCAGCACGGATTTCCCAGCGCAAAGGAACTGCCCGCATGATTTCCCTTTTATTTATTTTGACGCTTTTCGCGCAAGCCCCCATGAAACAAAACCGCGCGCCGGTGCAGGCCCAACCCGCTCCGCTGCAACAACCTTCGCTGGCGGAGGTGGACCGCTTGTTCGCGGTAGCGGCAATGCAGGGGAGCAATGCGGAAATCGATATGGCCGAGCTTGCACTAAAGCGCGGGTCGGCAGACGAAGTGAAGGCGTACGCAAGCAAAATGATCGCCGAGCACAAAGGCTTGATGGATGAATTAATGCCGGTGTTGCAGCACGCAGGAGCTACTCCTCCGGAAGAACGGCTTGCCACGGCGGATCAGCTTGCGCTGCGTCACCTGGAGTCTATCAAGCCCGTGGATTTCGATCAACTTTACGTCATGCAGCAGATCGGCGGACACTTGGCGACGTTGACAGCGTTTCAAACGGAAGCTGACAATGGGACTGATGCCCGCCTGAAAGAAACTGTTCGGAAATGGACGCCGACCATTCAAGCGCATCTCGAACTCGCCGTCGATATGGCGAAGCATGTCGGGGGAGCAAGTCCGTTTAAGCAGTAAGAAACGTTGACTGCCCGATTGGGCGTCTTACAAAAGGAAAAACAAATATGCCAACATCTTCCTCTAAGCAGTTTGCCGTTGTGACAGGAGCTTCCAGCGGCATCGGTTATGAACTGGCCAAGCAGTTCGCCCAGAATGGTTTTGATCTTCTCATCGTATCCGAGGGCGACGGAATCCATACTGCTGCCCGTAGTTTCGAAAGCTTGGGAGCAAACGTTCAAGTTGTCCAGGCCGATCTTGCCGCGCATGACGGCATGCATCAACTGCAATCCGCTATTCAATCCAGCGGCCGCCCGGTAGATGCGGCCGCCATCAATGCGGGTGTGGGTGTGAGTGGTCGGTTCATTGAAACGGATCTTGCGGCAGAAATGAACATGGTGCGGTTGAACGTTCTCTCAACGCTTCATTTAGCTAAGTACCTTGTAAAGGCAATGGCGGCTCGCGGCAGCGGACGCATTCTCTTTACCTCCTCCATTGCCGGAACCATGCCTACTCCTTACGAAACGGTGTATGGAGCCACAAAGGCCTTTGTTCAATCCTTATCTCAAGGTCTTCGGGAAGAGTTGAAGGATACCGGCGTGACTGTGACCGCGCTGATGCCTGGAGCTACCGAAACGAACTTCTTCCATCGTGCGGGTGCGGATGACACGAAACTTGGGTCAAGTGAAAAGGACGATGCGGCTGAAGTGGCCAAAGAAGGCTTCGAAGCGCTGATGGCCGGCAAGGATCACGTTATCGCTGGATCTTTCAAGAACAAACTACAGGCAGCGGCGGGGCGGGTATTGCCTGATCCTCTCGTTGCTTCCATGCATGGGAGCCAGTCTGAACCAGGTTCCGCTAACAAGAAATAGTCTCCTTTCCTGTTCTCTGTTGTCTCAGACAAACGAAGCGCGGCCTTTTACCGCGCTTCGTTATTTATTTATACTCTAAAATGGCCCGCATTGATCTGCTATAAACTCGATTTGAGCAGATGAACAAATTGTATTGTGCAATCTTATTGCTGACGCTTCCTTTTGAAGCGCAAGAACCCGCGCCAAAGGACGCTGTCGTTGCGATCAGCGAAGCATTCCGCACTCATCAACTTGTGCTGCTCGGAGATATGCATGGAAATGTGCAGGAACACCGCATACTCATCAATCTCATTCGTTCTCCCAATTTTTCACAGACGGTAAGCAACATTGTGCTGGAAAGTATGAATTCGCTTTACCAGCCGCTCGTAGACCGCTACGTCGCCGGTGAAAACATATCACTCGATCAGCTTCAGTTGGTTTGGCGCAACGGTATTGCGGTTGGCCCGGTTGCGGATGGACCTGCGGAAGAGTTGTTCGAGGCCGTTCGCAAGGCCAACCAAACCACTCCAGCGGGACGACCGAAGCTCCGCATCATTTGTGGTGAAGCAGCCGTTCATTGGGATAACGTGCGCAGCAAAGATGATCTCCAGCCCTTTATTCCGAATCGCGATCAGACATACTCGGCGATTGTGAAGGAACAAGTATTGGCGAAACACCAGAAAGCATTGCTGTATATGGGATCTCTGCATTTTCGGCGTACAGACGGCAAGCCTTCGACCATTGAGCAGGCCCTGCAAGGAGCCGGAGCCGCCACCTATGTCGTTCTTCCCGGCAGCAATATCGTAGGCTCCTATAATGACCTCGATGCAAAGTTCGTTCAGTGGAAATGGCCGTGGATGCTGCCGACGCAAGACGCTTGGCTTGGCGGAATGCCGGCAAAGCCTTTGCTGATGGGAGGAAACGCGTCCAATGCTCACGTGTCCGGCACCCTTGCCGAGAGCGGAGACGCCTTTCTGTTTTTAGGCCCACGCGATGAATTGAAACAGTATCTCCCGAAACGATCAGCGCTGGAAGGAACACCCTACGGCAAAGAAACGGAACGGCGCTTACGAATTATTTTCGGCGAAGGACGACCGCTTCCTGACTTCCTGCCGAAAGACGACTCCGATTTAGCGCCGCAGTACGCTCCGCCTCATAACCAGGGTCATTAAAGATTATACGGGCGTGCAGGAGAACCAAAAATGAAAGTTACTAAAGGAATTTTTCAGGACTTTCGATACTCTTTCCGGTTGCTTCGCCTCAGTCCCGGCTTTACTCTTTTGGCCATCGTCTCGCTGGCGCTTGGCACAGGAGCCAACACGGCCCTCTTTCAACTGCTCGACAGCATCCGGGTTCGCACTCTTCCGGTTTCTGCGCCCCAACAGTTGGTCGAGCTTCGCATTGACGACATGACGCATGCCCGAGGCAATTGGCTGCGCCCTGCTGCCCTAACCAACCCGCTGTGGGAGCAAATTCACAAGAACCATGAGGAATTCTCCGGCATGTTTGCTTGGGCTACCAGCGATCTTGATCTCTCGCGGCGCGGCGAGTCGCACTTTGCCACGGCATTGTGGGTCAGCGGCGATACTTTCCGTGTCTTGGGCGTTCAACCGGTACTTGGGCGGCTCTTTACAGCACACGATGATCAGCGTGGTTGCGGGTTTGCTCCCGGAGCTGTTCTCAGTTACAGCTTTTGGCGGCGAGAGTTCGGCGGCGATCCGAATATAATCGGCAGGGAAGCGTGGTTTGGCAAGCATCGGCTCCGGGTAAGAGGCGTGACTCCGCCCTCCTTCTTCGGTCTAGAGGTGGGCCGGACGTTTGATGTCGCGCTGCCTCTCTGCTCGACTTCCACCTGGTACGGAGATAGCGAACGGCTCGACTCCGGCATTACGTGGTGGCTTATAGTGATGGCGCGCCTGCGAG
>CAXTWT010000004.1:34096-39032 GCA_964247955.1 uncultured Bryobacteraceae bacterium
CGTGAAGTGGCAATTAGGATGGCTGTCGGCGCTTCGCGAGCGCGTTTGGCCCGGCAGTTGTTAGTTGAGGGCCTGATTATAGCGACGGCGGGTACAGGCGCTGGCCTTCTCCTGGCAGGAGGATTAAGCCGCTTTCTCGTGTCGTTCCTGACCACGGCCAACAACAGGATCTTTCTGGATTTGTCGCTGGACTTCCGGATCTTTGCCTTTGCCGCCGCAACTGCCCTTCTCACGTGCTTAACGCTTTCAGTCCTGCCGGCATGGCAGGCTGCTCGGATTGAACCAAGTGAGGCTTTGAAGGCAACTGCCCGAACTGCTACTTTTGGGCGCAGGCACATGATGCTGCATCGATTGCTGGTCGTCTCGCAAATCGCCGTATCGCTTGCGCTCCTGATAGCGTCTTTGTTATTCGTGCAAAGCTTCCGAAATCTGCTGAATCTCCATCCCGGATTTCAAACACACGGCTTATTGCTTGCCGATCTCGACTTTTCGGCCCTGAAACTGCCTCCCGCACATCTTGTGTCGTTACGGCGTGATGTGCTGAGGAAGGTACGCGCCGTTCCGTCCGTGGCAGCGGCGTCGGAGGCTACGATCATTCCTCTCACGGGCGGTAACTGGAATGCTCGGATCTGGAGAAATGGTTCCGATCTGTCACATGCGTTCGTCTCCTTGCGAACTGTAATCGGCACGCAATACTTCCATACCATGGAAACACCGCTCCTGGCAGGACGTGAACTCGATGAACACGATATTGAGTCCGCCGCCAAGATTGCTGTCGTAAACGAGGAATTCGTGCGCGAACTGATGGGCAACCCAAACGCCGTGGGCCAGCGCTTCTGGGTGGAAGCAACGCCCTACGAGCCGCAAACTTCCTATGAGATTGTCGGCATCGTGAAGAACACCAAATATAGCGATCTGCGGGAGCCGTTCCAGCCAATTATGTATATGCCGATGTGGCGGCGTTCATTGGAAGGAACGCGTGACCGCGTTTTGATTCGCTACGCCAGCGGTTTGGGACCCTTAACAACTTCTCTGCGAACTGCTTTGGGAAGCGTTAACTCCGAGATTCGCTATTCATTTCAAGCTTTCGACACTTTTACCGAAAACTCACTCCTACGAGAACGGCTGATGGCTACGTTGGCAGGAATGTTTGGCATTCTCGCGGTCGTGCTGAGCGCTGTGGGCATCTATGGAGTGATCGCTTATACAGTGGCGTGCCGCACGACGGAGATTGGCATACGCATAGCCCTTGGAGCTGAACGCCACTCGGTTATCCGACTCGTGTTGCAGGACACGGCTTTTCTGGTAATAGCCGGTTTAGCAGCGGGTAGTCTACTGACCTTTGTGGCGGGGCGAGCGGCAACGGCCGTTTTGTTTGGTATCAGCTCGTACGATCCGCTGACGTATCTTACTGCCGTGCTGTTACTGTGTGCCGTCGCCCTTGCCGCCAGTTACATCCCTGCTTGGCGTGGCTCAAAATTAGACCCGATTCTCGCTTTAAGGCAAGAATGATCTTCTGTTAGAAATAGAGCTTCAAACCCAAAACCAATCGCCGCGCCAGCGCGGCGCCCGTAAAGTAGCCGTAGTCCGTGTTAGTCTGCCGGTTAGTTGCATCGAATTTCGCGTTCAGGTCAATCGCATTGAATTGCGTGTGATTAAACGTATTGTACGTTTCGAAGCGGAACTGTAGACGGCGCGCTTCATTCGAGCCAAGCCTGAAATTCTTGAACAAAGACATATCAAAATTCTCCAAGCCGGGTCCATAGATCGGAGCCTTTGACGCGTTTCCGATGCCGTAAAGAGAATATCCGGGAAGCGGGGCCGCCACGGCATTGACATTGAACCATTGCCCGTTTGGTCCCGGCATGGCAGGATTGCCCGTCAGCACGACTCGGCTATCGTAGCCGGTGATGAGATTGCTGGCGGTGCTCGTGCTCGACTGCGTGGTCGCGCCTGTCAGGTCAGTCGTATAAGTCAGCGCATAGGGAAGGCCCAGCGGCGCTCCCGTTTGAAACGTACTCACGCCCGATAACTCCCAACCATCCAGCCCCACTCTTGCGAGGGCGTTATTCCAGTGCTTGCTCACACTCGGCAGGTTGTACACGTAATCCACCGTCATCACATGAGTGCGGTCAAAACTGGCCGGACCGTAATCGCGACTGCGGTAATCCAGCACCGGGTTTACGGTGCCGCCCAGAGTATCTACAAGATCCAAAGCCTTTGACCAGGAATAGCTCGCATGAAAAGTCAGGCTGCTGGAGAAGCGCTTGGTCAATTGAACCTGAAGCGCGTTGTAGTTACCGAATCCCGCAAATTCCAAATAATTGATGTCTGTGTACCCCAAAAGCGGACGCAACAGATTCGAATTTAAAGGGCTGCTGGTAGTTGTAAGATCCCGGCTGGAGGGGAGAAAGTTCGTGCCGTACGGCGTCGCATTGAGATTTCGGGTGTCCAGCAGATGCTTCTGCTGGTTGCCGGTGTACGCTAGATCCAAGATAATACCGGCGCCCATGTTTTGCTGAATGCCGAAGCTGTAATTGTAGACGGCCGGCGGTTTAAAATTGCGCTGAACCGCCGTCACGCTCGTAGGACTCAGGCTTAAGGGCGTAGCCAGCAGGTTGTTGATGGTCGTATAGTTCGCCGAGGCGGTTGTCACCAGCGGAGGAGACTGGACAAGCTGTAGGATCTGGTCATCGTTGAACCGGTCATAAAAAATTCCGAACCCTGTCCGTAAAGCAGTCCTTCCGTTGCCAAATACGTCCCATGCCAGTCCAATGCGCGGAGCCGTTTGGATGCGGGGATTGTTCAGGATGCTCTCATTGTATTTCACCATTCCCTGGAACGGCGTGCCGGCTGCGGAAGAAAAAGTTCCAATTTTGACTGCCGGCACAATCTGGCCGGTAACAGGATCGCGGCCCACGCGCACCCCATTATTTGAATACGGCTGAATCAGCGGCGGCTGCTGGGCTGCATTGTAGGCGGAAGGATCAAACGCGGCGAGCGTGTCGCCCGCGCTGTAAGTCGGCTGAATGAAATAGAAGCGCACTCCTAAGTCAAGCGTCAGGGTTTTCGTTGCTTTCCAGGTATCCTGCCCATACCATTCGACATTATTGTACCGTCCGTGCGCGCCTGGATGACCATTGGATTCCGTATAGCTGTCAACCACTCCGAACAAAGCATTCGAGTAAGCGTATCCGGTGTCCAACGGATTCGTAGCGTCACGATCAAAGGCGAACGTGCCGTTAAAAGAAGTGGAACGGGCGGCGTTCCGCGTGCCATGCTCCCAGAAAGCGCCGAATTTTAAACTGTGCTGTCCAATAATCTTCGAAAGGTTATCCGAGTAGTTCCAAATATCGTTCGTCCCGTAAAAGGGAAAGCGCCCCTCAATGCCGAGATTGCCTACGTTCTGGATGGCGCTGTTGTTAAAGGTCGCATTGGGAATCAGATTAGCTGGATTTGTTTGCGGAAAGAACTGAGGGATGGTCAGCCCTACCTTAGTTCGGTTGTTTTGGTCGAGAGCCGCTTGCGTGAGCGCCGCTACTGTTTGCTTGGCTCGGTTCACTCCGAAAGTGAGTTCATTCACCGTCGTAGGACTGAACGTATGAAGGAGCGTTGCCACAGCGCCGGCACTGTGGATTTCATAGCTGATGGGCAATTGGGGCCAGCTATCGGTTTGGCCTAAACCAGCCAGCAGTCCGTAAGCGCCTTGAGAAGCTTGGTAATCCTGAATCAGCCGAACATAAAAAGTTGTGTTTTGAGAGATATTGTAATCCACTCTCAGCACGGAATCACGCCGGGGCTGTTTGTTGATGCTGACTCCCGCCCAGTTGTACGTTCCTCCTGGGCCGGTTGTGTTCGGAAGCGGAAAAAGGCTCAGCAGCTTTTGGCCGTTCGGATCAATGCGGCTGGCGGGTATGACGTTGCCTGCCAAAGGCGCACGGGTGATGGGATCAACAACTGTCACGCCCGATTGGGAAAAATCCCCTTGACGTTCAAGAACGGTCGGAAATGTCTTCGTGCTGATGCCGGATGGAATCGTGAGCGGCAGAAAATCCTGTGACCAGAAGAAGAACAGCTTGTCACGATTCTTGTTGAAACTCGTGCCGGGAAAGATGACCGGGCCGCCGATGAAGTAGCCGGGATTGTTGAAGCGGTACCGAGGGCGCGGTTGCCCGTTTTTATTATTGAAAAACTCATTGGCGTTTAAATCTTCATTGCGGAAAAAGTAATAAACCCCACCGTGAAAGTCCCGCGTCCCGCTCTTAATAACGGTATTGATTGTGCCGCCGGAACTGCGGCCGTACTCGGCTTGATAATTGCTCAGAAGTACTTTCACTTCGGCCACGGCATCAATGCTGGGGGCGAGGTAAGGCCCGGTCAGCGAACCCGTATCCAAGCTCGTAATGCCGTCCAGGTTCAGGTCAATGGACCCGGCCCGCGTGCCGTTAATGTTGATTCCGACGAGATCATTCCATCCCGGAGATTCGCGATTCGCTGTATCAATGACGCCGGGCAGCAGTCTCGTGGTGCCGATATAAGACCGCCCTTTCAGTGGAATTTCCTGCATCTCGCGGCTGGTAATCAGGCCGGCCCGCTCCGCGCTTTCCGTTTGGACCGCCGCCGTTTGGCCTTGCACCGAAACCGTTTCGGTAAGGGAGCCTAATTGCAGAACAATCGCGGGCAAAGTAACGCGCTCGTCAGCCGTGACACTGATGCCGGTTTGTTCGTATTTCTTGAAGCCTGGATTTTCAATCTTCAACCTATAGGTTCCGGGCAGCAACTCGGCAAAAACAAACCGACCGTCGTTGTCGCTCGTAGCCGACCGCGATTGGCTCGTTTCCGCGCTTATCACCTGAACCGTGGCATTCGCGACCGACCCTCCGCTGGAGTCGGTAATCAATCCGGAGATTTGGCCGGTCAATCCCTGCGCGGAAAT
>CAXTWT010000005.1:0-36847 GCA_964247955.1 uncultured Bryobacteraceae bacterium
GAAAGCCTCAAGTCGCCGTCTATCAGCAGTTTATCGCTTAAGTTAGCGCTTATGGCGTTGCACCCCCACCGAGGGCTCTCCTTGTGTGGGAAAGCTCGTATCATCCACCACCCAAGCCTCCGGCGCGGGAAAAGAAGACTCGATCCGCTCGGCCAGGGCTTGCCGGACCGGTTCCCAATCCCAGGGACTCTGACTGAGAAACTGCTGCAGGTTCTGCTCCTTGGCTTCCGGCCAGCGCGGCGCCATCGCGCCGGCGCTCTGGCGCTCCCCATCCAACAACAGGCCGCGTACGTAGACGCTGCCCCAGAGGCGGCGCTCACTCCGCCCCAAGGAGGCCGGCATCTCCTCCCAGTAGTTTTTCAGCCGCTGCCGACACCGCTCGATCTGCTTCACTGTCATCCCACCAGCTTGGCGGTTCTACCATCAGTAGGCAAGTGCCTCACGGAGTAGTACTAGGCATCTGGTTCCGCAATTGGCCATCCGACTCTTTGAACGAAGCACTCGGCGTGAGCCGCTCGCTCAGCACCCGCACTATCTGTTGAGCAGAAAATCCGTCTCCGAAAGGAGATTGCGCCTGAGACATCTTTTTATACTCAGTACTTTGACGTAGAAGAGCTTCCGCCATAGAAATGATTCTGTGTGGGTCTACTCCCACTAGAACGGCTGTTCCCGCAGCGAGCGACTCCTGCCGCTCCGTTGTGTCGCGCATCACGAGTGTCGGTTTGCCGAGCACGGTTGCCTCCTCTTGGATGCCTCCCGAATCGGTTAGAATCAGGTAGCTGCGCAGCATCAACTGCACCATTTGCTCATAGCTGACGGGCTCGATCAGATGAATCCGAGGCACATTCTGTAGGAAGCGACTGACCGGGCCCCGCACGTTGGGATTAAGGTGGACGGGATAGACAACCTCAATATCCCCATTGCGCTCCACCAAAGTCCGGATCGCCTGGCAGATCTGGTCGAAGGGAGCCCCAAAACTTTCGCGCCGGTGTGCCGTAACCAGCACGACACGCCGAGACGAAGCGGGCTTTGCAGCGCCACCATGCCCGTTGAGCACGGACTGCACTTCTTGCTGACGATCTAAGGTGAGGCGCAAAGCATCCACTACCGTATTGCCGACCATAAAAACCGAAGCAGGAGCGACTCCCTCCGCCAGCAGAGCCTCAGCAGCCTTCCTAGTGGGAGCAAAATGGAGATTTGAAACAATGCCCAGCAGCCGCCGGTTTACCTCCTCTGGAAATGGGCTATATACATTACCAGTTCGCAGCCCTGCCTCCACGTGACACACCGGAATGCGCTGATAAAAGGCTGCCAGTCCCGCCATGGCTGCGGTCGTCGTATCGCCCTGCACCATTACCGCTTGGGGCTTCACTCGTGTCAACAGGTCGCTGACTCCGGTCAGGGCTCGTGCACTCAAGTCAGCAAGTCCCTGGTTCGTTTGCATGAGATGGAGGTCATGGTCTGGTTGGAGACGGAACCACTCTAGCACTTGGTCCAGCATCTGGCGGTGCTGGCCTGTGACGCAGACCACTGGATGCAGCGGAGAATCCGGCTTTTGCATCTCGAGAATAACCGGCGCTAGCTTGATTGCCTCCGGGCGCGTACCGAGAACGACAGTGACACGGTAAGGTTTCATTGAATTCCTCCTAAAAGGTTGTGCGGGCATTTTATGGAACATCATTAGCAGGACCGTGGTCGTGGCTAGAGAAGCACGGTATTGTTTAAATAATCCTTCGGCTTGTTTTCCCCCAGGCGGGGTTATATATTCTGGAACATTTGTTGGGGAATGCCGGGATGGGGTACGCTGCGGACAGCGACCAGAGAAATCGAACGGGAACGATGTACGCAATAGCCGCATTGTGAACAACAGGATACTGTGAAGAACGGCCGTGACCGACGGGGCGCAGAGGTCTATCGCTGTGTGGCTTGCGACCGCTCTTTCACGAGACTGTCAGAACTTGCATCACTCCATGGAATCCGGCCCATCGGCTGGTATCCTGAGTGTCGGAACGTCGCCCCTGAGTTGCCCGACTTGTCCTTCTCGCCCGATCTCGAAACGTATTAGTACGAAGGATTTGGGCTATGGCATTTTTCGCTGTTCGGCTTGTCGGCATAATTTCAACGAGCGTACGGGTACTGGTTAACTGTATTGCGCCAACGCTGCCACATTTGCCGTAAAGGTCATTTAGGACCTTCGTATTTGCATCCCTCTAACCACGTCATGAGATCGCGCATTTTTTGCAGTGTGCGCCAGTAAACATCCTCCATCAACATATGGGCGAACTCGCCATTACGCCCGATACTCCATAGTCCTTCAACGCCTGTTCCGCGCTCGAATTTTAAGCGGTCCTGCTCATACGCGTTTAGAAAAACAGGATAAGCAATGGGCGTACGAAGGACACGGCAGCCAATATACTGCTGGCGGACATTAGGAAAGAGGTCTTGCAAGCCCTCAAAGCAGTATTGGCCTAGTTGCTCGTCGCTCATGCTCCAAACTTTGTCGCCGATCTCACACCCGATATCGGCCGTAATAATGGTCTTCCCCTCGGGCGCAAGCCATGGCATGGACAAAGTCGTTTCTGTCAGGCGAAAGAATGGATAATTCCTGTCCGGAATCCATAGCACAGTATTGGGCAGAATCCCGCGTCGGTTCAGCAATAAATTTACAAACACCATGGGCCTGTATCGAAATGCCGCTAGTGGCTTCACGGCAGCAGTGCCCATTACCATTTTTGCCAATATGTGGCATGGTGCTGTGCTGACAACAGCTGATACTTCAATCTCTTTCCCTTTTACGATGACAGCGCGGACATGGCCTGATTCAACGACGATCTCCTCAACAGGAGATTCCATCTCAATCAAGTCAGCAATGTTTTCTGCTAAGCGCTCGCATAACGTTCCCACGCCACCATCAGGGTAAACGTGCCAAACCGAAGGGTTCTCCGGCATCTCATGGCTATATCCGATCGCAACGGCCCGCTTTTTGCGCCAGGCGGTGAACCTTAAATAAGCCGTGTAAGCCATTCCGTTCTTTAATTTTCCGCCTACTGCAGGAGCCAGTTCTTGTGCCGGGGCCCCTGACCATGCCTCAAGCAACGGCAACGCAACCCGACTGGCCAATGATTCCCCGTACTGCCTGCGAAACCAATCCGCTGCCGAATGGAGCGGCTCTGGGGGAGACAGTCTGCTTGCAATCCCGCTCCACAGGAAACGAGGATTGCGCATCAGCCCAAACGGGTACTGATATGTGCGCCCGTCAAGACGCACGGACTCGCCGTAATAGCGCACATCCCGGCACTTTGAGCCAACGCCAATGGCAGCAGCCAAGCGATTGGTAATGAAATGGGCACCGAAGTCGTAGCTGAATCCGTCCTTATCTGTATAGGATTTCGCCATGCCTGCGATCTGCCGCCCTGCTTCGAAGAGGACGACTTGCTGGCCATGCCGATGCAGGAAATCAGCTGCTGTCAGGCCGGCAATTCCAGCGCCAATGACTGCTATACAGGCGCGGTCAGCCATGAGACTTTCTCGCTATCATCGTCAGTAACGCACCCCTGCCAAGCTTCTGAAAGCCCATGTCCAGAAGCGTAAAAACGCCAAGTGCCGGCGCAGACCTCAGGCTAAAGCACTCGACCACAAAAGCCGGAGCATGCAAGTCCACAAGCCAATTACGCAATGAATAGACCCAGTTGACCGGACTTGCAGTCGTTTGCATGCTTTCGACCGTTAAGCTGGCTCGATGAGCAAGTCGGGCGAGTGATTTGCGGTCAAACAAATTGAAATGCCGGGGAAAGTGGTAACCTCCCCAGTGACGCCGCCCGAAAATCTTGTAGTCGAACGTATCGGTATTATCTGTAACGATCACCACGCGGCCACCTGGCCGTAACAGATTGCGTACCGACGCAAGAACATCTACTGGATTACTAACATGCTCGATGGTTGCAATCAGCAGGATGAGATCATAAGCATCTTGCGGTAATACTGTGGACTCAATTGTTCCGAGGTGGACTGTAAATCCCGCCCGGCGCGCCGCTATAACGGCTCGTTCGCTCGCATCAATACCCTCAATGTTCCAGCCTTTAGGTCCGAACTCGGCAAGCAGTCGCATGTGAAAAGCGTCTCCGCATCCCACATCTAGAATGCGCGCTTCTTTGCCAAGCCCCCCGGAGTAGCTTCGTAACCGCCGTGTTTCAAGAATCTTACGCGCGCGATAAGCCAGGCCGAACTTGTGCTCTGTAAAGTCGTAAGCGTGATAGTGACTCGGGTAAATGCGATCAAACTCGCAGACATGGGGCTGAGGATTCAAATAGACCAAATTACACGCGAGACAACGCATGGCAAGAAATGTATCGGAACTGGTCCGGTATTCAAAATCTTCGCCAACTGCTACCGGGACGCTATTTTCAGTCCTGCATAGACAACAAGGAACCCGACATTTGTAGAGTTCCGGTTTAAGATCTAAGAGTAATCCATCGAAATTAGACACTAAACCTTTTGGTATTTATGAGCTTACCTTAACCGCGTTTTGCGTTGGTATAAATAACTAACATTTATAAGTAAATAGGTACTAGTGCCAAATTAAGTAGTTTCACAGCCGAGGCCACACTTAAGCTAAACGTTTCCTCGGATCTTCGGAACTGGGTCACGTTCTTAAGTTGACCTGCCTCGACTTTCTCAGCCAATCATAACTGAGGATCTCAACATTTCGGCAAACTCATTCGGCGTGCGGTAGCCCATGCTGCTGTGGGGCTGCTTGACAGCAGCAGTCCTTCTCATGGAAGAACTCTTGAAGCTCAACCTCTTAGCCGTTTGTCTCAGTTCCGGCAATTGAGCCACAAAAAGGCGAAAAGGAGATGAGCTTAAGTCCTAGTACTCTATCTCCGTTTTGGTGCCTATTTTCCAATTTGAATCTCTGTTCTTGAACTGCACTGGCATGTTACTAATGAGGGCAGTCCTTTAAATTCGGAAGTTGTAATGTAGCGCAGTTTATCTACTTTCCCGTGACGAAAAGGACGGTAGTGTGTCCAAATTATGCAGCCAATTTTGAAGGGCTTGAAAGAGAGCACTATTTGAATTTTGCATCTATGTATGAGCCTTCTCCTTTACCTTGGTACGGGATTCGGACTAAATCAAACTGTGAATGGGTCGCAGCTCAGTCTTTGGAGAGCAAAGGATTTCAACAGTTCCTGCCGGTTTACAAGTCACGGCGTCACTGGTCGGATCGCATCATCGAGAAGGAGCGGCCGCTGTTTCCGGGTTACGTTTTTTGTCGTTTTGATGCTTTGAAGCGCCTGCCTATTGTGATGACTCCAGGAGTGGTTCGTATCGTTTCATTCGGCGGCGCCCCTACTCCTATCGATTCAGATGAAATTGAGATGATTCGGTCCATTGTGGATTCGGGTTTAGCCGCCGAGCCCTTTCCCTATCTGTCTCAAGGAGATCGCGTCCGAATTATGCGAGGGCCGTTGAAGAGTGTGGAAGGCATTCTTCTTAAGAAGAAATCCGAACTTCGGGTAGTCGTTTCCGTTCCAATGCTGCAGCGCTCGATTTCGATAGAAGTGGATTCTTCCTGGCTTCGTCCTGCATAGCGCGATTGCCGCCAGCACTGTCATGCGTAAAAAATCTGCTTTTTTGAATTTTGCCTCGATTGCTTTTCTGGTCTGCGGGTTGTTCCTTTCAGAATCTGTTGCTTCGCAAACTCCTGAAGTGAACGGAAACTACGTCCTCGGAGCCGATGATCAGATCAGCCTGATCGTGGCCGACCTGGAGGAGATCTCCAATAAGCCTTTTCGGATCGACATGCATGGAGACGTGAACGTGCCCTTGATTGGTCGCGTTCACGCCGGGGGTCTAACGGCTGATCAATTAGAAGGGGAGATCGCAAAGCGTTTGCGTCAATTTGTAAAAAATCCAAATGTGGTCGTCAACATTGCTGGTTTTAGTTCTCAGCCAGTCTCGGTTCTCGGCGCAGTGACCACTCCCGGCGTCCATCAAATTCAAGGCCGGAAGACGCTTTTCGAAGTGCTATCCTCCGCCGGAGGCTTAAGACCGGACGCGGGTAACACGATCAAGATCACGCGCGATCTAAGATGGGGTTCGATTCCGCTTCCCGATACTCGGATGGACGCTACGAAGCGATTTACCACCGCTTCCCTTGATATAAAAAGTGTCATGAATGCCTCAAATCCGGCCGCGAATATTGAAGTGAGGCCTGACGACGTCATCTCTGTGCCCAAAGGCGAAGTGGTATATTGCGTAGGATTCGTACATAAGCCCGGCGGTTTCACGTTAGGCGAGAACGAGACGCTTTCCACTCTTCAGGTTCTTTCCCTCGCCGAGGGGCTTGCTCCGACTGCGGCTTCCGACAAAGCAAAAATACTTCGAGCAGTAGCCGGTTCCAGTAAGCGGACTGAAATCGACGTCAATCTCAAGCTCCTCATGGCTGGCAAAGCGGAAGATGTGCCCTTGAAAGCGCAAGACATTCTTTTTGTTCCGAACAGCGCCGCGAAAAGCGCCACCGCGCGAACCATTGAAGCGGCGATTCAGATGGCCACCGGCATGGCGGTTTACGGGCGTTATTAGGGCTGATTCAATGGACAATGAAAGAGTAGCTTCCACTCAACTGCTTCCCTGGCGACCATCTGAACAACAATCAGAACGGTATCTAGACGCGCCCAATGCCGTTGTTTTCCCTTCGGGCGCAAGCCCCGCTCAACCCAGCAGCTTATATGAATACTGGCGCATCCTGACAATCCATAAAAAGGCGGTGGTTCTCATCACGGTTTGCGGTTTGCTGCTCGGCGTCGCCCTGACATTCATACTAAAACCCGTTTACCGCGCCAAAACCGCCCTGGAAGTTTTAAACATCAATCAGGATTTTTTTTATAACAAGCAGACCAACCCGCTTTCGGATAGCGATGTCAACTCAGACACCTCCGATCTGCAAACCCAGGTGAGAATTCTTTCAGGTGACACTTTGCTGTACAGGGTGATCGCAAAGCTAAGTCCTGAACATAAATCACTAGGAAATGACTTCAATCCAGACAAACAGAACCCGCTGTTGGTAAAAATCGCGAAAAGTGTAAAGGTGCGCGCCGTGGGCCGTACTCGAGTGATTGAAATTTCGGCCGATGCGCCGGACCCGAAGCTGGCTGCCGCCTTTGCCAACACTCTTGTCACTGAATTTATCAATGAGAACCTTGATTCTCGATGGAAGGCCACGGAAAAGACCAGTGAGTGGCTGGGGCATGAATTGGACTCCGCACGAAGCAAGCTGCAGGGCTCGGAAGACGCTCTTCAGTCTTATGCGCGAGAGTCCGGAATTTTGCTGACGGGCGACAACATCAATGTTTCTGAAGAAAAACTCCGGCAAGTGCAGCAGCAGCTTTCGGCGGCGGCTTCGGATCGAATCGCGAAGCAATCCCGATTTGAACTGATCAAAAGCGCTTCTGTTGATACATTGCCGGACATTGTGAATAATGAGGAATTGGCCGACATCAGGGCGAAAATTGTCGATCTGCGGCGGCAGGCTGCGGAACTGAGCACAACCTACACTCCTGAGTACATCAGGGTGAAGCGGATCGAGGCGGAAATCAGTACCCTGGAGGAGGCTTTTGCCCGCGAAAAAGGCGTGATTGTCAGCCGTATTCAGAACGAGTACACGGAAGCGCTCCGCCGGCAAAACCTGTTGCAAGGCGCTTATGATCAGCAGGCTCGCGAAGTTGGCGTTGTAGGCGAAAAATCGATCCAATATAACGTATTGAAGCGCGAAGTGCAGTCAAACCAACAGTTATATGACAGCATGCTTCAGCTCTTTAAGCAATCGCGCGTGGCTTCCGCCATGCGCGCCAGCAACATCCGCGTGCTGGAGCCGGCCCTTATTCCCTGGCGTCCGTACTCGCCTGACATCCGAATTAACGCGGCGGCTGGATTGCTTCTGGGCTTGATTGGAGGAATCTTATTTACGGTTATTCGGAAGCGCGCTGATCGAACGATTCAGGACCCAGGTGAAATAAGGCTCTGGGCTGGTATTCCTGAATTGGGAGTGATTCCGGCCGTTGCGAAAATCGATGTTCATCTCCATAGCTTATCTCCCTCGGAATTTGGTATCGTGCCGTTGAACCGCAAACAAAAGCTCAATCTCGTCCGGTTGAAGGGGCAGCAAACGATGATTGCGGAAGCGTTCAGAACCATTATGACCTCCCTTTTGAGCAGTGACGCTCTGACCCAAGCCCGGCTGTTGGTATTGACGAGCGCCAGCCCCGCCGATGGCAAGAGCACAGTGGTCAGCAATTTAGCGATAGCCGCAGCCGGAGTTCAGAGAAACGTATTGGTGATCGATGCCGACCTGCGCCGCCCGACCCTCCACAAGCTGTTCAGCCTGAAAAATGAAAAGGGCCTCACTGATCTGCTTTCCAACTCGGGGCCCATGAAAGATGATCCCTCTGAAATCATTCAGGAAACCAGTATCCCGAACCTCCATATCCTAACTGCTGGGCCTGCCAGGGACAATGCCGGCCAGCTCCTTCACTTGCCCATGTTGGGGACAATGTTGTCTAATCTGCGGCTCAAGTACGATATGATTTTGATCGATACACCTCCTATCCTGCAAATCTCGGATGCTAGAGTGATCGGACGCTTGGCGGATGGAGTCGTTTTGGTAACCAGAGCCGAACAAACCACGCGCGAGGCCCTGACAGCGGCGAACGAACAATTGAACCAGGATCGGGTGCGGGTTTTCGGCGCGATATTGAATGGCTGGAATCCCAATAAATCAATCCACGGCTACTACGGATATAAGGGCAACGCTTACTATGAAGCATACGAACGCTACGCAATAAAATAAAACTTTAGCTTCAATCCGTAATTAGAATTCAGAAACAAAACGAAATAGTGACCCCTTTGCTTCAGGTTCCCGGCATGGCTCAACTAAGAATCAGCCAGGGGCTCTTTGCATCTTGGCCCAAATTAGTGCGCTTTTATCTATGCTGGGCTGGTTTGTCTTTTCTTTTATATGGGATCTTTGGAAAGGGATATGCTTACCTAGGCGTAGCTCCCCTTTATGTCGGTGAACTTCTATTAGTGAGTGGCTTTGCTGTCGCAGTGGGCTTTGGCGCTCTCTCTCCGTTACTGGAGCATCCTATAGCTTGGCTGCTCGGGTGTTTTTGGGTGTGGGAATTAGTATGCACAGTGCCTTTCGTTGGCAGTTATGGGTTAGATGCGGTGCGCGATGCTGTCACGTGGGCTTATTCACTTTTTGCTGTTTCGACAGCCGCGATAGTTTTGCAGCAAACAGGTTCTATTTCTGTCGCGATAACGTACTACAAAAAGTTCAGTAGGTATTTTGTGGTGCTCGCAATTGTTTGCGCCTTCCTTTATCAAGCTGCCCTGAACCAACTTCCAACTTGGCCGGGAACGGAAGTAACGATTCCATCAACCAAGTGTACGGATTTATGTATTCACTTGGCTGGAGTTGTCTGTTTTGTGTTGGTGGGCTTTGCCGATAAACAGAACTGGTTGATGGCTTTATCTCTAGTTGGGTTTGCCGTAGGATTCTCTATTAGCCGAGGCGGAGGAATTGCATTTCTGGCTGCCGTGACGCTGGTTTTTATTCTTTATCCTAAAGCAAAGCGATTCTTTCTTGTTTTCAGTTCGATTCTCATTTTTCTGCTTTGCTCCGCAATCGTCGATTTTCGTATACATCTGGATGGCCGCGACCGGGAAATCTCAACTCAGCAACTGGCTCGCAACTTGACGAGCGTCTTGGGAGGAAAATCAGAAGAGAACGATCTGGATGGGACCAAAGAATGGCGCATGGAGTGGTGGCATCGCATTTTCGATTACACATTGCGCGGCCCTTATTTTTGGACGGGAAAGGGCTTTGGAGTAAATCTCACTATGGATGATGGTATGGAGCGTAATGAAAACGTGTTTCCAGGACTCCGTAGCCCTCACAACTCGCATCTCACTTTTCTGGCGCGTTCCGGCGTTCCTGGCTTTATTCTTTGGAGCGCACTCCAGTTAGCATGGCTCGGAACGATGTTGAGGACTCATTTTCATGCTCGGTTTGCACAGGAAAGCGTGTGGGCTGCTTTCTTTGCCTGGATCACTGCATATTGGCTGGCATTTATGGTCAACGCCGCTTTCGATGTCGCCTTGGAAGGGCCAGTCACTGGTATACCGTTTTGGATGGTTTGGGGACTTGGCTGGGGTGCTTCTCTGGTTTTTAGTAAACAATCAGCGTTAAGTGGATGCCGTATGAGCGTTAACAAGCATTACTGTTTAGTTCGCACTCATTCTTAAAACTCTAAATCAGGCTCCCTGACATGGAAATTATGATGTACTGCCGTTATTCCGGGTTTTACGCTTGAGCGTGCTGGCTGCCAAGTTGGAGGATGCCGGCGGCGTCAGACGTTTGATACCTCCTTCCTTTTATAAACGCTCGTCAGCATCAATCTTTGCTTTAGTTGACCAAGGCATTGTCAGTTTAGGAAATTTTGCGACAAATCTAGCCATTGCCCGGACATCCAACCCAACGATTTACGGTAAATTCGTGTTGGTCTGGGCGCTGTTATTGTTCGCCAATAATCTTCATGCCTCCTTAGTTATTTATCCATTCACGGTCAGCAGAGCTCACGAGGGACAGCAAAGTTCCAGCCGTTTTGTAACTTCAGCTTTGCTCTTAACAGCAGGATTTTTATTGGTGGAGCTGTTGTTTCTAGGCTTGGCACTCCAATTGTTTCATCTTACGGCCCTACTACCCGCCGTGTTTGCCTGTTTGTCTGCCTGGCAATTCCAGGAGGTCTGCCGAAGGTCCCTGATGTCAGCTCTGGCTTTTGGTAAAGCTGTTTTTGGGGATCTGATCGGTTATCCAGGCCAGACGCTTGCCATTATGCTTCTTGCTTGGACCAGCCATCTTACTCTTACAAATGTTTTCTGGGCTATGGCGCTGACGTCGGTTCTTGGCGGTGTTTTGCAATTTATTCAGCAGTATTTAGGTTGGCAAAATACGGGAATACAGGAATGCGTTCGCGTGTTCTGGCGATTAGGCCGTTGGGGATTTGCCAACAACTGGATGGGGCTGGTTGCAGGCCCCGCCTTAGTCTGGAGTTTAAGCGTTTCTCACGGAGCTGCGGCGGCGGGCTACTTGCAAGCGCTTGTCAGTGTCCTGGGCGTGACTCATCCGGTTCTCTTCGGCATCGGTAATGCTATAGTTCCTTCGGTGGCCACGGCTAAAGCAAACCGTGGCCTAGCAGCCGCATGGAAAGCAGCTCTCAGCTTAGGATTTCACGGCTCTTTCCTTGTTGTGCCTTACCTCATTGCCTTGCTATGCGCGCCGTTATTTTTCCTCACCTTATTTTATGGCTCTAAAAGCCCCTATCTTGCATTATGGATGCTGGTCCGAGCCATGTGTATCAACTACAGCTTTATGTTTGTAAGTCAGATTCTAGATGGACTCGCTAACGGCTTGCAAAGACCGAGAATCAACTTCTTCGGCCAGGCATTTGCGACCGGCTTCGCCGCCACCCTGGCTCTTCCCGGAGCTTTCTTTTACGGAGTGTCGGGAGCTGTTATTGGCATATGCGTTTCAAACTTCGCGCGCCTGCTTGTTCAGTACACATTGCTTCGGCGAATAACTGTAGAACAATCGTAAGCTTCGGACACACAATCTTCGACTTTGTACAGCCAACTCTGCTTCATACTTCTTTGAAGATGAGCGCCTTCGTTGGTGCGGGCAACACATTGTCTCGCTTGCTTAATTAAGACTGCACTTTAAGATTCTATGGCTGCTCCTGCTTCCGCTCGGGTCGCAATCCGATCCCTTTCTGCACCAGCATTTACCCAAGTCCGAATGTCAGTTGGCCTGCTGCTGATTGACGTTTGTTCTCTTACCGTTTCTGCTTTGGCCGCCTTTCGCCTTTGGATAATCATCAATCCTTATATTCCACATCTGCATACGGCGATGCTGGCCATGCCGTTGTCTACCATTATGGCCTTCTTGTTCGCCGGGCTCTATCCCGGAATCGGTCTCACCATGGCGGCTCATATTAGGAAGCTCTGGAAGTGCATTACGCTTACTTATCTATTGCTGACGGCTTCCATGTTTTTAGTAAAAGATTGGTGGGTTGATTCGCGCGGGGTTTTCTTTATTAGCTGGCTCTTGTCCCTGCTCCTTGTTCCAGCCGGGCGCTGGTTATGTGAAGAGGTGCTTGATTCTTATTCTTGGTGGGGCATCCCAGTTATGATCATCGGCGCGGGCCAAACGGCAAGGGCAGTGATTCATGCCTTGCGCTCTCATCGCATCCTAGGCTTTCGCCCCGTGGCTTGCGTGGATGATGACATCAATAAGCATGGTTTGCTTGAGGGCGTTCCCGTCAGCGGTTCGTTAAACGACATCGTTCCCCTAGCCAATTGGCACAAAGCGACATACGCGATTGTAGCGATCCCGAGCATGCCGAGAGAGAAGTTGATCCAGCATCTGCAACATTGGTCGCGCGTTTTCCCACGAATTCTTCTCATTCCAAATCTGATTGGAGTCTCCAGCCTGTGGACTGAATCGCGCGACCTTGGGGGGGTGCTGGGGCTCGAAATGGAACAAAAGCTTCTCGATCCGCTGAACCGAATGACCAAACGATGCTTGGATATTATCGCCGCGTCATTCGGGTTGCTGATTACCTGGCCGATTTTGCTTATATCCGCGTTGCTCATTCGAAAGGTAAGCCCGGGAAATCCCTTCTACGTGCAACTGCGTGAGGGGCAAAACGGTCGTGAAATCGGCGTTCTCAAATTACGAACTATGTATTTAGATGCTGATTGGACGTTGCGACAGCACCTGGAGGAAAATCCAGCCGCGCAACTGGAGTGGGATCGCTTTTGCAAATTGAAACAAGATCCGCGTATTTTGCCGGGCGTAGGAGGATTCCTCCGAAAAACCAGTTTGGATGAACTGCCACAGCTATGGAATGTGCTCAAAGGCGAAATGAGCCTCGTCGGGCCACGGCCGTTTCCTGCGTACCACAATCAACTGTTTAATCCCGATGTGCGGAGCATTCGCATGCAGGTTCCTCCCGGCATCACTGGTCTTTGGCAGGTTACCGCCCGCAGTAATGGTGATCTTACAATGCAAGCATCGCTCGACGAATACTACATACGTAATTGGTCACTCTGGCTTGACTTATATGTGCTGATCCGAACCGTGAAGGTCGTTCTAACACAGGAAGGATCATATTAGCCACAAGCCTTACTTCCATGCGTAACCTGCATTCTTATAGTTCTCTTATAGAGTGGGTTTCGGAGCAGCGGAACTCTGGAAATTCCATCGGCTTCACTTGCGGAGCTTTCGATTTGTTGCATGCAGGTCATGTTGCCTATCTGCAAAAAGCCGCCACGCTTTGCAGCCGGTTGGTTGTGGCCGTGAACTCGGATGCATCGATTCGCTCTTATAAGAATCCGCTCCGTCCGATTATCCCGGAACAGCAAAGAGCAACAGTCGTGTCAGCCCTTGGCGTTACTGACGCCGTGACGATCATGACCGAGACCCGCCCAGAGAACCTGATTAAAATGATTCATCCGGATGTTTACGTCAAAGGTGGAGACTATCGGGTGGAGCAACTGCAATCAGCTCCGCTCGTACATTCTTACGGTGGTCGCTGTGTTGTCATTCCTGTTGAGCACGAGATCAGCACATCCAGGATCGTATCCAAGATTCAAGAATTAAGCGCCTACGATTTGCCGTCTCTTTCCGCTCAGCTGAGATCAAACGGTTCCATTGTTTTTCTAGATCGCGACGGAACTCTCATCGAAAACGTTCCTTTTCTTCGCGATCCAACTCAGGTGCGGCTGCTGCCGTACGTTGGCGAGGGCCTTCGATTGTTGCAGGACAGCGGCTTTGCATTGGTTGTGGTCACCAATCAGCAAGGGATCGGCCTCGGCTACTTTGATTATGACGATTTCGTGCGCATCAATTCTGAGATGCTGCGCTTATTATCTCGCTTCGGCGTCCGCATTGCCCGTTTTTATTTTTGTCCACATTCCGCCGCTGATTCTTGCCAGTGCCGAAAACCTCTTCCCGGTCTGCTAAAGCGGGGACTAGATTATTTCGGCTCCGATCCCCAAAACTGCTTCATGATCGGCGACTCCGCGTCGGATGTGGCGGCGGCGGAAGAGGCAGGTTGCCGCGGAGTGTTGCTTTCTCCGGCCCAGGATGGCAGAACTTTAAAAGGCGCTATCACCGGTTTCAAAGACGCTGTCGACCTCATTCTAAATTCCATCACTACAACAAAGGCAAAATGATATACACCGAAAACGAAAAAGAGAAATCTCTCGGCTTAGAGTTTGTTTCTTTCTCGGACCGGCTCCGCGAAATAGCCCGGGTCTTTGAACGGGCGGCGAGTTCCGATTTCCCCGAACAGATTAAGGGAGCTGCCCACCTGCTTGAGGATACATTCAGAAAGGGAAAAAAGGTGCTGATCTTTGGAAATGGAGGAAGCGCTGCTGATGCCCAGCATCTTTGCGGTGAGTTAGTCGTCCGGTTCCAGACCAATCGGCGCGCTCTGCCTGCAGTCGCGCTCACGGCGGATTCCGTGGTGTTAACGGCATGCGGGAACGACTTTTCCTATGATCGGGTGTTTGCCCGTCAAATCGAGGCGCTGGGACAACCGGGCGATATTGCGTTCGGCATCAGCACCAGCGGCAGTTCAGCTAACGTTGTTCAAGCTTTGCGGGTTGCGCGGGATCTCGGGCTGAAAACGGTCCTGCTGACCGGCAATCGGGTCGGAGCAGCAGCAGCTGAATTTAGTGACCTTGTCATGGCTGCTCCCAGCGAGACAACCGCTCGGATTCAGGAATGCCATTTAGCTGCTTACCATCTCATCTGCGAGTTTCTTGACAAGCTTTTCCAGGGCTGATTCCATGATGACGCATAATTTGCCTGCTCAGGCCGACCGAAGCCAGATTACTAAACTCGGAACGGACTTCCTTAACATCCGCATTCTCGTGATTGGCGATATTATGCTGGATCGCTACATCAGCGGTGAAGTCCATCGCATTTCGCCGGAAGCTCCAGTGCCTGTGTTAAGCGTAAGCAACGAACGGGCCACGGCTGGCGGCGGCGGCAACGTGGCTTTGAACTTGGCAGGACTGGGGGCACAAACGTTTGTAGCCGGTATTGTGGGCACTGACAGCAATGGAAGCACGTTGACGAAGCTGTTACAGGACCACGGCATTGGAACCACCGGCATTTTGACCGATCCCACCCGTCCTACAACATGCAAAACGCGGGTGATTTGCGGAAGCCATCAGTTAGTCCGAATCGATCACGAGCAAACTGTTGATATTTCGGCGGAGGCGACCCAGGTCCTGCAAGACCGCCTCGTGAATCTGCTCCAGTTAAAGCCGCACGGCGTCATTTTATCTGATTACGCAAAGGGGGTCTTAACCGCGCCCCTAATCCGATTTATTATCTCGGAGTGTAATCAACGCTGTATTCCTACTTTTGTTGATCCTAAGAAGGACGATTATCAGATCTACGCGCGCGCAACTTGCCTGACTCCAAACCTGAAGGAATTTCACAGCGCCGCCCGAGCCATGTCCATACCGATTGCTGACCTTCCCCTGGCAGGATCGCTCATCCGCGAGCAGATTGGAGCTTCCATGTTGCTCATCACTCAAGGGGCAGACGGCATGAGCCTTGTCAGCCAGGACGGAGTGAGGCATTTTCCCGCGCTGGCCGAAGAAGTTTTCGATGTCTCCGGAGCAGGGGATACCGTTGTAGCCACTTATGCTCTCGCGATTTCTGCGGGATTATCTCCCCTACAAGCGCTTGAGCTCAGCAACGTTGCCGCCAGCATTGTAGTGCGCAAAATCGGAACAGCGCCGATCCTTTGGTCCGAACTGCTGCACTCGCTTTCCCTCTGCCGCGCACAGGACCAATTAGTGAGCGGATTGCATTCTGCCCAATCTTCCGGAGCAACTCTTGCCGTCTCCTAAAAAGCAAACTTCAACGAAGTCCGGCCATAGCCGCCAGTTTGCCCTGTTTGCTCTCTTTGCGGCCCTGCAAACCGGCATGGCATGGATTCTTCTGCCTTTCGTTTACCTCGGAAAATTATGGCGTTCATCGATCAAGCGCCGGCGAATCTTGATTGTCTCCATGGGCGGTATTGGAGACAATGTGTTCGTCATTCCTGTGATTCGGGCCTTGCGCGCCAGATATCCAAATCACTACATCACGCTGGTCGTTCGACCTTATGTTCTCGGCTTTCGGGAGCTTATGCCCGATTGCATCGATTTGGAATTGCCTTACGCTTTCGGCAAATCGACCATGGGCCGTTTATTTGAACCGATAAAAGCGCTGCGATTCGTTTTGGAGAACTATCTGTCATTTAACACGGAACTCGCGCTGATCCCGCGCTGGGGTTGGGATTCCTGGGGCGCTGTCTTCATTGCTTTTTTTTCTCGGGCGGAACGGCGCGTTACTTTTTCGGAGCAGATCAGTTCCGAAAAGCGCGTTCGTAATTGGCTGCATGACACGTTCTTCACGCATCTCTCCTTCGACGCCGATCAGAAGCATGAATCTGCCCACATTCGTTCGCTTGTCCAAAAACATGAGCGGATCGAGGTGGGCCCCGTAGCGGGATCATTGTATCTTCCTTCCCGCCGATTGCCGCCATCCTCCGGGGAACGCCGAGTCGTAATAGGTCCGTTTGCGGCAATCGACCGCCGAACATGGCCCGTGGAACGGTGGCCGGAGGTGATTAAAGCAGTTTCCGGTGAGGATGAAAGGCTGCGCTTCACAATTGTGGGTTCGCACGGCGACCGGGAAGCGGCCATGAGAATAGCAGATGCAAACCCAAGGACTGACGTGCAATGCGGCTTGAGCTTGGCGCAATTAGTTAACTTGCTATCTGAAGCCGAGTTGTTCGTGGGAATGGACAGCGGAATTGCCCATCTCGCTGGAGCGGCTGGTATTCCGGTTGTTCAGATTTGCTGTCATCCGTTGAATGGGCTGCCAGATCACACAAACTCCCCTGTGCGCTTTGCGGCTTTAGCGACTCGGACGGTCATTCTGCAGCCGCAACCTACGTCTGGCTGTGAGGATGCCTGCGAATCAGATAAAGCTTGTTGCATCTGCAATCTGTCCATGGCGCAAATTGTTGACTCGATCACCGCAAGCATGCAAACCAATCAGCCAAGTGAAGCTGAACGATTCGACACACCTGGAGCCGCGTTAAGGCTATGAACAGACAAACAGGTCAAAGCCTTCCGCATTTGCCTCAACTCGACGGCTTACGAGCTTTAGCGATTCTGCTTGTCCTTTTGCATCATAGCTTCGGCAATTGGCCAGCGCTATTTCCCGCATCTTTTGTCAGCCGGGTCGCCAAGTTCGGCTGGGCAGGCGTTGATGTGTTTTTTGTGCTCTCCGGGTTTCTTATTACCAAGATTTTGTTGGCCAAAGAACCGAGCGTGAAATCCTTAAAAAATTTCTACACTAAAAGAGTTTTGAGAATATGGCCGCTTTATTATGGTCTGCTAGCGATAACACTGCTCCTCTTCGCATTGATGCACAAGTCATATCCCTTGCTCCAGTCGCTTGTTTTCGTTCAGAACTTCTTGCCTTATTTCCCAAAACCGGGGTTTTTCAATCAGACTTGGTCACTGTGCGTTGAGGAACATTTTTACCTGGTTTGGCCCTTTGTTGTTTTCTTTGTCCGTCGTGAAGCTTTGCCATGGATTTTAGTAATCGTGGTAATTGTCTCTCCGCTTCTTCGTCTTTACGCGCTTAACCAGGGCGTTTCTGACAAACTGCTGTACATGAGCACGCAGTTCAGACTAGACGGAATCGCTTTGGGAAGTTTGCTGGCGCTACTGATCGAGGTTAGAAGTTTCCAAAAAATTTTGACTTCAAAGATTGGCATTATGGTTGTGGCTAGCGGGCTTTTAGGCACTGTATGGCTGTTATCCAGTCTGCCTGAAAATGACTTTGGCTTTCATTCTGCTTGGGTCTACAGCTTTATTGCTTTTGCATCTCTCGGGCTGTTGCTCTGGGCATTTAGTTCTGATGAAAGATCCTCGTTGTATCGCCTCCTTACGCTTACTCCCTTGCAGTACACGGGCAAGATCAGCTATGGCTTGTACATGATTCACCCCTTCTTTTTCTCTGCTCTTCATCCGCGAATTCACGGCTGGGCTGGTCCTGTAACTGCGACTGCCCTTTCGTTTCTGTGTGCGAGCCTCTCATGGACCTATGTCGAAAAACCAATTTTACGATTGAAACGGCATTTGACTGATGATCAAACTCGTAATTCGGAAGAAGCTGGCGCGCAGATAGATACTCTGTTAGATGCCGGTGCCCAAGCTGGCGCAGTTCGTTGAATTTCAGAATCAAAACCAACGTCAAAAACAGAACGGCCCGGTGTAAGCCGGGCCGTTCTGCGTTTAAGGAAGAACTACTGAGTTTGTGTGTCAACGCTTCCGTGCTGGTCCTGGCCGAAGGACTGGAATGAGCCAAACTTTTGCATTCCGCGCCATTGCCAGTTGTAGTTGCTAACATTTGGGGCATGATAATGATTGGACTCAAATTTATTGTTGGCGGCGTAAGCTCCATCCGGATCATAGTCAGCCGCTAGGCCAGTCGTACCCGACTGGCCTGAGTATGTCACGTTATTGTCATGAATGTAATTGTCATGCGCGCTTAGTAATTGGCCCTTCGAGCTCAATCCGCGGTTCTGATTGATGATGCCGATCCCGTTTCCACACTTAGCACTAACCGTGACAACGTTGTTTTTGACCTCGACGCTGCTCGAGTTTTGTACCAGGATCTGTGAACCCCACAAGAACGCGGACGTATTTCCATTATTTGATACGACATTGTTTTGAATCGTCGCGGCGAAACTGATCTCGTGTTTGATGCCTTCCCCGGCGTTATTTGTTACTACGTTGCGATCATAAAGGGTATTCGTGTTCTCAATATCCGTCCACAATCCCGGACCGTTGTTGTCGTGCACGTAATTTGCTTGAACCATAAGATTGGTTGTGGCTGAGAATTTGGTGCCGCCCGCTTCCCATCCGGCGTCAAAACCGGCGGTGTTGTTGAATGAAACCTCGTTGCCTTGAATCACAACGTTCGATCCACTGGCGCCAATTCCTAGCTGGCCGTTTTGCGTTACGACGTTCTTCACTACCGAACTTCCGCCGAGCACATGAATACCCGCGCCATGATTCAGACGCACGATGCAACGTGTTACTCTCCAGTTCTTGCCAGGAAATTGATCGCCGATCGCACCCATTTGCGCGGGGATTGCGTATTTTTCCACGGTAAAGCCCTGAATGGTTACGTTTGAAGCCGGACCGGAGAATGCGCTGCGGGCCGTGCTGATTTCCACTACATGGTTCATTGGATCATCAGCGAAGATCAATAAATGGTTTGCATAATCTAAAAACCATTTGCCCGGAGCGACTTGACTGGCGGAACTGACGCGGACCAGCAGTTTGTCGTCAAAGAACAAATCCTCCGTATACTGGCACATGGGTGCCTGGGACATGCAAGAGCCGTTTAGTTGCCCTTGTGGTTGTGCATAAGGGGAAACAAAGTTATTTCCTGCACGCATAAAATTGGTAAGCTCAGTCGAGCCGTTTAAGACCGCGGACGCCGATCCAAGAAATACATCACCTGTTTTTGGCCTGATTTCAAGCAAACGATATACGCCCACAGCGAATTGAAACGTAGTGCCTAGCGGACTGTTGTTCACAATAGATTCTACGTCGTCGCTTGGCTTGATTGAAATAGTCTGACCAGCCCAAATTGACATTGGAAAAAGAATTGCACCCAACAAAACTGCGGCGAGCAATGAATGTCGCACATGAAGTGGCGACTTTAGATATTGTTGCATCTGCATGAAAGTGCAACGTCGAAAAGAAATATCTCCTGATTGCTCTTGAAGCAAAAACACAGCGAAATACTTGGTTAAGATTTGTAATTGTAAGTGATAAAAGTTGCCGCTTACTGATAATCGCAGCTCAGCCCGTCATCGAGCCGCGACCGTGAGAGTTAGTTCTCTTGCCACATCACCAATCGTTGATCGCTAGCATCAACTACAGTCAAGAACTAAAAATGCGGGTTAGCTCGTTTTAGAGCTAACCCGCGTCTAACGAATAATTAAAAAGGTCTTAGTTCCACGTCATAGCGGGTGGTGGTCCGACGTTAGAATCGATCGTACTACCATGCTCGTTGCCATTAGCTTGGTATTGAGTCCAAGTAACATTGCCGTCATCCTGCCAAATGTAATCACCTGTATTTTTCATGTGATAATGATTTGAGCTGTAAACATTGTTGGCGCTCGAGAAAAACCACGACTGGTTGTAATCCGCCGCTAATCCTGAGTTGGCGGGAGAGCCAGGCTGGTAAGTCACATCATTATCATGCACGTAATTATTTTGCGAAACGTAGGCTCCATACTGCCCCGATCCTCGGTTTTGATTAACAATTCCCACCCCGTTTCCAGCGTTAGAAGCTGCATTGCAAATGTTGCCGTATGCTTCCACACTTTGTGAGTTTTGAATTAAAAATTGAGATCCCCAAAGCCAGGAATATTTTGCAAGTCCATTATTGCTGAGAACATTATTCCGAATGGTCGCCGCAAAGCTGTTTTCATGCTCAATCCCGGCGTTAGCATTATTGAAAACGAAATTATTCTCGTAAAGAGTATTTCGATTGTCCGTGTCGGTCCACAAGCCGATTCCATCATTATCATGCACATAGTTGTTCCTTACCACTAGGGCGTCTGTTCCCGAGAACTTTGCTCCTGACGCTTCATAGTCATGAGCAAGGCCCGACATGTTATTGAAGGAAATTTCATTGTGTTGGACAAGAACGCCGGAAGATTCACTGGAACTAACGCCGGTATCTCCGTTGTGGTGCAAATAGCTGTTAAGCAGTTGGCCCGAAGATCCCAACGTGACACCCACCCCATGATTGAAACGGGCTTCGACATTCGAAATGATCCATCCTGGTCCCGGAAATTGGTCTCCAATCGTGCCGTACTGAAACGGGCTCGCGTACTTTTCCACGACCAAGCCGGAAATTGAGACGTTGGAAGCCGATCCGGAGAATGCAGTAGGCGTCAAACTGATTTCAACTGTTTGGCCGCTCGGATTGTCAAACATAATCACTTGGTGGTTCAAGTAGTCAAAGAACCACCTTCCTGGCCCCAAAGCGCTTGTGCTGGTAACGTGAAGAAGCTGTTTGTTGTTTAGATACAGTTCTTCAGGGTATATGCAAGCTGGGTGTACATCATCGCAAATGCCGCTTACTTTGCCCTGCGGGTCCGCGTCATAGGCATACCACAATCCATTAATTTGTGAAAACTGGCCGCTGAGATTGCGTGAACCGTTCAGTACCGTTCCGCTGGCTGCTTGGAAGACATCTCCATCTTTAGGAACAATACTCAAATTCGAATAGGTTCCGGCATTGAAATAAAAAGTCGTGCCGGAAGGGCTGGAATTTACCTTTTGCTGCACATTGTCGCCAGGATGAAATTGTATGGCGTTCGCTGGGGCGCTCGCCGCTGGAGAAATATCGATGGCGTTAAGTATTGGATTATCTCTCACTGGCTGCAAGTCGATTGTGACTTTGCCACTAGTGACCGTAACGGGAACCGTCAAATCGTAAGCTTTGAACCTGCCGCCGGCAGCGGCAACGACGTCCAGGTTTTGCTTGGTGAGAGAGCCGTTCACAAAAACGTTAAATACTCTTGAGCCGGTTCCGGTAAACCATAACTCCGCAAAACGCAAGACCACGGAATAATTGCCGTTAGACATCGGAATATTGTAAACCAAATCTCCCGAGCTGTTAACGCGCTGCGTCTGATAAAGGCTTGAAAACGCGGTATTGCCCACAGCCGTGGTTGAACTGTAAGGCCAACCTCCATTATAGTCAACGTCCGAAACCCACGTGCGACCTGTTGCGGCATCTGTAAAAGTGCCGCTTCCTGCATCGATGTAGGTAGATGTTTGCGCTGTTGCGAACGAGGCAGCAAAACTGAGCGCAAAAGCAGAAGTGATTAAAGAACGATACAATTGGCATTTCCCCCAAAGGTAAACTGTTTGCCGTATGAATTTCTATAGGCTCTCTCATACTATAGGCGAGGCTTATAGATTTATATAAGGCAGAAACAATTCTTTACAGAGTTTATGCCACCTAAAGTTATTAGCGCTGAACGCTCATGGCAGGATTGATAGCGTAAATCCCGAAGTTTCTTATAGTTGAAGTGACTTTGCTGCTCTGGTGATCCAATAAGTGCATCCATGTTTTTGACATATCGTACAGATCCGGCTTGGATACAGCTACATAGATGAGCGGGTCTACAGGACCGCTTTGTTGCAGAACGCGCCGTAACTGCTCTTGGTTTAGATTGCTGCCAAACAGGCCGGATGCTCGAATGCTCCACCCAGTCTCGGTGAACACTTTCGTAAGATCGATTCTCAAATAAGGTATCTGGAACTCATTGTCAAGCTTCAACCCATAGTAGGCGGCCGTCATATAATCCGCGACCCAGACCGGCTTGGTTTGATTGCGCCTGGAAAGATGAATCAGCAGTGTGACAGCAGAACGGTAATCCTCCTTCTCGTACTGCGGCAAAAATCGTATGCGAGCATCGGAAGTCAGCCATATGGCAACTAAGCAAAGCGCAACGGCTGTCGGCGAAAAAGATTTTTGTTTAAAAGGGCCAGCCAAAAGCGCCAACAACGCAAATAAAAAAAAGGGATAGATCGTCGCTCCATGACGTGGCAGCAAACGCTCGTTCAGTAGGTAGCTTAGAGCAAATGCGCAGATAAGACTGGTAGTTCCCGCCAGCGCGAGCCGTCCAACGATGGTCCGGGCAGGGCGACACGCCTGAACGTAGCCAGCTAGAATCAATAGCGCAAGCAAAATGCCGATCACCAGGGCAACATCCAGTTCCCGGTTCTGGAGAAAACCATGTTTTAACAAGCGCAGTTGGTTTCGTTCCGGACCGATTCCCTGTAATCCGAAAAATTCATAGATCCAGAGCAGGATGTAGACCGGCCTGAATCGGTCATACGTGACATCCTGTATTTGGAACAGAGTCCATAAATAATAACCGCCTTCAATGAGCAGAATCGGCAAGGCACAAAGGCCCGGCTTGATCCATTCCCGGAATGCTGCTCCTTTTAAGCCTGGGACAAGCATGAGGATGCCTGGGTAAAGCAGGATAGTGAGCAGATTACATCCGGAAGCAAAGACTAAGCCGCTCCAGAACAGATATGGCGCGATCTTCCTCGCATGCTGCTTGGTCGAAAAAGCGCCGAGCAGGTACCCGGCGATGCACAGGCTCGAACAGGCCAGCAAAGGAAAATAAACCCGAGCCTCATTAAGATAAACGGAGGCGAAAGGCGAAAGCGCGCAAATCGGCCAGATCCGGGTACCGTTAAAGCAAGCGTGGGAAACCAATGCGAAACAAGCGCAAAACAGAGCCAGAAAAGGTAAATTCGATGCTCGAAGCGCCAGTTCGCCCGAACCGAAGACATGGACCCAAAGCCAAAGATAAAGGTAGTATCCGCCCGTCTGCAAATCACCCGAGTCGCAAGCGCCGAGAATATGAAGAAAAGAGCTGAACTTCCGAATGCTGGCAATAAAGGCGGAGAATCCCTCGTCAATCCAAAGACTGCTACTGGTCAACGACAAACACAGGAGCAGAAACGTGGCGCAGTATAGCCAAACTTGCGCGGCCAAGTTGATGGGGCGTGACTGAGCATCCACACTGGTACTTTGGATTTTGCGTCCTGTCTCAATCAACGAACTGCCTCTAAAAGGGAAGGACGCTCTGTTCCAGGCAGGAGCAATGCTGTCCCATCGGCAACACGTGAAAGCGTTCCGCGAACAGGGACAGAACTTGGCGTACCAGCCGAAGCTTCGGCTCCAGTGGCATGCGCATGGCGGGGAAAAAACGAAGGCGGGGAGCATCCTGAATACATGCTACGTCAAGCGGGTGAAGCAGGAGAGAAGGACTGATTCGAAACCAGGAACACAAGGAAAGCGCTAGTTTGAAGTATAAAATCGCCGCGCGCGGGGAAAACAAGGCAATGTAAAGTACATAACTGAGATGAATCGGAATGCGGAAAACAGGCAGAGTCGTTACGGGAATTTCCCAAAGACCTTGCTCATTATGCTGTATTTTAAACGCGTGTAGAGGTTTTAATCCGTCCTTCCAATTGCCGAACAGTTGCTTCCGCTGTTGCCGCTCCGCTGCGTTGAGATGAGAGGTCAAGAAATAGTACGCGCGAGCGAGCGGGCCTAAAAAAGTTGGGAAAGAAGAAGCGTCAAACCGGTACTGGCGGCGGCACAAAATATGGAGCAGCGTATCGGACGAACTGAATCCGGGACCGCGGAATCCAACGGGTCGTTGCCCTGTAGCGGAATAGATTGCGTCTTCTGCTTTTGCGATTTCCTCTTCCAACTGCGATTCTGTATAGAGGTGGAGCCAAGGCTCGTGATGAAAGGAATGATTGCCGATCTCGTGCCCGGCTTGCGTTATAGATTGCAGCGCCGCTCGGTTTTTTTCCAAAGCTGCGTCCTGGCCCACGGTGAAAACCGTAATTCTAAGATTTAAGTCATCTAGAATTCTTAAAAAACGCGGTACGACTGTGTCGAAATAGGAAGGAAATTCTTGCCATCCCTCATCGCCGTGAGTCTTCAAATAGCTCCATGCGTTGTCTAGATCCAACGATAGACTGCCGATTAGCTTCTCTGCCACTCTCGCCTGTTGCTTTAACATGCTGCGCTGAGCCTCTCACTCGCCTGCGTCGCCAGTTGTACGACTTCGTTGACGTTGAGCGTGCCATTGACAATGTGAGCCGAGTTCACTATGGAGAGGCCTGGAACTGAAGTTTGCATGGAAGGCAGCTTGGCGGAGTAGTTTAAGGTCGGCACCGCAAACACTTGGCGGACACGGGAAATCTGGAAAGCTTCCACCTCGGACTCGCGAAACGCTGGATACATTTGAGAAACGCCGGCAAGGAAACTTTCTCTAATCTGCTCATCAGATAGACCAAATAGAGGATCATCCGGGGCGACGTATTTAGGCAGATAAATCAGCGATCTGCCTCCAAACTCTTCTCTTCGCATCAGGGCCGACATCTCCACAACTGCCGTAAACGGAATTTGTGAGTCGCAGATGTTGGTTAAATAGTAAGGACCCAAAGCATTTTTCGTCAGCAGGGAAGCGCAAACAATTCCTTGATAACGAATGGAGGACCAGCTTGCTTTCTCTGATTCCGTCAGTTGTTTGCATTGCCTTACGGCAACAGGGGCGGGGGTTGTCACAACAACTTGCTGAAAGGTTTCCGCGGCCTTGCCGTCGATGAAAATCTGCAAACCAGCGGGACTAGAGGTGACCTCGGAGACGGGCGAACTAACCCGAACCTCAACATTGTATTTGGACAATTTCTTCGACAAAGCTGCGAGAATGGAACGATACCCTCCCGTTACATAACCGAATCGTTCTTGGATGCCTGCACGTCGCGCCGCTGTCAAACGCCGGATTGTTGCCCAAATAAAAGAGGCGGAAGCTTCTTGATAGCTCTCGCCTAACTTGGCTCGCAGAAGAGGCAGCCAGAAAAGGTTAAAGACGCGCGGCCCCGATAATCGCCGCAGGTAGTGAGAAACCGAAGTGTTTTCCAGCAGTGCGGCGTCCCTGTGCCGGGAAGTAATAAAGATAGTTGCCAACAAACGAAGCTTCTCGAAAGCGTTGAACGCTGGGAGCCGTGCAAAGTCAGTCGGCGAGGTAAACGGATGCAGTCGGTTGTCAATGAAAAAGCCGGTCTGGGTAGCAACCCAGGTGATCTCCTCTTCTAAGCGCAATTCGCTTAGAAGAGAACGGAGCGCACGATCAGATGCCAGAATCACATGGTAATGCTTATCCCATAGCAGATCGCCTAATTGCCAGGAGCTTGCCAACCCTCCTAAAAGGGCAGAGGATTCAAAAACCGTAACGGCGCAATCCCGCTGGGCCAGACGATAGGCCAAGGAAAGGCCCAACATTCCGCCGCCTACGATTCCAATACGTTTTCGCATGTGTTTGACAGAGCAGGAGAATTGCAAACCACAACGTTGTCGCCTGCTACGAGATAGGCCTGTCCACAATGACGGCATTGTTCGCGGCCTCCCTGGAAAGCTGTAGCCGGTTCGAATTTCCGCAGTGGAAAACCGCAACGGCAAACTAAACCGCAAGATCGGGCGGGATTACCGTAACAAAGGTGAAAGGCCGGAACGTCGTGCGTTACCACGCTCCCCATGCCGATAGTGGCAAAGCGCCCGATAGTGATGCCCGGACCGATCACGGCGCCCGCGCCAATCGTCGCGCCTTCCTGGACATGCGTGCTCTCTGTGGACTCGTCTGGAGCCGAAGACAAAAGCTGTGTCAAATCCGGAGTGGCGGCACGCGGAAATCGGTCGTTGGTGAATATCACGCCCGCGCTTAACATCACCCCGTCCTCAATCTCCACTCCAGTACAAATATAGACAAGGGCGTTAATTTTTACCCGATTTCCAATCCGGACCGCGTAGCTAATATGAGTCTTTTCGCCGATGATGCACTCGCTTCCGATGAAAGCAGAATGTCGGATATGGACGTTGTCCCACACGCGTGTTCCCGGTCCTATTTGTACATTCTCTTCAACGATGGCGCTAGAATGAATAAAGAAGCTCATATGGCGATTTTTTGCGCAGTGGCGGGGGCTGGCCTTATGATGGAAGTCCAAGACTTATTCTGTAAAGCTTGATACCCGGCGTCGATAGCCTCAACCGAAGCGACGGCATCATCCACCGTGATTAGCAGCAAGTCGGTTCCTCGAATTGCTCCTGAAAAATTGTCGAGTTGCCGTTTGAAAGCTTTTACTTTCTCGTATCCGGTGCCGAAACGAACCCACTTGCTGCTTCCTTCCTGCTGAAAAAAGCTTTCACTCCATCCAACTCGAAGCGCCCCTTCCGACCCGTAAATTTCGATAAAATGGGGTTTCGCCTGCGAAATACTCCAAGATAGCTGGCAAGTGCCAAGCACGCCGGTACGGCTGCGTAAATTCATTTGAATGGTTTCATCCACGTTTAATCCTTGGGTGCGGGGCGCTTCGGTCACAAAAATTTCATCCAGGCTGCCGAAAAAATACCGCATGATATCGACCGAATGAGTGCCGTTGTCGATCAAAACGCCTCCACCACTAATGGAGCTGCGAGCATTCCATCGAGCGGACATATCAACACGCCCAGAAAACGTGTTTTCAAACCAAACGACTTGCCCCAAAATGCCGGAAGTTAAAATCGCCTTCGCACGGATTACATCGTCCACGTAGCGGAATTTGGAAGCCATTGTGAACAGAGTACCGTTACTTTGGGCCGCTTCTCGAATCGCGTGCGCGTCTTTGACGGTGGTGCTGACCGGCTTTTCGCACAATACCGGAATACCCCGTTCCAGGAAAAACAAGCTCAGCACGCAATGCGTGGACGGTGGCGTGGCAATGACGACCGCATCAATCTCCTGCGTGGCCAAGAGTTCCTCGGAAGAGGAACAGGCTGCAATCCGCAAGGGTTCGGCAAGGACGGAAGCCGCTTCTTTGCGAACGTCGGCTATGGCAACCAGCTTCGCTAATTCAGTCTCTTGAAACGCTTCAGCGTACGTTTGCGCAATCCGTCCAGCTCCTATCAACCCGAACTTGACGGGTTCTCTTACTAAGCCTAGTGTCGGGAGCATAGCTGATAGACGCCCTCCCGAACGGCTGCTGCGATAAAGTCGATATCCTCGTTCGTATAATGTTCGTTCCAGGGAAGAACAAGCACCTGCTCCAGGGCGGCATATGTTTCCCGGTATCGATCCATGCTGTAGCACAAAGCGTCTGGTCGGGCATATGTGAAAGGGAACCGGCTGGTGCCCAATGTTTTCTGTTGACGGAAAACAGCGCAGTCAAAAGCCGGTTTTTGGATGTACCTGGGTGTCGACGTAATACCGTGTTCGCGAAGAATTTTTGCGAGAGCGGATGAGCCGCCCGAAATCACCGCGCTGTCGACTATCAGAATATATTTCCAGAACGTATGAACATCTCCGGCATGAACTTTAGGTAGTCGAATACCGGGCAGATCTTGTAACAGGCTAGTCAATCGGTTTGCGCCCGAAACTCTTTGACTGACAACAGTAGATAATTTCTTTAACTGTGCCAGCGCCACAGCGCCTTGCAACTCGCTCATTCGATAGTTCAGGGCTAAAAAGTAATGGTCCGGTTGAACGTCGCCGTATCCCCAGGCTTTATTGATAAAAAGAAATATGCGACGGGCCAGCTCGGCATTGTCGGTTACCACAATGCCGCCCTCGCCCGTGGTAATATGTTTTCCCTGCTGTGTGCTGAAGCATCCAATCATTCCCCAATTTCCGGTATACCGGCCTTGGTGCTGGGCGAGAAAAGATTGAGCGCAGTCCTCGATGACAGGTAAATTGTGATGCCGCGCTAGGGCGATAATCTCGGTCATATCGCACGGATGACCAAAGAGGTGGGTAACAATAATCGCCTTTGTCCGCACGTTGATATGGGGCTCAATCGTTTCAGCCGTGAGGCACAAGGTATTTCGGTCTACCTCGGCAAAGACCGGTATGCCTCCCTGGTACAAAATGGGCGTGAGCGCGCCCATGTCGGTAATGGCGCTCGTAATAAACTCATCACCAAGGTTTGGGTCTAGGGCCGCTACCGCGCAGTGAATAGCGGCCGTTCCCGATGAACAGGCATAGGCATGAGCGGCTCCTATCTGACGGGCAAACTCTTGTTCAAAGTTTTTTACGTATGTGCCTTTCGTGCTGGTGAGCACTCCGCTGCGAATGGCGCATGTGACTGCTTCAATCTCCTCATCGGATAAAGTGCGGCCGGAGGCATCCTGGTCAGAAGGCAGAGCAATAAAATTCGAGTAAGTGGGTGTTGAGTTATCCATGAGAAGCCTTTCCCGGTACGGTCAATGAGGCTTTCCTGTTCGCATGGCGTTTGCTGACTCTGAGGACCAGCAAACGCCCTAACAGACGCAGATGAGGGGCGATATTCCGAACCGTTTTCATTTTGGAAGCGCCCAGGATGCGAACCGCAAGAGTGGTGGGATACTCTTCAATCCGGTATGAGTTGAGGTGAAGCTTGCCCAGCAACTCGGCAATCCCGACAAAGCCTGATTGCTGTACCGACACGGCAAGCACGCTGGAGCGCCGGTACACGCGGCAGCAACTGGTAAATGTGTGCAAGTTGACGCCAAGCGTTGCCCGATACAGCCGTGAGGCGATTTGGGAGAAACCGAGCCGCCATTTCGGTACGTTCCGGACACTTCCGGCAGGATGATACGGAGAAGCGGTCACACAATGTACGTCTTCTTTTAACAGCCCGATCATGTCCACTAAGTCGAGAGGATCGTAAGTGCAATCACAATCGATGGAACAAACAATTTCTGTTTTTGCCGCTGCAATGCCTGTCAATATGGCTTTGGTAATTCCCAAGTTGGTTGGATGACGTAGGAGCACAGCGTCCGGCCGCTTATCGAATAGATTTGATAGTAACTTCCAAGTATTGTCCTTACTGCCGTCGTCGACGAAAATGAACTGAAAGTAATATTTGTCTTTAGCCAATTCAAAAAGCTGCTGAAGCGCCTTTTTGAGATACGGTAAGGAGTGGCTTTCGTTATAACACGGAATCACGAGAGAAACAGCCTGGGCGGGCGTGGCGGATTCGGCTTTTGCTCCTGACCGAATGATCTCCGTCGGGAATGCTCCTTTAATTTGCTTTGCTGAAAAAGGCTCGGACGTGAAGCGGAGATAATTGGAGATTCCAGTAAGCGAATGAGCGCTGAGAAAACTGTCGAGCAACTCCGGCATTCTTGTTGAGTTCCGATAATGACGAAGTTTCGCTAAACGGGACGCGCCGCTAATAAAGGGTTGCTGAGGATCGAGGTCCCAAACCCGAAAATAAAAAACAAAAGGCGAGTTGTTCGATTGAATCCAGGAAGAAATAGCGCGTTTAAGAAAAACTTCCGGTATTTGCCGAAAATAGTTTCCGCCTGCAATCGGAACCTGCAATCCGAGCAAATTGGCGGATGGCAGCGGTAGCTCATAGAACCGACGGCCATCGATCTCAATCGAGTGTAGTCGACAGCGCAGGCTGTTTCGGTGGAAGTGCGTGAAGCTGGGGCTTAAGCTTGAGTCATAGAGATAACCCTCTTCCGCCAGCACGCGCAAGGCCCATAGATCTTGCTCACCAAGCCGGTGGTCGGCAACGCGATACCCACGAATCCGCTGCTGCGTTAGTTGCTCCAGGATTAATTTGGAATTCCGTGTCTCTTCCCGTAGTTGCTGTTCATTCAGTTCGCGAAAACTACGTTGTGTTAAACCTGAACTGGCAATCTCATGTCCGCTTCTCACTATGGCATCTAAAGCCTGCGGTATTCTCTGCGCCAGCCATGTGGACACAAAAAAAGTCGCTTGCGCATTGTGCTTCGAGAGCAGCTCGAGGCAGCGATCCGTGTTTTGCTCGACTCGATCTTCAAATCGCGACCAGTGTGCAGGAGTAAGTAAGCTACGAAACGCGGGTCCCTGAAAATAGTCTTCAAGAGAGACAGTAAGAATGTGACGCTTTTCGCCTGTTGAGCTTGCAAATTCCACCGGTGAAGGAACGGACATTGAACCGTCGCCGTTGCTGCGAAATCCTGGTGTGTTGGGCAGAAACAAGCTATCGTCCTTTCCGCCCCAGAATTGCTAAGCTTTGTAACTGGAAATTAGAGGCCTTTTTTTTGATACCACGTTTGCCCTTTGTAAAGAAATGAAATTATTGCTAAAGTAATTCATATCAGTACTAGGCGTCATGGTGCGGCGCTTTGTGTATTCTTACTTTATAAGTAAACTGAGTGTTCTTAGGTCATCGTGTCGAAATTCAATTACTCACTTCTACATTAGTTATTAATCAGATTTATCAGCTTATAGTAATTATTGCGATTGCTCATGACCTGCTCCCAAACGAAATACACCATGGCAACAGCTTTTGATACTGCACAGACAACTTTTGGGGCGGCTTACTAGAGTGACAGGCATTTGTCAACGATCATTTCCGCTATAGGAATGGCCGATGTAGCTGCGGGTGAAGGCGCATTGCAGACATGGAGCATTCGGCTTGTCTGAAGAAAAAGGAAGTCATGCACTAAAGTGCCGTCACGTAAGACAGCTTGGGCGCGAATGCCAGCTTGCTCAGGAAGTAAGTCGTTTGAAGTAAGAGATGGACAATATTTCCTGCATGCTTCGAGATAGTGAGCTTTCCAGAGAGAATTCCGCATCTCCGCGAGACCTGAGTTGAGATTGGCATTGATTGTTTTCCAGAACCCGGGAAAACGCGAGAACTCGCTTACATCCTTCCAACTAAATGAAAACTTCCGATACCCTTCACGAGCGAAACCGAGCACAGCATTAGGTCCAACCGTTATGCCGCCGTCAATCATGCGGGTAAGATGGATTCCCAGAAAAGGCAAACCGGGGTCCGGAATCGGGTAGATCAAATGTTTAATGAGACCTTGCAGGCGATCGCGCAGCCGATAGTACTCGCCGCGAAAAGGAATAATTTGATGTTGGATTTTAAGTTTGGCCATCTGGGCCAGTCGGTCTGATTGGAGACCTGCGCACACAACCAGCCGTTTTGCGACCCAGCGCTGTTCCTTCGCCTCAATAGTAACCTCGCCGGGTCCTTCCTGGATCGCGCTCACTTTGACATTAAGTTGAATTTCTCCGCCCAATGAGCGAATCACACGGCCCATTGCTTCTGCTACAGATGTATAGTCGACGATTCCCGTTGACTTGACAAAAAGCGCGCCTAGCCCGGTAATGTTAGGCTCGCGGCGCCTTAGTTCCGCAGCGTCCAGTTTCTCTACAGAAACCTGATTTTCCTTGGCTCTTTCAAAAATTGCGTTCATGCGCTCAATCTCTAGGGCATTTGTCGCAACCAGCAGCTTTCCACAAACCTCACGCGGGATTTGATGTTCTTCGCAAAACTGCTTGGTTGCGGTTGCACCGCGCCGACATAATTCCGCCTTCAGGCTTTTAGGAACGTAGTAGATACCGGCATGAATTACGCCGCTATTGTGGCCAGTCTGATGCTGAGCAAGGTTGGCTTCCTTTTCTAAGAGAATCAGCCGTGATTCCGGCCGTTTTTTCAACAGTTCCATAGCGGTAGCAAGTCCCACGATTCCACCGCCTATTACGCAGTAATCAAAAATCATACATTATCTACTAAAAAGGCTAATTTATGTAATTGTTCTACAGGAATGAAAATAAAACTTGTTTTTCCTGAAATTCTCATTCAAATTTGTGTGCCAGTATCTTGGCTTTTTAGAACAGGACTTGCTGTAAAACAATCTAACAAGCTACGATAAAAACTCTCTAAGCAGACGCGATGAAAATCTTCTTTGTCTCACATCGATTCACGATTCGCTTGGCTTTATGCCTGTTCGGATTGGCTGTATTAATTTTTTTTGTTGTCGGCGCCAAAAGAACCTTTGGGGGCGTAAAATCACAAGACTTCGTGCCGGTTTACGCGGGATGTCGATGTTTTCTTAATTCTTGCAATCCTTATAGTATTGATGACCTTGAAAGATCTTTTCTAGAAGGCGGAGGCCGCAGGGTGGATCAGGCAGGCTGGTATGCAGAGATGCCCATTTATCCTCCGTCGTCGCTTCTATTGCTGGCGGCCTTAGGGATACTTCCTTATCAGGTTGCGCGGATAGTTTGGTTTGCTTTAAATGGAACAGTATTTGTGACAGGCTGTTTACTATCCGCGTACTTGTCGGATAGTCGTGACCGAGCGTTAAACATTTTGCTTGCGGCTGTGGTTTTAATCGGCAGTACTGCTCTTCCTGCGTTAGGAAATCCTGCGGGATTTTCGATTGGCTGCTTGTTAATAGCAGTCTGGAGCGCTTTTAGAAGACATGACAGAAACCTTTTTTTACTCTTTCTTTCATTAAGTCTGGTGATCAAGCCCCAGCTAACAATTGTTATCGCTGCCGCCTTCCTTTGCTCCAAAACATACCGCAAACAGGCGTTCCTCGGTATAGTCATTGCATGCGGGCTGCTTGCTGTTTCCGTAGCGTGGCTCCAATTGAGCCCCGTTCAAAATCAATGGATGGTCAGTTTAAAGCAAAACTTGAGCAATACATTATTGCCCGCTGGTAGCAATAGCCCTACTCCATTCAACAGAGATGCGATGCGCATGACTAATTTGCAAACTGTTTTTGCTGCTTTTACAAACAACGGAATACTTTATGACCTGTTAAGTTGGGCGTTCACGGCTATATTGGCAAGCAGCACTTTATTAATGCTGCTTCCTTTTAAAGGCACCGCGCTTTTCAAAACCTTTGCAATTGCGGCTTGCACCATGATTACTCTAATGCCAGTTTATCACCGGACTTATGATGCGAAGTTGATGTTATTGTGTGTTCCTGCTGTTCTTTCCTTGCGCCGCGCACAGCCGATATTGGGCGCTTTACTGTTGATCGCCATGATCCCTATATGCTTTTCGGTGTCATATCAAATGCTTGCTCAAACAAATTTTCGGCTGATATCGGAGGGAACTAGCCCATGGAAATTACTCTTTCTTGGACGACAAACGCCTTTTGCGCTTTTCGTCATGACGATTATATTTTTCCTTTGGTTGAGGTGAGCTTACATTCTAAAAACCTGTTAACTTGAGCATGGGCCTTCAGAGCAACCCGCACCTATGACTGCCATCCAAAGAGCATAGAAAAGCGTTGTTCGCTGCCCTTTCCGTTCGTTAGGAACGATAAGGATCTAAGCAGTCTTGGCGATCGGCACATCATTGCGCGCTACTTCGCGATTGATGCGGTACCAATCAACTGTTTTTTGCAAGCCATCCCGAAGCGTTATGCGCGGAGCGAACTCAATCTCCCGTTCTGCTTTCGAAATATCGAAAACTCTTCGTGATTGCCCGTCCGGTCGGCTGGCATCCCAACGGATCTTGCCGCTGTAGCCGGTGATCTCCCGCAGAATTTCAACTAAGTCCCGGACGGATGTGTCCTGGCCGGAAGAAAGATTGACGAGTTGGGACTCATTGTATTTTTCCGCCGCCAACAGAATCCCGTCGGCAACATCCCCAGCATACACAAAGTCCCGAGTGGGTTTACCTGATCCCCAAATGGTGATTTCAGGATCATTCTCCACAAACTTTCGCACCAATGCGGGTACTACATGAGCATTCTCAAGATCAAAATTGTCATACGGACCGTAAATGTTGCCCGGAATAGTCGTGATGGCCGGAAATCCATGTTGACGCCAGTAGGCCAGCGATTGAACGTGAAGCATTCGCTTCGCCAGCGAATACGGTGCGCTCTCCTGTTGCGGGAATCCATCCCAGAAGGATGATTCATTCAGCGGCATGGGCGCAAATTGCGGATACCCGCAACCCGCGCCTGCCGCCACAAATTTTTGCGCTCCGGCCAGCCAGGAGTGATGCATGGTCAAAACGCCCATCATCAGGTTCTGGTAAAAGAAATCGGCCGGCTTGGCTTTGTTGGCACCGATTCCGCCGACCAGTCCAGCCAAATGTATTACTACATCTACAGCGCCTTTATTTGCGGCAGGGCGCCAACCCTCTCGACCTTTTTTCAAATCTGAGAATAAGCGGGCGACATCGTTTTCTTTGGACAGGTTGTACTCACTGCTTTTCACTTCAAAGATCGCCGCGCAATCCAGCGCGCGCAAGCGCTCCATTAAATGGCTGCCGAGAAATCCTCGCGCACCCGTGACTACAACTCGTTTACCGCTCCAATAGTTCATATTGATCCTTTGCTTTTATTCCTTGAAAAACCTTCTCCTCTGACAACTGGCATAAAATATGTCCGATCGCTGAATGGGCTTCCTGGACATATTGCGTGCTGCTACTGGGAACAACAATCGGAATATCAACAAGAGAACGCAGGCTCCCGCCATTCCCTCCAAGCAGGCCGACGGTCGATATACCGCTTTGCTGACAGCGTTCCACCGCTCTGACGACGTTCCGGGATGATCCGCTTGTGCTGATCGCGATGAGCACGTCACCTTTCCTGCCCAAAGCTTCAATCAATCTCGCGAACACTTCATCGAAGCTGTAATCGTTCGCGCGCGCGGTCAGAAAAGCAGTGTCGGTGGTGAGCGCGATGGCTGGAAGCGCCGGGCGTTCGAAATCGCCTCGAAGGCGGCTGGTGAACTCGGCGGCGATGTGCTGGCAATCCGCCGCGCTGCCTCCGTTTCCGCAAAGCAGTATCTTTCCCCCCTGCGACAACGTATGCGCCATAAGATTGCCTGCCTGCTCGATTGCTTCCAGGCATTGCTCCGCAACTAGGCGCTTCACCGAGCAACTTTCAAGTAAGTGCTGTCGGGCGATAGCCTTAGAATCCAGCATGATCCATCCTTTCCAATCTCTCCGCCGCCTGCGCTAACGTATCCACGACCCAATCAGCTTGCGATTGAAGCTTTGTCTCTTCTTTCGCTCCATAACCGGTCCTGACCAAAATGCACCGCGCTCCAATCAATCGCCCTGCCTCCAAATCGGAAAGTTTATCTCCAATCACAACCGAGTTCTCCAAACCGACCCCTAAAGCTGAAGCGGCTTCGTAAAAGAGGCCAGCGCGCGGCTTTCGGCAAGAACATCCGGCTTTCGGATGATGCGGGCACATGAATACGCCGTCTACGTAGGCTCCCACTTCGGCCAGATCCGATATCATCTTGCGATTAACAGCGAGAACATCCTCGAACGTGCATAACCCCCGTCCGACAACAGATTGGTTTGTAATCACCACCGGTAAATAGCCGAGGCGCTTGAGTCGGTTGATTCCTTCAGCGGCTCCGGCCAGCAGTTCGACGCGCCTTGGATCAGTAAGATGTCCGTGCTCAACAATGATGGTTCCGTCACGATCAAGAAATGCTAATCGTTTCTGTTTCATGAGTTCTGAAGAAGGAGCTTACGGACGAGTAAGAATCAGGCGTGCCGATATCAATAAATCGGGCAACCGTTGTAAAGGCGTAAAAACCGGTTAAAATCCAATTGGGAAAGCACTGCCGTTCCAGGGAGACAACGGTATCTGCAGGAATTGTCTCGATGTGATAGCGGGATAATAAATAAATACCCGCATTAATCAGGTTAGAAGGTTTAGCGACGTTGCTAAATCCCTTCTCCTCAAACGAGACGATACGTGATCCGCTCACTTGGACGGAACCGAATCGTTCTATATCCGGAACTTCCGTCAGCACCATGGAAGCGGCAATATCCTGCGCCATATGCCAACGCAGGTACTCGTCGAGCTTTAAATCCGTGTATGAGTCGCCATTAAGAACCAAAACGGGAAACTGATCGAGGGAGGGAAGCGTTCTTCTTAACGCTCCGCCGGTTCCCAGCGGCTTGTCTTCGACCGAGTAGACGAGTGGAACGGAGCGGTACTCGCGGCCAAGAGCAGTCTGAAGCTGATCGGCCTTATATCCAGCGGACAAAACGATTCGCGAACAGCCGCCAGCAATAATCTGATCAAGCAAAAAGCAGATGAAAGGTTTGCCGTTCACCGGGGCGAGCGTTTTCGGCTGGTCCGGAAGAACGCTTCGCAGGCGGGTTCCCAATCCGCCGCACAGCACAACCGCTGTGGTGATCTGCGGCTTCACTCGCATCGGCTTCTCCAAACCTGCATGCCAGCCGACTCAAAAGAGAACCGGGAGACTTGGCCGCCTGCCCCCTCCAGCTTTTCGCTTAGTGCGGGAATTTGGGACATGGGAACAAAAAGCAAAAGGTAGCCGGCGCC
>CAXTWT010000006.1:0-9001 GCA_964247955.1 uncultured Bryobacteraceae bacterium
CTCGCCCGCCATAATGGCGACATATTCGAATCCGCTGAGAGCGCCTACCGTCATCTGCCCGAAAATCGCCAGACTGAACCAGCTCCATTGCGGCATGGCCCAGGGAAGGGGCGTGTAGGTGGTGTGCCGGCCTCTAGCTTTGCTCCACAACGGCAGGAGAAGAAGAGTTGCGTACGCCACGCTGATCATCAAACTCCCGGCGTTATGGAGCCACTTGCTGAAATGCAGACCTGAAATCGCCAGAAGAACAATCATCAGCAGAACGGAGCCGATCAGAAGAACAACAGTCACCCGGCTGGCAGGAATCCATTCCGCGCCTGCGCCCAGGAGGTAAGACAAATCTGTGGGGATGACGAACAGGACGGACGCTACGCAAACAACGGCATAAGCCCAGAGATTCCAAGCCGTGAGAAAACCCAGGAACTCGCCGAATCCGTGCTTGGCCCATTGGTAAAGCCCGCCTTCCAGCGGCATAGCTGCATTCAAATAGATGACAACGGCAGCTAAAGGCAAGTAAAACAGGAGCATCGCCGCCAGCCAGAAGACCACATGCGATGCGCCCAGCTTGGCCGCAACCCCGACCCAGGCTGACCCGACCACGCACAGGATCTGGGCCAGCACAAGATCACGCAAGCCCATCTCTTTCCGCAGGTGAGGCGCTGCTCTTGCGGCTGCCGCTTCCTTTGCCGCGCTTGCCATGATCTGCACATGATGCCACACTGCGCAAAATTTCGGTACTCTGTCTTTATGCGCGTGTTTTGCATTCTGGCGTTCCTGGCTTGCTCCATTACGGCCTTTTCGCGAGCTGACACGCACGAGATTACTAAAACTACCGTGGCCGGGAACGAGACTGTATTTGCACGTTACGTTCAAGGCAAGAACATGCGCTTCGAAAGTCGGAGCCAGGACGGTTCGCGGCAGTTTGTGACGATTCGTAATGCCGAACGGAAGGGGATGTACTTTCTCGATCTGCCCTCGCAAACTTATGTAGAATCGCAACCGCAGAGCCCTGATTGGATTCTGTCTCTGGCGCAGTGGATCGCTCGCCCTCCCCGCACGCGAGAATCCGGTAAAACCGTGAACATTTATTACGAAACGATTGACACGGGCGAGCGGAAAACGTTTTTCGGGTACACGGCCCGGCATCTTCGCCTGCGCGAGCGGCGCGTGGCAGAACCCGGAGCGTGTGACGGCACATACCAAACAGAAAGAGACGGCTGGTACATTCCGGCAATGGAATCAAATACGGCTAAAGGTTCGTATCTTATTGGTGACTACATTCTTGCAGGCTCCTACAGTTGCCATGACACGGTGGTGACGCATGGCGATCCGTCGTCGCCGGGACTTCCTGTGCTTGAAACCAACGGTTCCTTCACTCGTGAGGTCCTGGAACTCTCCCATGATCCTCTGGACAAAAGCCTCTTCGAAGTGCCCGGCGACTTTCGTAAAGTGGAAGCTTTGCCGGGCCATCAGCCGATGAGTTGGTCCCAACATCTTCAAATGGAATGGTCCCAACTGGAACATGCCTTCCAATCGTGGTTTGAATAGACCATTAGGGAGCGAACTGCGCGATATTGAGCATCCTTGTCCCACAGGCGAACACTTCGATGCTTCCCGTTTCCCGCTAACCTCCTGAATCTATTCAACACTGGCTGCGGCCCGCAAACTGCTCGTTATAAAGCTATGCCGAGCACTTGGCTTTCTGACATTCGCTTCACCTTCCGTAATCTCCGACGCAGCCTTGCTTTCACCACGGTCGCGGTACTGGCTTTAGGTCTCGGCATTGGCGCAAACACCGCTATCTTTTCGGGCGTGAACGCACTCCTGCTCGGCCCTCTGCCATACAGTCGTCCTGAACAGTTGGTCGCCTTGTGGGAGGACGCGTCCGCCATCCGGTACCCTCACAGTGTCATTGCCCCGGCCAACTTCCTCGATTGGCAGAAAATGAACCATGTGTTCGGCGGGATGGCGGCCTTGCGTCCGCGTACTGACAATCTGACGGACGGCGAAAAACCGGAAGTCGCTGAGGGAGACGGGGTGACCGCAAACTTCTTCGAAGTGCTCGGAGTTCGACCTGTGTTTGGGAGAACGTTCAGCTCGCAAGAGGACAGTACCGGCGCGAAAGTGGTCGTCATCAGCTACGGACTCTGGCAGCGACGTTTTAACGGTTCTCGAACTGCTGTCGGGCAAACGCTTCATATGAACAATGAGCCGTTTACGGTGATCGGCGTCATGCCTCCGGGCTTCGCTTTTCCGAATCGGGACGCCGAATTCTGGAATCCCATCCGCCTCGCGCCCGCCGAATGGGGGCAGCGTTACAGCCACTTTTTGCAAGTCGTCGCGCGGCTCAAAGCAAGCCGTTCTCTTGCGGAGGCGCAAGCCGATATGAGCGCGGTCGCATTCCAACTCGAACGGGCTTATCCAACGACGAATGGGAAGCTGGGCGCCGTCGTGGTGCCTCTGCGAGACGACTTGGTGGGAGACACGCGAACCGCTTTTCTGGTGTTGCTGGTTGCGTCCGGAACAGTGTTACTCATCGCTTGCGCCAATGTTGCGAACTTGTTGCTCATTCGGGGCGCGGAGCGGCAACGCGAATTGGCTGTGCGCGCCGCCGTGGGCGCCAGTCGTGGCCAGTTAATCCGGCAGCTCCTCATCGAAAGCCTGATCCTGTCCGGGGCGGGAGCCTTGGTCGGCCTGTTCCTGGCCACGCTGGGGATGACGGCTTTACAGGTCCTGATCCCCGCCAAGCTGGTAAATGCCTCTCCTTTGTCGCTGAATGTACCGGTCCTGTGTTTTGCCTTAGGGGTGTCCCTGGTCAGCGGCGTCCTATTCGGTTTGCTGCCCGCCCTGCAGTCCTCCCGGCTGGACTTAAACACTGTCTTAAAGCAGGGTGGCCGAACCCTATCGGGAGCGTCCAATAATTTCCGCAGAATCTTTGTGGTAGCCCAAGTTTCGATGGCTCTTGTATTGCTCGCGGCTGCCGGTCTGATGATTCAAACGCTTGCCAACCTTCGGGCCGTGGAACTGGGCTTTCCAACTGATAATCTGCTCACAATGAAAATGCCTCTTTCTCCGCAGGCGTACCAGGACAATGCGAAGATTCTTTCTTTCACTGATCGTGTGACGGAACAGATCTCGGCTCTGCCGGGCGTCCGGGGAGCGGCCTTTGCTTCGACTATTCCGTTCACATCCATCTACAATTCGAGGAGCTTTTCCATTGAGGGGCGTCCGTCTTCTCTCTCCGACGAATTTGATGATGCGCTGTATCGTCCCGTCAGCGCCAGTTATTTGCAAACGCTCGGCGCTCGTTTGCGGTCCGGACGGTTGCTGGATCGTCGCGACACGCCGACTTCCCAACGGGTTGTGGTCATCAACGAAACCTTCGCTCGCCAGTATTGGCCGAAAGACAGTCCCTTGGGCGCACGGATCAGGATAGGAAAAACCACTGCCGATAATCCGCTCCGCACCGTGGTGGGCGTGGCGGCCGATATCCGGGAACGCGGCCTGCAATGGAAGATGAAACCGACCGTGTACCTTCCTTTCACGCAAGTCGACGAGCGCCTGAGCGCTGACTACCTCATCGTACGCGCTGCTGCAAACAGCGAGAATCTGGCGAACAGTATTCGCCAAGCGATCTGGTCCGTCGATCCCGAGCAACCCGTCACCAAAGTGCAAACCATGCGGGAGTACGTCGATCTTGAGTTAAACAGTCGCGGAAATCAGATGAAGATCTTCATGATCTTTGCCGGGCTGGCGTTGTTTCTAGCCGCGCTGGGAATCTATGGAGTTCTTGCTTACTCCGTGGAGCAGCGCAGACGGGAAATCGGGGTGCGTGTTGCGCTGGGCGCCAATGCAGTCAACGTGACTGGCCTCGTTCTCCGGCAAGGGCTGGCGCTGAGCGTGGTCGGCATCGTCATCGGTCTTGCCTTATCGGTCGCCTCCACACGCGCCATGGGGAGTCTTCTGTTTGAGGTAAAGCCGGTAGACGCCCCCACCTTCTCCCTCGGCGTGGCCGTCCTCTTCTTCTCAGCAATGGCGGCGTGTCTGATCCCGGCTATGTCCGCCGCCCGCGTCGATCCGATGGTTGCGTTACGGAATGAATAAGAGATCCGGTTACTTTTCCAGATAGAAATGACCGGCGAACAGGGCGTCAATTCCTGAGGAGTAGAAGCTGCGAACGGCGTCGCGCGGCGTGCAAACGAGCGGATCGCCGAACAGGTTGAAGCTGGTGTTGTAAAGCGCGGGCAGGCCGGTTGACTCTCCGGCAGCCAATAAGAGTGCGTGGTATAGCGGGTTTTCTTCCCTGCGCACGGTGTGGACGCGGACCAAACCGTCACTGAGGGTAGCAGCGGCAAAGGTTTCGCGGTGTTCGGGACGGACACGGCTCACCGTGGCTAGATAGTCGGCGTTCGGTTTTACTTCGAAATACTGTTGGGCCAGCTCCTGCGGTACGGAAGCGGCGAACTTGCGGAAGCTTTCGCGATGCTTGATGTATACGTTCAGGTTTTCGGTCGAATAAGGGTTGCGTGGCGAGGCGAGAATGCTGCGGTTTCCTAAGGCGCGCGGTCCAAACTCCATGCGGCCCTGCATCCAGGCTACGATTTTATGATCGTTCAGCGCGCGTACTGCTGTTCCGATCAGTTCGCCTTCCGTGGGGAGAAATTGAAATCGCAATTTGCAGTTTTCCAGGACCTGCTTGGTCTGTCCGACCGTAAACGCCGGTCCTAAACAGAGGGTTTCAAACGGCACGCGCGCGGCTTGCTTGTAAAAGTTATGCCATACATAAAGCGCGGCGCCTAAGGAAGTTCCGGCGTTTCCTCCCACCGGTTGAACGAAGACGTTCTGAAACTGGCCTTCCAGGGTGCGAACGAGAAAGCTGTTTAACGCCAGTCCTCCGGCCAGACAGACGTTTTCGGCAGGACCCAGCATGGCGGCAACCGTTTCCCCGATGGCGGTTTGCAGGCTGAAGGCTAAATCGGCCTTGGCGCTAGCGCTCAATGGTTGGGCTGAGTCGATTCCACACTCTTCAAAAAAGCGGGCGCTAAAGCCGCCGTGCGTCAAACGGTCGGCATCGAAATAGGAACGATCAAAACGGGGCCAGCTTGACCCGTTCCTGTGAAGAAGCTTCCGAAAAACACCCAAGTATTGCAGGTTTCCTGAGGCCGAGAGCCATTGCACTTTGTGTTCATCCGCCCGTGGCTCGAATCCGAGCAGGCCCGTGACGCGATTGAAAAGATCTCCGAGAGAGTCCGGAAAGTACAGCTCACGAACGGGTGTCAGTTGCGGGCCTTCTCCTGTGTAGAGCACTGCCGACCGGTAATCACCGGCACGGTCCACACTCAGTACAGCCGCTAATGAGAATGGCGAGCAGTAATAGGCCGAGGCGGCGTGGGCATGATGATGCTCCACGACAGCAATTTCGCTTTGCCCAAAACGGGCCTGCAACTCCAATTGCGCAAGGCTTTCGGAACCGGCAGCAAACCGGCGCGCCACAGCGACGCAGTTAATCTCCTCGGGCTTAACTTCTGCGATTTGGAGAGCAAGCTGAAGTGCTTCGTCAGGGAAGGCGCCGGGACGGTCCTGGCGGGAAACTTTTGCCTGTTCGACGGCGGAAGCGATACGCCCATTCTTCAGGACACAGCAGGAAGGATCGCTCAGCAGTCCGCCCAGGCCAAGGATGGTTTGCGACATGCCTAAACCTTTCCGAGCCTCTCGATGACGCGCTCGCGTCCGGTTCCTACGTTCCTACGCACGTAGAGCCAACTAAAAGTAAAGGTTCGGGCGCTGCCAGTGTGAAGATAGCCGGTTGACGACGGCGCAAAACGGGCATGGATCATGAAGTTTTAGTTTACAGAGCGCCATTCGGCCTTGAAATGAAAGCATTCTCGAAAAGGGTCCTTCATGCAGCCGTGGACAGCTTTGTGTGCAGAGCAATAAACTGCTCTACGCTTAATTGCTCGGCGCGCAGGTTGGCTTCGGGGCAGGAATCAATCTTGTAATGAAACGGCTTAAGATTGTTGCGCAGGGTTTTTCGCTTGTGGGTAAAACATCTGCTTACAAAAAGGAGCAGATCGCTCAGGTTGGGAACGGTTTGTGCTTTGCGGCGAAATCGTAAAGCTCCTGAATGGACTTTGGGCGGGGGCGCGAAGGCGCCGGGCGGCAACTTGCAGATCAGCTCGACGTTGCAAACCAGTTGCGTAGCTACTGTTAAATAGCCGTAATCACGCGTCCCCGGCTTTGCTGAAATCCGTTCGGCTACTTCCCATTGCATGAGAAAAACAGCAAGCGGAAAACGGTTGTCAAGAGCGAGGAACTTTTCAACAATGGGCGATGTAATGTAGTAAGGCAAATTGCCGATAATTGCGCCCGGTCCCCACTGGCTGAGGTCGGTCGTCAGCACATCCGCATGATGGAGGTGCAATTTCGGTTCTGCGCTGAACTTTTCTCCCAAAAAACTTACGAGAGCTGGGTCGAGTTCAACGGCGTGCAACTCGTCGGTTCGCTTCAGCAGATGCCGGGTCAGCGCGCCGCGTCCGGGACCGATCTCAATGACACGGCTTGTGCCTTCGCCACACGCCGCAAGGGCCAGACGTTCAAGAGTCGAATCACGGATGAGAAAGTGTTGTCCCAGCTTGCGCGGCAAACCCAAGTGTAAAACAGCAGTTTTCCATTAGCTCACCTTTTCTTCCCTGTGCATCTATAGGGAGTGAATCTGCTCATCTATTTGGCTGCAATTGCAGCCGGCATCGCCAATCCTATGCAGACCGGCGCCAGCGCGCAACTGCGAAAATCTGTTGACCATCCTATTTTTTCGGCTGCTTACGTGTATTTCGCCGGCTTGCTGGCAGTGATGTTGATTCAAGTGTTTGTGCGTCAGCCGTGGCCGAGTAGTGAGAAGTTTGCCGGCACGCCGTGGTGGGCCTGGACTGCGGGGCTGCTCAGTGTTGCGGCCACCATGGCGGGAATTATGCTGGCTCACCAGCTGGGCTCAGGCGTATTTACGGGCATCAGCGTCACGGCTGCTCTTGCCACTTCGGTTGCTCTAGATCACTTTGGCTGGATCGGATTCAAACAACACCCCGCATCCTGGCCGCGAGTGTTGGGCGGCGGTCTCATGATTGCCGGAGTCTGGTTGATATCAAAGTTTTAGAAGATCAGATCCGAGTGCGTATGCTGTCCAGCAGCAACACTGACGCTTACAGCGGAATCTTGATGAGCCTCGGCGAAGCCCAGAGCAAACCACCTCTGCTCGGAATCCGGTGTCACTGCAAACAGGAAGTAGTTGCCAGGGATGACTTTCTGAATTTCGTAATGGCCGACGTTATCCGTATTTGCCGTTAACGTATAGCGTGGAATGCGACGCAAATGCCGTGACTGCGGGATGAGGACAACCGTAAGGTTGGGCTGGTGTTGCTCAATACCTTTTACCCTTCCACTCACGGTTCCAAAGTCATAGGACAGAGAGATTTCACAATTGTTTACCAAGCTGCCGACGGTTATCGTAATCGGCTGGCTGCTATAGTCTGCGCCGGAACAGGAAACTTCTCGGGGGTACGCTGGAATTTCTCCGCCCTGCTTCTGGAACAACCCGAAAGTATAGGCTCCTGGCGGTACGTTCTGAATATCAAAAATACCCTTTGAATCAACACTCGACAGGTAAAGCCGATCCTGGTTCACGGCTCCTATGCTGATTGGAATGTCTCGGAATCCCGGTTGGTCTGGCCTGTCAGAAGTAATTGTGCCACGAATGCGTCCTGCTTGGCCGAGCTGAACGTTCGCAACTACGTTTCTATCGAGGATGTGAGCGTCCGCATAACCAACCGCTTTTGGGGAACCATTTTCCGAGGAGATTGCCGTTAGAGTATAGCCCCCCGTAGGAAGGCCTTTCAGGACGAAACTTCCGTCAGGCTGGACTACCGTACCAGCGGCCTCAAACATCTGTTCAAACGGTTGATCTTTAACACAATGAACCTCAGTGGGTTTCGGGACTCCCGGCGCTTCACCCTCTATCTTCCCTTTGATGCTCCAGGTGGGCTCCGTTGAAACCTGAATTTGACCCACATTGAGTTCGGCGCCTGCTTCCAAATGGAAAGGTGTCGAACCATCTTGGATGGCCGGTTCCGGGAACCAGACATCCCGGTATTGCCGGCTGTGATCGCTCGATTCCTCTAAAGGCAGAGACTGGCCGAGCCGACCTACCGGAGGCTCTATCAATCCGCCAGCGCGGAGGTAATAGTCTGCCGGGATTAAGCCTGAGATCCGAAACAGCCCTTGTTCATCGGTGATGGCGGAAGGCATAGACAATAGCTGGAGTATGCCGCCCGGCAGGTAAGTCGGCCTTAGGATCTCAACCTTCACTCCTTCGACAGGCTCTTTGTCTTCATCAATGATAACGCCCAACACGACACCAGCAGGAGCCAGTGAGAAATCGACACGGCTCATCTCTTCTCCCGAGGGCAGCAACCTGGCTTCTTTGTAATCAGTCACGAATCCGGTTCGACTCACTTCAAAACCGTAGTCTGCGGGCACAATGTCCTTGAGCACGAATGCACCGTCCATATCAGTTCTAGCCACCCGCCGCTGTGCTCCTTCTGACTGATCCTGTGGATTCAAGACAACCATCGCCTTCCCTAAAGGCTGATGGGTATCGGAGCGGTATACGTGACCACTGATCTGTCCTAAAGCACGTTGAGACGATTCTGGCTGTGCTTGTTCGGCGTTTGTTATGTCGAGCAAGCACAAACTTGCCGAAAGCAGCACGGCGAAAGACACCGACTTTACAATCGAAAAAGCCATCGGGACCAGCCGTTTAAATTAGCACCCAATATCATTATTTCTCACGGAGAAGTCAAAGAAGTAGACGGTGTGGACCTTTGCATCTTGCAAAGTGCGGCTATTGAGGAGCCGCCCGTTCGGAGAGTCATTCGTAGTCTTTAGTTGCTTTCTAAAACAAAGCCCTCCTGCAGCGAGAACGGTTTGGGATAGAACCGGCGGTCCGGAA
>CAXTWT010000006.1:9101-36624 GCA_964247955.1 uncultured Bryobacteraceae bacterium
CTGACTGACCTTTGTTTCCACATTTGCGCGAAGTATCCGGGGTCGGACACGGACCGGCCCCGATTCGGACAACCGCAGGGACCTCCGAATCCGAAGTGCTGGTCCGCTGCGATAATCACCCCGGAATGATTCCAGAGGCGACCGCCGATCATAACGGCATCGGGGAACATTTCAAACAACCCTAACGCTTCCCAGGGCCAAGAAGGACTTTCAATTTTCACGTCCGCGCCGACAAAACAAACATAACTTGTGCCTTCGCCCGCGTCTGAAAGCAATTTTCCGAGTTCTGACAGCTTCGACGTGAGCGGCATATGAGCAAACCGGGTAAAGGGGTAGTTGCCAACCCGCGCATGCGGCGGCCTATCTGCTCCCTTATTCCCTAGAAGGACGCAGAGCATCGGTTGTGGATGGACCTGTTCCCGGACAAAGCGCCAGTGCGCGCCGCCGGGAAACAAACCGTTCTCTTGCAGGGAGAAGTTGTTTTTGCCCGGTTGGGATTGAAGCAAATGCGACAGGACGGCTTTCTGTGAGGAAACAATGTAGGGTTTTGTTCCGGCGTCATCCGCCGTGGAATGCGCATGCACGCGCCAGCTATAAACGACCTCCGGGATGTGGACCGGACGGTAACCGGCGCTGCTGAACCGGACAAATAAATCCCAATCCGGACTGCCTTCCGTTTCCTCATTTCCGTAAGCATTCAATTCCAATGCTTTGGTTCGGTCAATAATGCCCAGATGCGCAATATACGCGGAGTTTGCCAGCAGAACAGGGTCCCAATCCGGTTTAAAGTAGGGCTGTGTTACGCCATGCACCGTAATCTTATCTTCATCCGTATAAAGCAGCGCGGGATAATCCGCTTCCTGAATGGCTGCGGTGACCAGTTTCAGGGCATCAGGATATAGAAGGTCATCGCCGTCGATGGGAAGAACGTAGCGGCCCTGGGCGCGTTGCAGGCACAGCCGGAGACCTGCTGTGATCCCGACATTGGTTTGGGACCGGCAGATTTTGATCCACGGGTGTTTGCGCAAATCCTCCAGATACATGAGGATTTCGCGGCGCGAACAGCCGTTATCTAAAATCACCCACTCGCTATGGCCGTGGCGGTTCTGCCGGAACAGCGAATCCGCCAAGTTTGCCAGATAGGGAATGGGGCTGCGGTCCCAAACAGCCGTTAAAATCGATAACAGGCCCGGCTCAGGCGCTTCGGGAAACCGTTCTTGGCGTTCCCGTAAGTGCCGGTTCATCCACCTGCGGTATTCATAAGTGTCGCGGGCAGGAAAGAAGAGTTCCTTTCGCCTCCTCAACACACCCTTGAGATAGGTCGAGACTTTCCTGATATTTATTGGGACGGGCACTGGGAAGCTATTACTCATTGTTATCTTGCATAGAGACATGCCGCATTCGGACCAATCAGAAACTCGGATTGAAGAACTACAATTAAGGCTAAAGCAAGTCGAATCGGAGTTACAGACTTCGCAGCGCCAGATTGCAAAAATTCTGGAAACCGTGCAGCTTCAGCAACAGCAGCTACGGTCCCAGCAAACAGCCATTTCCCGAGTGGACCGCATACAAATGGAGATGCTGACCAGTCGTGTGTGGCGCACCTTGCGCGGCACGAGCACGTGGATCAAAAAAGTTGTTCCCGGCCGCTTGCGTAAAGCGGAAGACGAATCTGTCGCACTAAGCCCCAAACGGTCCTTTCTGGTTTGTGATGAACCGAGATCCGGCGATACATCTCCGAGAAGCGGAATCATTACGGTGCGGGGCTGGTGTTTGGCGGAAGGCGGCGTGGATTCCGTTCAAATCGAAATTCCAGGGCAGCCTGTGGCAGCGGTGAAGCCAAACATTGCAAGACCTGACGTCAAAAAGGCTCACCCCGATCTTGATCGGACAGGACGCGCCGGTTATCTTTACGAACTGGATTCATCAGCGCTCCCGAACGGTGAGCACCCGATTGTTGTGCGCGTCTTATCGGAGGGTGAAATGCTGCGGGAAGTGCGCACGTCCCTCCGCATCGATCACGAAAAAGGGTTTGCTTCCGACTACGACCGGTGGATTTACCATTTCGAACTGCCGGACAACAACCTGATGGACCTCAGGCTGCCGAGCTTGCAAAACCGTCCTCTGATCAGCGTGGTGATGCCGGTTTTTAATACCGACCCGGCGGAACTGACGGCGGCGGTTCAATCGGTGTTGGAGCAATCCTACGAACATTGGGAGCTTTGCATTGCCGACGACTGCTCTACCCGACCGGAGCCGAGACCGATTCTCCAACAGTTTGCGGCTGGCGATAACCGGATTAAGATCGTATTTCGCACAGAACGGGGCGGGATTTCCAAAGCCTGCAATACTGCTTGGCAGATGGCGTCCGGCGAGTACGTTACCTTTCTTGACCATGACGACACGCTGGCTCCTCATGCTCTTGCCTATGTTGGTGAAGCTTTGGAGCAAAACCCCGATGCCGACCTGATCTATAGCGATGAAGACAAAATTGACCGGAAAGGCAGACGCTTTGAGCCGTTCTTTAAACCGGATTGGTCGCCGGACCTGTTGCTCTCAGAAAACTATATCTGTCACCTGCTCGTTCTGAAGCAGGAGCTTGCCCGCAGTATCGGCGGTTTCAACTCGGATTGCGACGGAAGCCAGGATTACGATCTCATTCTGAAAGCCGCCACGCAGGCAAATCACATTCTGCACATCCCCCGAGTTCTGTATCACTGGCGAGCGGGCGTAGCCTCTACTGCCGCGAGTATTGGAAATAAACAATACGCGCTCGATGCCGCGTGCCAGGCGCTGCAAGGTCATTGCAAAAGCAAAAATCCCGGAATGGCAGTGCAAAAGGGCAGGGCGCCGGGCCGCTGGCGCGTCCGGTATCCTATCTCCGAGGAAGCGCGCGTCAGCATCATTATTGCTTCCGGCGGCAAAGCAGGCGTTTTGCAAACAAACCTGCAAGGGCTGCTGTCCCATACCAGCTACCGGAATTTTGAGGTTGTCGTGATTGACAACTCAAAAGGCGAAGCCATCAGCGGCCTCCTCAAAAAGTTTCAATCCGGCGCTACGCCGGTCCGCTATATCGATCACCGCCATCAGCCGTTCAACTATTCCGCTATTAACAACCTGGCGGCGCGTCAGTGCGAATCGCCGATCCTGCTGTTTCTGAACGACGATACTTCCGTTATCGCCGAGGATTGGCTCACAGCGATGGTGGAGTTAGTGGAAAGGCCAGAAGTGGGGGCAGTCGGCGCGAAACTGCTGTATCCGGATCGGCGGATTCAGCACGCGGGAGTGGTGATGGGTTTATACGATAATTGCGGCCACGCCTTCAAAGCTCTGGACGGAGATGCCAGTCATTATTTCGATTTTTCGGATGTGATCCGCAACGTCAGTGCTGTCACTGGGGCATGCTTGATGACGAAGCGCAGCATCTTCTGGGAAGTGGGCGGATTTGATGAAGTTGATTTCGCGGTGGCCTTTAATGACATCGACCTTTGTTTAAAAATCGGCAGCTTGGGGTATCGGGTGCTATATACTCCGCATGCCCTGCTGTACCATCACGAGGCGTTCTCGAAGACATCGAAAGATCTGATTCCGCATCCAAGGGAAGTCGAGCGAATGCGCGAGAAGTGGGCGGGTGTGATCGAGAAAGACCCTTATTACAGCCCAAATTTGACCCGCAATGAGGAGAACTACTCGTTAAGACAGTAACAGGGCAGATGTAAGATTAACGCCGGAAAAAGAGGGGCGTTAGCTTAATGCTGATATCTTCGTTAATGGGCTGCGCCAAGGCTAGCACGCCGGGGAAGGCTGGTACGGAGATGTTGTTACGTTGCAGATGGCCTACGTCGCCTACAAACGAGGCGGAAGCGTCTTGGAAGGCATAGTCGGTGATCCGTCCGTTGCCGTTCAAGCTCAAGGTGAGAATCACGGATGACCGTAACTGAACGGGAATCAGGTTCGCGTCGACATGATCCCCATACAGAACCGGAACTTCGTAGTTGGCTTCCTGGGCGCTTGTGGCAATGTTTGACGCCAATAAAGTAAACAGCAGGAGACTGGATAAAATTCCGCCCGTAGCCGGAAGCGTCAAAGGACGCATCCACTGGTCAAGTCGGAAGCGCCAATTGTCCCAAAGTTGCTGGAGTCTTGATCCGCGATGTGTTTCGATAACTTGTCTCTCCTGAGAAGCGCGCACGCGCAGCGCCGTTCTCAAGTGAGCAGGGGGGAGCGATTGCGGCAAGTTCGCCAAGGTAGAGCGAAGCGCTCGCGCCTGTTCAAACCCGAGTGAGCAGGTGGAACACTCGGCCAAGTGCGAGGCGACACGGGACCGCTCGCGCTCACGCAGCCGGCCGTCGACAAACTCCGCCTTGCGCCGTTTTACACTCCAGCAATTCATTTCTTTTTGTCCTTATCGAACATTGACTAGGCCATTGCTTCCGCCAGCCCAGAATTAGTTTGCTGGCTCAACTCGCGTTTTAAAGCTTCCCGGCCGCGTAAAATCCTTGACTTTACAGTTCCGAGTGATACTTGCAAAATCTCAGCTATTTCTTCGTAGCTCATATTTTGTATGTCGCGCAGCACCACCGCTGTGCGGAACAAAGGATTAATTCTGGTCAGCGCCCGCTCCACCAACATTCGAGTTTCCTTGTCCAAAGTCTGATCGTAAGGTGATGGTCCAGGGTCCTGCGCCAGTTCGCACCGACTCTCCTGTTCGCCGCTCTCCTTTTCGAGAGAAACCTCCCGACGGCAGTGACGCACAAACCAGCGGCGGTGATTATGAGCCTCGTTGACGGCAATACGATAAATCCACGTGCGCAGGCTGCTCTGCTCGCGGAACCCGTTAACACCGCGAAAAACCTTTAAAAACACTTCCTGCACGACATCGCAAGCATCAGTTTGGTTGCCGAGCAAGCGGTAGGCCATCGTGTAAACAGGCTGCTCGTAACGCTCAATTAGCTCTTCGTATGCGGTATCGATCCCTGCCCTTAGCCCCCGCAAGATGCGGGCGTCTTCTTCCGAAACTCCGTGCTGAGCGCCCGCCAGGATGGACAGGCTCGCCGAATTGCCCGACAAGGATTGCGCCATTGTATGAAATTCTACCCTTAGTAATGGCCTTTTGAAAGTACTCGATAGGTTAGACACCAACTATTTGCCTCCGGTTCCCCCGGACTCGCAGATTTGTCGGTAGTACGCTTCGTACTGCGGAATAATGAGTTCCGTACTGAATCGGGTGACCGCCGAGTGACGGGCCGCTCCGGCCATTTGGTCGTGAAGAGCCTGGTCCGTCAACAGTTGTAACAAGCGGGCAGCCTGCGCGTCGTGGTTGCCGACTTCCTCCATGAAACCGTCCACACCTTGCGTAATCAGGTCAGGAACCCCGCCCGTGCGAGTAGCCACGGGCGGCACGCCGCAGGCCATGGCTTCGAGAGCGGCCAGCCCGAAAGCTTCGGTTTCGCTCGGCAGGTGAAGCGCGTCAGTCTGGGGGATCAGGCGCTCCATGTGGTCCTGTTTGCCGAGAAAGCGGACATGGGCGTCAATGCCCAACTCGCGGGCAAGCCTCTCCGCCGGCCCGCGATCCGGCCCGTCACCCGCCATAACGAGTTCCGCATCCACCTCCTTCCGCACCTTGGCGAAAACAGAAATGCAGTCAAGCACCCGTTTCACCGGGCGAAAGTTGGAAATATGCAGAATGCGCTTGCGGCGTCCGACGTGGCTGCTTTCGTCCGGTTTATAAATGGATGCGTTAATAAAGTTGTGAATCACCTGGATCGGATTGCGAACTTGGAAAAAATCCACGGTTTGCGTTCGTATGTGCTCGCTGACGGCGGTGATGCCGTTTGACTGCTCAATGGAGAATTTCGTGGCGCGATAGTAGGAGGGATCTGCGCCTACAATCGTAATGTCAGTTCCGTGCAGGGTAGTAATGTAGGGCAGAAACCGTTCCGTCGTCATCTGTCTTGCCAGCAGCGCCGCCACGGCGTGCGGAATCGCGTAATGCATATGCAGGAGGTCTAGGTGGTGCTGCTCGGCCACTTCCGCCATGCGGGAAGCCAGCGCCATCACGTATGGCGGGTACTGAAACAATGGATAACTGGACACTTCCACCTCGTGGTAATACACTCCGGGCGTGTCCGCGCCGAGCCGGATCGGATAAGCGTAGCTGATGAAATGTACTTCGTGTCCACGCCGCGCCAGTTCCAGACCTAACTCTGTCGCTACGATGCCGCTGCCGCCGTAAGTGGGGTAACAAGTGATGCCGATTCGCATGGTTTTAGTATTAAACTGCGTTCCTTTCTTCTAAGCGCGCGCCCGGCGGGAGCGGCTGGTTTTGATCCATTTTGCAACGGTGAAGCCGCTCATGATGAGACACAAAACTCCGAAAGCGCCGACCGTCCACTTAAAAGCTGGAGTGTTGATAATTCGTAAGATGGCTTGCCCATATCGAATCGCTAAAAAGCTCAGGATAAAAAACCGAAGCGCGCGGCATACGGCCACGACCGTGAGTATCTTCTTCCTCGGATAGCCGAGCGCGCTGGTAGTAGCAACCAGCATGGTAAACGGAAACGGCGGCGGCGCAAGACAGGCCAGCGCAATGAGGGGAGCCGCTTTCTGCCCGGCTTTCCGTTTCAGGTAGTCGAAACGCCGCTGGCCCATCATGCTCTGTACTCCCGTTTCGCCAATAGCGCGGGCTACCAGGTCCAGAAAGAAAACGCCCAGCACAGAGCCGCAAGTGCCCGAAAGCACGTAAATCCAAAAGTTATGATGATGGCCCGCTGTCAGAGCCACGATGAGAAGATCGTTGCCGATCGGAAGAAACAGAAAGGAGGAATCCGCAGTTCCCAGCAAAAAAGGACCAAAATAGCCGATGCGGAGCAGTATTTGAAAGGCGTGGTGAAAAAAATTTGTCAAAACAGTGTGATTCCTGGGAAGCGTTTCAGTAAGCTGTCCTATGTGAGATCCAGGACTTGTTTTCCCGTTGCGCTTTGCGGCGCGTTCCTCGTATCAATGGCAGTTTGGGCTTTCGGCCAAACGCCTGGGGGCGTCAAAATGCCTCCGAACCGGCAGGCAAGGGTGCTTGTTGTTTCCCAAACCAAGGGGTTTGAACACGATTCGGTGCCCGACGCTATGGCCGCCGTCTACAAAATGGGCCATGACTCCAGATTGTGGGACACGACCCTGCGTTCGGATACCGAGCTGATCACCAAGAAGGACCCGAAGACCCGCAACATGAAAACACTCGATTACTTCGACGTGCTGGTATTTGCAAGCACTACGGGAGAACTGGATCTTACGGATGACCAGAAGCAGGACATGCTTTCCTTTGTGAAGGATGACGGCAAAGGCTTCGTCGGAATCCATGCGGCGCTGGACACGAACTACAAGTGGCCCGAATATGGCGAGATGATTGGCGGCTGGTTTGACCAGCATCCCTGGATGACGTTTAATGCGCCGATTGTACTGGAAGATCCGAACTTTCCTGCTGTCCGTCATTTTCCGAAAGAGTTCGTGAAGCGCGATGAGATTTATCAGGCAAAGTCGTGGTCCCGCGACAAGGTAAATGTTCTGTTGAGCCTCGATTCCAGCAAGTTGGACTACAACAACAATCCACGAGTGCATCGGACGGACCGCGATTTTGCGGTCGCCTGGTCCAAGATGTACGGCAAGGGGCGAGTGTTCTATTCAACGCTGGGGCACACGAAAGAGTCCTGGGACGACCCGGATATTCAGAAGATGTATTTTGAGGCCATCAAATGGACACTTGGCATGACAGACGGAAGCACGGCTACACACGCGCGAGTGAGCGGGCAGTAATGCTGTTAGAATTTGACTTTTTTGTAAATCTCTGACACAGACAACTCGATCTCAATCGAGTTGAATACAATGCTTTCTGCATTATCAAAGTGTTCCAGCAAAAGCCAGCGGCCGCTTCCTTGGCATTGGTGCTGTTCAATGTGAATCTTATCTTGGGCAATGGTCACATACTCTCTTAAAGAGGGCAGGGTCCGGTAGCTTTCAAATTTGCCGCCCCGGTCATAATCTTTCGTCGAATCGGAAAGCACTTCTATGATGAGAACGGGATTGAGCAGTGTATCATCTGATTTATCCAGAAATTGCTCTTCGCCACATGTCACAACGACGTCAGGATAAGTGTAAAGTCCTGTGGGCGAAACACGAACACGCAAGCTGCTGGAGTACACATTGCAGGGACGATCATCAAGTTTCTGGCTAATATTCCGTACCAAATTCGTAACGATTAAACCGTGGTAACGGCTCGCTCCCGACATGGGAAAGACTTCGCCATCAAAGTACTCGCTTCTCCATTCAGATTTCTGCTCCTGCTCCAAATACTCTTCTGGAGTGATATAGTGCTTTGGGACCGTTGACATGGGTTTTCCTAATCAGAACCAATGGTAACTAAATCAGTTGTCTCTCGCTTCAATTGTCCGCATGCCGCAAAGATGTCGAGGCCACGGGGCTTGCGCACGAAGCAGGGGAAAGCGCGGCGGATAATCCCCTGAAAGCTTTGAACCCGTTCCGGCGAAGGCGTTTGGAACGGAATGCCGGGACCTGGATTGAGCGCAATCAAGTTGACTTTGCAATTGAGATGGGTAAGCAAACGAACCACGCGCTTTGCGTCTGCGTCCGAATCATTCACTCCACCCAGCAACACATATTCGAACGTCAACTTCTCCCAGGGACGCAGCGGATACTCACGGCAGGCGTCCATTAAATCCTGCAAATGATATTTGCGGGTAATCGGCATCAGCTCGCGCCGTTGTTCCTCTGTCGACGCATTCAGCGAAATCGCAAGTTTAGGCCGGATTTCGGCGCGACCCAGTTCGTAAATATTGGGAACAATGCCTGAAGTGGAAACAGTGATCCGCTTCGGTGATATGCCGATGCCGTCCGGATCGGTCAGCAGCCGTGTCGCTTTCAGCACATTATCCATGTTCAGGAGCGGCTCGCCCATGCCCATCATGACCACATTCATGCGCGTGCCGGTCGGCTGCAGGCCGTTTTCTTTGGCTACATACAGGACTTGACCGACGATTTCACCCGCCGTCAGGTTGCGCTCCCAGCCCATCAAAGCCGTCAGGCAGAACCGACAATCCACCGGACAACCAACCTGGCTGGAAATGCAGATCGTGTCCCGGTTTGTTTCCGGCATCAGAACGGTTTCCACCGTTCGGTTATCATTTAATCTGAGCAGATAGCGCCGCGTCCCGTCGCGGGAATCAAAGCGCTTTTCGGAAACCGGCAGCCCCAGAGAACCCTTTGTAAGTAGTTGTTCCTTAAGGACTTGCGGCAAAGTGGAAATTTCAGACAAATTCGCCACTTGTTTTCGATACAAAGCGTCATATAACTGTCGGGCGCGGAACTTTGGTTGCGCCCGGCCCAGTAGAGCCTGCAGGTCGGCAAGTTCCATTCCGACCAGCGGTTGGCCTTCAAGTACTTGCTTCATTTGACTTTAGTGTACCTTTGTACACCCGGAAAGGCGTATTCATATGGTTGTGGCTCTCCCTCATGTTCGTGAGATAGAACGGGCAATACTCCCGAACGGAATCCGTATTGTTACGGAAGCGATGCCGTATGTCCGCTCTGTTTCGCTCGGTATTTGGATTGGTTCCGGCTCCCGCGTGGAACAGGGGCCGGAGAATGGTCTTTCGCACTTTATTGAGCACATGGTGTTCAAAGGCACGAAGCACTGGTCTTCCGAAGAGATCGCCCGTTCAGTTGATTCAGTGGGCGGCGGTTTGGATGCGTTTACCAGCAAGGAACTGGTAAGTTTCAATACAAAAGTGATGGACGAGCATCTGCCGGTCGCCTTTGAAGTAATTTCCGATCTGGTTTTGAACCCGCTGTTTCGCGCGGAGGATATCGAAAAAGAGAAAAGCGTCATTCTGGAAGAAATCAAAATGGAGGCGGATCAGCCGGAATTTGTTCTCCACGAAGCATTTATCGGTAATTTCTGGAAAGGTCACGGCTTAGGAAAGCCAATTCTAGGAACCAAAGAAACCGTAAAAAAGTTCGAGCGGGAGATGCTGCTTGATTTCTACGACCGGGTTTATTCCCCCAAAAATATCCTGATTACTGCCGCAGGCAATCTGGATCATGATGACGTGGTTAAGCTGGTGCGGGACAAATTTTCTGATCTGCGGGAGCGCGGTTCTGTGCCAGTTGATAAGTCCCCGAAAACGTATGCGCCGCTGATTTTGAAGAAAAAGGAATCGCTGGAGCAAGTGCATATTGCTATGGGCGTTCCGGCGTATCCGCTGGCGCATGAATTGCGTTTTCCGCTGTATATTTTGAACACTGTGCTGGGCGGCGGAATGAGTTCGCGGCTGTTTCAGAACATTCGCGAAAAGCAAGGGCTGGCGTATGCGGTGTATTCGGAGCTGAATCTGTTTAGCGATACCGGCTGCTTCACGGTGTATGCGGGAACGGCGGTGGAAACCGCTAAACAAGTAGTCAATTGCGTAATGAAGGAATTCCGGCAATTGAAAGAAGAATTCATCGGCGAAGATGAGTTGCGCCGCGCGAAAGATCATTTAAAAGGCTCGTTGATGTTGAGCCTGGAATCAACCTCCAGCCGCATGTCGAATCTGGCGCGTCAGGAACTTTACTTTGACCGGTTTATGTCTTTGGACGAGATGCTCGACAGCATCGAGTCCGTGACGCGGGAAGAAGTGCAGATGATTGCGCAAGAGTTCTTCCGCACCGAATCGGTGGCGCTGGCCATGCTGGGTCGGCTTGGTGATACCGAAATCACTCGCGACGATTTAGTCTGCTAAAGTTCGTTCATGCCGCCCCTGAGCTACACCACTCCGCACGGAATTACAGTAACTCGCACCAGCTCTAAAATTCCGTTTGCGCAAGGGCTGGATCAGCTTCTGAAAGAGTTGGATACGAAGCGCGGCGCTTATCTTTCATCCGGCTATGAGTATCCGGGACGATACTCGCGTTGGGACGTAGCCTGTGTCGCGCCTTGCCTGGAGATTGTGGGGCGCGAGCGGACGGTTTTCATTCGAGCATTAAACCATCGTGGTCAGGTTCTTATTGGCTTACTGAAAGCTTTAGTTTGGGAGCATCCGCACTGGGAAGCAGCTTTATTCAAAACTCATGTTTTAATGCTGCTATTGAAGCCGCTCGCTGATAAGTTTCCCGAAGAAGAGCGGAGTAAACAGCCTTCACCGTTTTCCCTGTTGCGGACGCTTGTGGAGGAGTTCCGGCATCCCGAGGATTCACGGCTGGCTTTGGTAGGCGCGTTCGGCTACGATCTGCTGTTGCAGTTTGATCCTATCAAGCTGCAGTTGCCGCGCCAAGATCAAAAGACGCTTCATCTTTTTCTTTGCGATGACATCTACTTCATGGATCGTAAGAAGGAAGTTATCGAGCGGTTCGAGTATGATTTTTCCGGTGGTGAATTAAACACCGCCGGATTGGAACGCACCTCGCCCGAAATGGAATCCGTTGCGGCTTCCAAGCGCGGCGAAATTGTTTCCGATCACGCGCTGGAAGAGTACCGGCGGAAGGTTGAGGTTGTTCGCGAAGGCATGCGGCAAGGCAACTACTACGAAGTGGTTCTGCGGCAAGTTTTTTCATCGCCTTTCACGAGCAGTCCATCTGAGTTGTTCCGGCGCATCCAGAAAACCAGCCCTTCCCCGTATGAATTTCTTTTGCAGATGGGCGATGAGCAACTGGTTGGCGCATCGCCGGAAATGTTTGTGCGCGTCGAGGGCGATCAAGTGGAAAGCTGCCCGATTGCAGGTACGGCGCGGCGCTCGGGTGATCCGCTCCGCGATGCCGAGAGCATCCGTGAACTGCTGAACTCCACCAAAGAAGAGTCAGAGCTGACGATGTGCAGCGACGTGGACCGGAATGATAAATCGCGGGTGTGCGTTCCCGGCTCGGTGCGCGTCATTGGGCGGCGTCTGATTGAAGCGTATGCCGGGCTGTTCCACACGGTCGATCATGTGAAGGGAACACTGGGGGACGGTTTTGATTCGCTCGATGCTTTTCTGACGCATATGTGGGCGGTGACGATTATCGGCGCTCCGAAGAAAGCGGCTGCCCAGGCAATTGAGGATTTGGAAAAAGATGCTCGCGGCTGGTACGGCGGCGCGATTGGAATGCTCAGCTTGAACGGCGACATCAACACCGGGATTACGATTCGGACCGTGCATTTGAAAGACGGGATAGCACGGTACGGAGCGGGCGCGACGTTGCTGTATGATTCCGATCCGGCCTCCGAAGATGAAGAGTGCCGATTAAAAGCAACTAACTTTTTCCGGGCGCTTTATCCGTCGATAGCTTCCGGGCCGGATACCTATAAGACGCGCCGTGTCGGTGAGGGCGTCCACATTCTTCTGGTCGACAACGAGGATTGCTTCATCCACACGCTGGCAAATTACGCGCGTCAGACAGGCGCTCGGGTATCGACCTACCGCTCTCATATGGCGCTGGAGGCAATTGACAGCGAGAAGCCGGATATTGTTTTGATCTCACCAGGTCCGGCGCGTCCAGCGGATTTCGGCGTGCCGAATCTAGTGAAAGAATTGGGGAAGCGCTCAATCCCCACCTTTGGCGTTTGCCTGGGCTTGCAGGGAATGGTGGAAGCGTTCGGGGGACAGTTGGAGGTTTTGGATTACCCGATGCACGGCAAGGGTTCGCCGGTTTCCCATATAAATGAGGGCGTATTTCGCGGCCTGCCGTCGTCGTTCCGGGTGGGACGTTATCATTCACTGTATGCCAATCGGGAAAAGCTTCCCGCCTGTCTGGAAGTAACGGCGGAGTCGGACGATGGCATTGTTATGGGCGTGCGCCATCGCAGTTTGCCGATGGAGGCCGTGCAATTTCATCCCGAATCGATTCTGACGTTGGAGCGCGATTGCGGCCTTCGCTTAATTGAAAACATGATCGAACTATATGCGCATGCCGCAGTCGGGCAGCAATAAAGGTTTGGCTTCTTCCAAAGTAGTGGTGATCGGCGGCGGCTTGGCGGGTCTGGCGAGCGCGGCGGCGCTCGGTTCTGCCGATTACCAAGTTCAACTTTTGGAAGCGCGCCCGCACCTGGGAGGCCGTGCGACTTCTTACCTGTTGAACACGGGCGATGAGAACAGCGGCGGAACTACGATTGACAACTGTCAGCATGTGCTATTGCGCTGCTGCACCAATCTGCTGGACTTTTACCGGCGGCTCGGCGTGGCGGACAGAGTTCAATTCCATCGGGAGTTTTATTGGATTGAGCCGGGCGGACGAGTGTCTGTCATGAAACGAGGACTGCTGCCCGCGCCCGCGCACTTTACCGAGTCATTCATCAAACTGCGTTTCCTTTCGCTGTCCGACAAGATGGCGGTAGCGAGCGGCTTGCTTTCGGTGAAGTACGAGTACGGCAAGCGAGCGGATCTGGAAGACATCACCATGATGGACTGGCTGCGCGAAAAGAAGCAAACACCCGGAGCTATCGAACGGTTTTGGCGTCAGGTGCTGGTCAGCGCGGTGAATGAAGACCTGGAAAAGATGGCGGCAATTCACGGGCTGCAAGTCTTTTATCACGGCTTTCTGGCAAACGCTAAGTCCTACGAGATGGGTGTTCCGGCGGTGCCGCTGGGGGAACTTTATTCGGAGAAAGCATGGTCGGAGTACCCGCAAGTAAAGATTCAGTATCGGATGCCGGTACAACAGTTGCGCGTAGAAAATGACCGGGTGGCGGGCGCGATTGTTGACGGCAAAACGCTGACTGCCGACGCCTATGTGCTGGCCGTTCCCTTTGAGCGGGTCGCGGGCCTTGTTCCTGGACTGAATATAAATCTCTCCGGCTTTGATCATTCGCCGATTACCGGCATTCACCTGTGGTTTGACCGGGCGATCACGGATCTGCCGCACGCCACGCTGCTGGATCGAACGATTCAGTGGATGTTCAATAAGGGCGAAGGCAAGCATATTCAACTCGTAGTCAGCGCATCACGCAACCTGACCGAGATGGGGCGAAACGAAGTGATTGCTCTCGCGCTGAAAGAACTGGCGGAGTTTTTCCCGACAGCGAAGGATGCAGTGCTCGAACACGCCCATGTGGTCAAGGAAGTGCGCGCCACCTTTTCGGCCTCGCCCGGCCTGGAAGCACATCGGCCTGTAAATACGACATCCATTCCTAACCTTTTTCTGGCAGGCGACTGGACGCGCTCCGGCTGGCCCTCAACGATGGAGGGTGCCGTCCGCAGCGGATATTTGGCGGCGGAAGCTGTAACGGCGGCGTTAGGTGAGCAGCAGAAGTTCCTGTTGCCGGACCTTTGCTAGATCTGGTGAGCCAGCCATTCCGGTAAGCATGCGCCGTTGTGCGTACCAGTACTGTAATAAACGGCGAAATCCCACATACTCTTAACTAATGGGAAGCAGCCACAAGAACGATTGGACGACCGGGCTCCGATTTGTACCCACGCTGCTTGTTCTGTTCTTTCTGTATAGAGTCGTTATAGCAGGAAACCCCGTACATTCCGGAAGAAATAGACCGATACTCCCTCATTGGCAGGGAGTAGTTTTCACCACATCCTTCTCTGCCATTTATCTCGCTCTCGTATGGGCTGGAGCAGACGTGAAAGGTGACCTGCACGAGATGTGGTTCCGATTTCGGCATCCCGGGCACCTTCAGTCGCTTTTCGAGAAAAACACAGAACTTCAGTAGTAGTTTGAAGAGGAGGGCACATTCTTGAGTACGACGGCTGTACGACCCATCACTGTTAGGCAGTTTCTGCGCTTCCGATCTCCTCGGGGGTTTCGGAGCGAACTTATCAACGGAGAAATCATTTTGTCACCTGATCCGAAAGCTCCTCACTACGATGTTTGTGAACGGTTGCTTGAAGCGCTGAAGCAAGTCTGCCCTGAGCCGGATTTTAAGGTTTTACAGCGTATCAATTTGCGGCTGAAAAGCACTATCCAGATGCCAAGCCCAGATTTGATGGTCATTGACTACCCAAGCTGGGTAGATGCACAAAGTTCCGGTTATCCAGCGGCAACGCCGTTTTTTGTGATTGAGGTTGTCTCCCCTTCCAACACGAAAAAAAAGATTGCAGAAAAGGTACAGGTTTACCTCGGAGAGGGCATCCCCGAGGTATGGGTTGTTTACCCGAAGCGCTTCACCGTGGAAGTTCACCGCAAGGATGGATCAACGATTTATGGTGAAGATGATGTGCTTACCTTGCCAAAGCCACTGCCGACCGCTTCGTTTCTGGTCCGGCGGATGCTGTCGTTCGGCCAGAAAATTTTGGTTTAACGCTGATTTGCTTTTAAAATTTTCTTGCGAAGACGAATCGATTTGGGTGTTACTTCCACCAGTTCATCTTCCTTGATGAACTCCAGAGCTTGTTCCAGATTCATGATGCGGGGCGGGATGAGGCGGATAGCTTCGTCCGAAGTGGAAGCGCGCATGTTGGTCAGCTTCTTTTCTTTGACAATGTTCACGTCGAGATCGGAGTTGCGCGCGTTCTCGCCGATAATCATGCCTTCGTAGACCTCGGCTGTCGGCGAGATGAAGATCACACCGCGCTCCTGCAAATTGTAAATGGCATAGCTGGTGGCAATGCCCGTGCGATCCGAGATCAGCGAGCCGGTGGGGCGCATTTCGATCTCGCCCTGCCACTCGATATAACCGTGAAACAGCGAGTTCATGATCGCCATTCCCTTTGTTTCGGTCAGCATCTCGCCGCGAATACCGATCAGCCCACGGGAAGGAACTTCAAACTCCAGGCGCACCCGGCCCGATCCATGATTGATCATCTTGGTCATCTTGCCTTTACGCGTTCCCATTTTCTCGATCACCACGCCGATAAACTCTTCCGGGCAGTCGATGACCAACAGTTCCAGCGGCTCGTGAAGCTTGCCGTCGATGGTGCGGGTCAGGATCTCGGGCTTGCCGACCTGTAGCTCGTATCCTTCGCGGCGCATCATCTCGATCAAAATGGCAAGCTGCAATTCGCCCCGGCCCATTACTTTGAAAGCCTCCGGCCCGCCTGCTTCTTCCACCTTGATCGAAACGTTGGTGAGCAGTTCCTTATCCAGCCGGTCACGAAGGTTACGCGATGTGACGTACTGGCCTTCCCGTCCGGAGAAGGGCGAATTGTTCACCGTGAAGGTCATCGCGATGGTCGGCTCGTCGATTGGAATGTTCGGCAGCGCCTTCGGATTTTCGGCGCTGGTGATAGTTTCGCCGATGGTGATTCCTTCTACGCCCGCAATGGCCAGAATGTCTCCCAGCTTGCCCACGGTCTCATCCACACGCTTCAAGCCTTCAAAAGAGTACAGCTTTGTGATGCGGGTCTTCTGCAACGAGCCGTCCAGCTTGACGATGCCGACCTCGTCGCCGTACTTCAGCGTGCCATTGAATACCCGGCCAATGGCGAGACGGCCCAAATAGTCGCTGTAGTCGAGATTGGCGACAAGCAACTGCAGCACATCCGATGATTCGCCTTTGGGGGAAGGAATATGTTTCAGAATCGTTTCGAACAGCGGGCGCAGGTTGTCGCTGTTCTCGCTCATCTCCATCTTGGCGATTCCGGCTTTGCCGTTGGTGTAAACCACGGGAAAATCAAGCTGGTCCTCGTCCGCATCCAGATCGATGAACAGATCGTAGATTTCGTTCAGAACTTCCTGAATACGAGCGTCAGGCCGATCAATTTTGTTGATGACCACAACCGGAGGCAGCTTGGCTTCGAGCGCCTTTGTCAGCACGTAGCGCGTTTGCGGCAGCGGGCCTTCGCTGGCGTCCACCAGCAGCATGACCCCATCGACAATTTTCAGCGCGCGCTCCACTTCGCCGCCGAAATCACTATGTCCCGGCGTATCGACGATATTGATCTTGGTCCCGCCATACCGCACACCGGTTGTTTTGGCAAGAATCGTAATGCCGCGTTCACGCTCCAAATCATTCGAGTCCATAACGCGCTCGCCTACTTCTTCATTGGCGCGAAAGATGCCGCTTTGACGCAGCATGGCATCCACCAGCGTTGTTTTTCCATGGTCAACATGCGCGATGATAGCGATGTTGCGCGTGTTGATTGTTCCGTTTTCTCCTGGCATCCGTAAATTTCATGGTCTCATGCGAAGCTGTAAACAAAATGAATAATGCCGTTAGAGACGAACCCTTGCCGACAGTTGTGATTGTCGGGCGTCCGAATGTCGGTAAATCCACACTATTTAACGCCATTATTGGAGACCGTCGCTCCATTGTCGGGGATGAGCCAGGCATTACACGCGACCGCATCTATGGAGAAGCGGAGTACCGGGGGAAGCGATTCGGCGTGATTGATACCGGCGGCATTATTCCTAACGATGACCAGTTAATTCCCAGCCAGATTCTGAAACAGGCGCGGGTGGCGCTCGATATGGCGGCGCATATTGTGTATGTGATCGACGGGCGGACGGAGATTACGGCGTCGGATCGTGATCTGGCGCAACTGCTGCGCCCGCTGAACAAGCCGATTACGCTGGCGGTCAACAAGATTGATGCGAAGTCGCGCGAGGACTTGGTGCATGAGTTCTACTCGCTGGGGCTGGGCGACCCGATGGGGATCTCGGCTGAACACAGACTGGGCTTGGGCGCTCTGCTGGACCATGTAACGGCCCCGTTTCCCAAAGAAGAAGAGATTTCAAAAGAGGAAGAGGAAACCGAAGACGCGACTCAGCAGCGGCGGATCAAGGTTGCCATTATCGGACGTCCCAATGTGGGTAAATCAACGATGCTGAATGCGCTGGTGGGGGCGGAGCGCGCCATTGTTTCGCCTGTTGCCGGAACGACGCGGGACGCGGTGGATGAAAGCGTTCAGGAAGGCAACACCGTTTTCCGTTTTGTGGACACGGCAGGCATCCGGCGCAAGGGCCGCACCACGGAGATGACGGAGAAGTTGAGCGTAATAATGGCCCGCCGCCATATTCGCATGGCGAATGTCGTGCTGCTGATTGTGGACGCGACCGAAGGGGTAGTAGGCTCCGATGCCACCATTGCCGGTTATGCGCACGAAGAAGGGCGCGCCCTCATCATTGTGGTGAACAAGTGGGATGCGGCGGAAGGCAAGAGCAAGCGCGCGTTTACCGAAACCATTCGCGATCAGCTCAAGTTTCTGGATTATGCTCCGGTCCTGTTCGCGTCCGCCAAAAATGCGGAGGGTATCCGGCGGATCTTTATGACAATTCGGCACAGTTTTGAAGCTGCTTCCAAGCGTGTCGGCACCGGCGAACTCAACCGATTCGTGGAAACGCTGAAGTTTGAAAGCGACATTCGCATTTACTATCTGACTCAGGCTTCCGTTCGTCCGCCCACCTTTATCGTGTTTACCGATCAGGCGGGAAAGATGCACTTCTCGATTGAACGGGCGCTTGTGAATAAGCTGCGTGAACGCTTTGGGTTTGAAGGCACGCCGATTGTCGTCAAGACGAAACGGCGGTAAGTACGAGTACTGAATTGATCGCAATTACGCCTTACTAATTGATAGAAATAAGGGAATAATCAGAATTTCCCTAAAATAAAGATTGTAATTTTGAAATATTTAGGCGCATTTGAATCACGCATTAACCCGTTCGGGATAAGTAATCCTTTCCTTCTCGACTGCTGTAAATAGCCACCTTATCACTCATACGTATAGTTCGCCTGTGTCTTGCATCGTGTGCCGTTTGCGACGAAACTGCATTCATAAGCAGCGCGCAATTGAAATCGTGGTGCTTCAGAAATTAGGGGAACGGAAGTGCATTTTTCAAAAACAATTCTTTTAACAGCCGTCGCTTGCTTAGCGCCGGTTCTCAGCCAGGCCGCTCCGGTGGCAGTGACCACGAATCCGTCGCTGTCAGTAGGCGATTTGAACTTCAGCAATTTCAGCTGCTCTGTCACCAAGGGAGGATTGCTTGCGACTCCTAACAATTGTGGACAGATCAAGGTGGGCGCCATCACTCAGCCTGGTATGGGAATCGCCTTCACAAGCGGATTTACCGCAGCTCTCGGCTTTGATGACGCTATGCTTTCTTACAATGTTTCGTCCGGCGCGGGCATTTCCTCCATTGGTCTTGACTTCAATGGAACTTTCCTGGGCCTCGCCGTTTCGTCCGTTACCGAAACTGCTTTCAGCAACGGCAAGCAAGTTGGTTTCGCTCAGGTCAGTTGCAGCTTGCTCGGCTGCAATCAAACTGACAATATTGCTTTGAACGGTGTTTATAACAACCTGTTTATCCAAAAAGATATTCAAGTAGCTGCCAGCTTAGGCATCGCACAAGCCAGCTACATCGACCAGACCTTTGCTACTGCCGCTCCTGAGCCGGGTTCCACTGCTCTGCTCGGCAGCGGATTGCTCGCCGTTGCCGGACTGCTCCGCCGCCGCTCCATCCTGAGCAAGTTGAAGAAATAAGTACCGCTAACTGCAAAGCGTTGCCACGATTTGAAGTCCGATGCTCTTCCTCCGGGAGCATCGGACCTTTCACTTTGGCGATATCTGTTTCACCACTGCATTATCGTTTTCGTCGAAGACGCGGACTGCAATGGTCTGGCCGCCGTCGACTTCGAATTGATAGTTGAGCGACTGGGAATCCGTTACTTTGTTGACCGGCTGGAGGGGAGTCCAGTCGCTGCCGTTCAGGGAGTACTCAGCCTTATCGATCCAGCTCAGGGCATCTTTTGCAGTAAAGCTGATCGACTGTTTTCCCGCGCCGCCGCCATTGATTTTCAGATCAATAATTTCCGGCGGCGTGTTGTCAATGGTGAACGCATCACCTTCGAGAGCGTTGGTGAGCGCTTCAGTGGTTATGTTGCTCGGCGCATCGCTGGCGGTGACGCGGGCAATGTATTTGCCGTCGGGAAAGGCAGTAGTGTCGAAAGCATAATAGTGGTCCTGCAGCTTGTCTTTCAGCACTCGCCAGGGGCCGCCGTTCTGCCCTTTGATTTCAAGCTTGAAACTGAGGGAATCGCTGTTCGGGTCGCTGGCGGCCCAGCGCACCGTAAGGTAGCCTTTGTTGTATTGCAGAGTCGCGGAAGACGATGCGTCGGGCGTGGAAAGGCTGCTGAGCGAGGATCGCCTTTGACCAACAGCGGGCAGCGTTAAAGAAGTCGGTGAACCGGAAGCAGCCACGACATGCTCCTCGGACTTGGTAGCCGGTGCCTGGCGATAGTTAAAGGGCGCAATCTCAATTGCTGTTACTTTAGGTGCAATATTCTTGGGCAGATAGGCGATGTAAACGGAGTTCAGTTCCGGCGACTCGCCGCCCGTTCCGGCGCAATTCAGCGTTACGCGATATTGCAGAAAGCGGGCAGGCGGCGACGGAACTTGTCCGCCTTCGGGCGTCATATTGACTTTCTCCCAAGGACTCCAATTGGTTTCGGGGTTGCTCAGGTTGCCGCTGCGGGTTTCCAGAGTAATGGAACCGCCGCGTACGGTAGAAGTCAGATGCGCTTTGCCCCAGTAAGTGAACTCACGCGCGTCAAGCACCTCGCTGGTGAGCGAACCGGACGTTTCGGAGGAGCCGGATACGGAGTACAGGTTGCCGACATTGCCGGTCGCCACATACACCGCGCCGTTCTTTCCAGGCAGGAAAGCGGTGATTTGGGTAGGCGGCAGGTTCAGGAGTTGAGTCGAAAGCGCATCGGAGTCGATGCGATAAATCACTCCCTTGTTGCCGGTGCCGAGCAGGGGTTTGCCGGCGGCATCGAAGGCAATGGCGTAAGCGAGGTCTGTATTGGATCTCCAGAGGCGTTCGGCATAGCCGTCTTTTTCGATGCGGTACAAGTCCGAGCCGCCGCTTACAGAGGTGCTCAAAGATCCGACCGACGGAGGAAGGCTGGGAGGATTAGCGCCGCTGCGCGGCGTGCCTGAAGGAGTAACCGGCGCGGGATTAGAGGGAAGCACCGGAGCCGGACCGGTAACGGTGACGGGCGCGATGCGATTGCCGACAGCCGCAGCATAGATCTGGCCGTTGTGTTCGGCCACGGCGGTGACTTCACGCTTGTTGGTCTGATACAGCACGAAGCTTTCGCCTTTGGGAGATACCCGCAGAATTAAGCCGCTCGGCTCGGTGCCGACGATCAGATTGCCGTCCCTGTCAATCAGCATGGAGCGGGCATGGGTTTCCTGCGTGTCATAGAACTTTGCGCCTTTGCCGTCGGGAGTCACGCGATAGATTAGGCCAGCATCGCCGGTGGCGACAAAGAGCGCGCCGCTGCGGTCAAAGGCCATGGCCCAAATGTATTTGCATTTGGGATCAAAGAAGAGCTGCGGCTTTCCGCTGCCGTCGATCCGATAGATTTTTGAATCCGGGAGCGTGGCGGCATACAGGCGGTCCTGCGCATTTACAGCAAGCGCGTGGATTTCGAGGCCGGCAACCTCGGCAAAAGTGCGGCTCTTGCCGCCGGGAGAAAGGGCGAATATCTTCGTTGTTGCGCCCGTGGGAGCGCCGCCTGCGTAGTACACAGTGCCTTTCGAGTCCTGCGCCAAGGCCCATAGATAAGGAATCGAGGTGCTGTCGAGTTCACGGGAAACGGGAGCTAACAGGAGATGGCCGTCGCTGCGAATGGACAGCTTTTGGGGCGTACCACGAAGGAAGTCCGAGGACTCGGATTGATCCCAAAGGTGCGTTTCTACGGCAAGGCAGGGAAGCGCCGCCAACAGCAGGCAAGAAAGAACGGCCCGGCGTGAGCACGAGTTTTGAAGCATGAGAATAAGAAAACAGCCTTCTAATTTACGTGGATTTTGAGCGAGTAGTTGCCGGTTACGACCACATCGAGCGGCACCGAGGACTGCTCGTGCGCGCTTTCGGGGGAACTGACAAACTCGTGGTTCGTGGAGCGTCCGCTGCTCATAACGTTCAGCACAGAAGCGGGCAGGCTCGGCAGCACCTTTTCATCCGAGTAGACCGTCGGCTGCGACTCAACGAGCGAAACATAGACACGGTTATTGCTGCGCTCCTGGTTTAGCAGGGCTACGGTTTGCGGAACATCTTCGATGCGGTTGAGGGAACTGGCGATGTTTTGAACGCGGCTCAAAGTTTCAGCATCGCTGAACAAAATCTGGTGTTCGCCGCGCGTCATTCCGGCGGGAATCTTGACGTTTACCGTCCGTTCCATGCGGTCGCCGCGATAGGGTTTCAAGAACACTTTCACAGGCACTTCCGTGCCGGGCGTGACTTTGTTGTCGGCGATCCAGGCGGACTCAATTTGCGCGATGCGCCGTTCGGGCAGCAGATCGAGCGACACTTCGACCGAGTCCAGCTTCGGCAGTTTGTTGGAGTTAAGGAAGAGCCGGTTGAACTTGTCGCCCCACCAGCCCGCGAGCAGCATGGGGGTGGGAATCGGCGTGCCTGCCGGAGCCTGCATGGTGGTGAGGTCGATCTGCTGTTGCCCTTCTACTTGCAGCTTGCCGTGAAGACGGTAGGTGGCCTCTTCCGAAAAATCGTTAAGGTTGGAGATGGAGTTGAAAAGCGTGGCCATCATCAGGTAAGGCGTCCACTTTTGATCGACAAAGACGTTGAAATGGAAGTCCTTGGACTTGCGAATTTGATCCTGCCCGTCGAAGGAGCGCACATGCATGACGACGGGAATCATCTGCGCAGTTGCGCCGAGTTCTCCTTCAATGGCGCTGTGACGGTCCTGCCGCAGCGCGCCGACGGTTTCCGAAGCGTTCCCCATTTTAGTGGGTGTGTAAGCGGAGGCAAGCGTTGTAACAATCTCTTCCTTGGCTAACGGCATGCTGACCGGACCCAGGTTAAACATGGGGTGGCCGAAAGCGAGAATGCGCTTGCCGTCGTTGTAGGTGACGGTGCCCGCGCCGGTCATCGTCATATCGCCGGAAACGAGAACCGCTGCCACACTGTCGCCGGGCTGCAACGCGGAGGCCCAATCCTTCGCCAGCTTCCCCGTGTCGAGCGCCCCGCCCGCGCCGCCTTGCGAAACGGGCATGCCGAGTTGATTAAAAACGGGCGCGAACTCCCGGACGGCTTCTTCCGTAAACCCGGACATCGTCACGGGCGTGGCAATGGGCGTCATTACCGCCGTTTCGGGCAGGTTCAAGGAACCGGACGGCTTGGGTTCCGTAGCGCTCAGGCGGTTGATTTTGTCGGGCGTGCGGCTGTCGGACGGGCGGGTTTTATCGAACTCATTCACTTCGAGCATCAGGCGTATCGGCGTGATGCCGCAAATGGCGTCAGGCGAGAAAACGCTTAAGCGCAGGGAGACAGCGCCGACCAGCTTGCCGTCAATGTAGACGGGGCTGCCGCTCATGCCGCCCGCCACGTTTGTGTGCTCCGCTTTACCGCCGAGCTTTCCAATAATAATATCCTGGCGCGGCCCCCACATATTCCGCGAGATGCCGATAATTTCGACCGGCACCGGTTCCGGTTTCGTGCCTGCGAAAACTGTCCAGGCAACCCCTTTCATGCCGGGTTTCAAGGCGTCTTCGGGGAAAAGCTCGACCTTTCCGGCTTTAGGCGGAACGGTCATATTAGGAACAGCGTCGCCGGGATCTGCCGATAGCGAGAACGACAGAACCAGCAAAGGCAGAACCGGATACAACGAAAGCAGGGCGCGTGACGCGCTTGGAAACATGGAATAACCTTCTTGCTTGGGGAAATTACAATTCTAAGGTCTCAGATAGACCTGGATAAATCCGCCGACATTCCCATTATCCCCCAGGAAAAGTCAGCTTTACTCAGAGAGCAGATACAGCCTGCCTCATCTTATGAGACGATGAGTACGAAACATGAAGTTTCCCTAGTGTTAATCTCTTCTCATAATCGATCTATTTTGTTTGCGCGAGAGTCAAATGGGTATAAGTTGTAGACTGTTACCGAAACTGTGCTTTTGAGAGCGGGGAGATTCACCACCATGCAACGTATATTGGCTGTAGCAAGTTCTTTTACTGTATGCGCGTTCCTGATAGTGGGCGCGATGAATACGAAAGCTGCGGGTAGAGCAGGCGACGCGGCGAAAGGCAAAGAAACCTTTGAGCAGTGCGCAGTTTGCCATAACGTGGACACGGACGAAAAGAAAATGGGTCCGTCGCTGAAGGGCCTATTCAAGCGCAAAGCTTTGCAGAGCGGCAAGCCGATGACTGAGGCCAATGTGCTGGGCCAGATCAATGCCGGCGGCAACGGCATGCCGGCGTACCAGGACATGCTGTCGGCGGACGAAAAAGCTAACGTGCTGGCTTACCTGCATACACTGTAAGCCGCTCCGTTTAAGAAGATCCTCAGCCTTGTAGCAGACATCCAATAGGTGTTTGCTACTCTGGAGAAGACGCGCTTTTTCTCCTTGCGTCCCCATCGTCTAGCCCGGCCTAGGACACCGCCCTTTCACGGCGATAACAGGGGTTCGAATCCCCTTGGGGACGCCAAATCTTTTCAATCACTTGCATCTGTATCCTCCGGCAACTGTTTCGGCATAGTAGCACCTCCGTGACACGGAACACCGAAAACGCCATCAGAGGTCGTAACGGCCTGTGCCAAGAAGGCATACGAGAGGTGCTAGTGTCGAGTCGACATTCTCAAATCCTTGCGCCCACTCAAACCGAAGCCTCGACCGGGGCGGATGAATCGGATTTCGCCAAATCAGCGGCAATCTGGGCGAACTGGTCCAGAGCAGCCTGCAGGTCTTCTACAATTTCAGCGGCAAGGATCGCCGGGTCGGGAAGATTATCGGTGTCTTCCAGACTTTCATCACGCAGCCAGGTAATATCGAGGCTCAGCTTGTCGCGCTTCCTCAAATCATCGTAGGAGAAGCGATGAAATCGCTCTGATTCGCGGCGGTCGAAACGGTTCTCTGTGCCGTAGCACCCGATGAAATCGTCCAGATCGGAGCGTTTCAACGGATTGGTCTTGAGAGTGAAATGCTTGTTGGTGCGGAGATCGTAGATCCAGAGTTCCTCCGTCCAGGGCGTTTCGCTGGCGGGCTTGCGGTCAAAGAAAAGCACGTTGGCTTTCACACCCTGCGCATAGAAAATGCCGGTCGGCAGGCGCAGCAGCGTATGAACGTCGCAACTCGCCAACAGCTTGCGGCGTATCGTTTCACCGGCTCCGCCTTCGAAGAGCACGTTATCGGGAACAACCACGGCGGCGCGGCCATTCATCTTCAGCAGACTCACGATATGCTGCACAAAATTAAGCTGCTTATTGCTGGTCGTGGCCCAGAAATCGTCGCGGTGAACCGTGAGAGCTTCGCGGCTTTCCTCGCCTTCGTCACTAATAATCGTGACGCTGGATTTCTTGCCGAAGGGCGGATTGGTCAATACCAGATCATAATTACCGGAATCCTTGGCGGCCAGGCTGTCGCCCACGCGGATGGGGCTCGCTTCTCCACCAATGCCGTGTAAGAACAGGTTCATGGCGCAGAGGCGGGCGGCGGCATCGACGATCTCCACGCCCCGCAGCGCATCCCGCTTGAGGCTGCGTTTCTCTTCGCTGTCCATTTCGCGGGCAAAGTGTTTGCTGATGTAGTCATAGGCGGCCAGGAGAAAACCGCCGGTGCCCGCTGCCGGGTCCATAATGGTCTGACCGGGCCTGGGCTGCATGACATCCACAATGGCCTGAATGAGCGGTCGCGGCGTAAAATACTGGCCCGCGCCTGATTTGACGTCTTCGGCGTTCTTTTGGAGCAGCCCTTCGTAGATATCGCCTTTCACGTCGGTGTCGAGAATCGACCAGCTTTCACGCCCGATCAGATCGGCAGCCAGGCGCTTGAGCTTGGCCGGGTCCTGAATTTTGTTCTGGGCCTTGCGGAAGATCGTGCCGAGCATGCCCGGTTCTTTGCTCAACGTTTCCAGTGTGCGGCGGTAATGGTGCTCTAACGGAATGCCGTCCAGTTCGGCCAGGCTCGGCCAATCGTAGCCTTCCGGGATGCCGGACGGTTGAGAGTACGGCGGCTGCGTGCGCTCATGCGCCATCTTGAGAAACAATAGATAGGTGAGCTGCTCCACATAGTCGCCGTAAGAAAGGCCGTCATCGCGCAGGATATTGCAGTAGTTCCAGAGCTTGTTGACAAGAGCGGAAGAGGCAGTGGACATGGTCGTATGATATGGAAACAGTTCGTTGATTGGCAGTTAACGACGCAGCAATCTCATTCCGAAAGATTCGCTGATTTAGCGGGCAGACAAGTGCTATATCTACTATAACTCTATTGCGGATCTTATGCTTCCAGCAATTTTTAGTCGATTTAAGGGAATTCTGATTGACTTGTTACCTCATTTAACTTTATCTTCTGTATAGCGCTTGTAGCATATACATGTCTAATAAGTTCTTTCAACATTGAGCGCTAGGTGTAATCCATTTGATACACAAAGGAGGCAGAGCCATGTCAGAACACAACGCTTTAACCGAAGAAATTAATAAACCTGCTACGCCTTTTCCAATTCAACCGACTGACAGGCAGCAGATTCAAGCGATCTACGAACAAATTCGCGGACATAGGGCAAAGCTTGTTAGCCCTGACGGCGAGGCAAAGGGGCTGCCTACTAGCGTTTACTCATTTTTATTGAGGCTGCTGGCGGATTTAGAAGATGGAAAATCTGTTTCAATCTTGCAGGATAACGCCGAACTTACAACGGTCCAGGCGAGCAGTTTACTAGGTGTTTCACGCCAGTTTCTGATTAACCTTCTAGAGCGCGGCGCCATTCCCTATCACAAAGTAGGCACACACCGCCGCATATACACAAAAGATGTTTTGACGTTCAAGGCGAAACGGGACAGCGATCGCAAAAAGGCTTTAGAGGAACTCATTGAGGCCGAAATAGCTGAGGGTGTCTTCGAACGGATACCTGAAGATGTTCAGTCTCGTTAACGGGTACCATGCCGTATTAGAGGCGTGTGTTGGCACCTATGCCAATCTGCGCTGTTTTGCTTCAACTGGCCCAAGAGCCAGCGCTCTATGTTCCAAAGTGGTCCGAATCCATCTTATCGGAAGTAGCGCACGCTTTATCTAAGCCTAGTTTCAACCTGAGCAAGGAGCAAATTGATCGGCGTCTAAATTACATGCGAAATCATTTCGAGGAGGCTCTTGTTACCGATTATGAAGTATTGATTCCAGCCATGGGCTGCCACCAGGGTGATAGGCATGTGTTAGCGGCAGCCGTACGTTGCGAAGCTGACGCCATAGTAACCAACAACACCAGACATTTTCCTGATGAAGCCCTCAGACCTTTTGGAATTGAACGGCTTACGGCGGACGATTTTCTTTTACAGCAATATCACCTTGACTCTTTCCTAGTAAAGCAGAAATTGGAAGATCTAAACCGGATTCGAGGCTGGAATCAACCAGAGTTTTTGAAACGCTTGAATGTCATTGCTCCTAAGTTCACCAAATTGATTGCTTGAGCTTTCTGATAAGCAAGTTCAATACTAGTGGTATGCAGATCCCTGTGATTGTGCGTGATCCGGAAGTCATGTGGGGGCAGCCGTGTTTTCGTGGAACGCGAGTGCCTTTTAAAAACCTGATTGACTGGCTGGAGGCAGGAGATTCACTGGATCAATTTCTTCAGGACTTTCCCTCGGTGAGCCGCGAAATGGCGGTTCA
>CAXTWT010000007.1:0-8039 GCA_964247955.1 uncultured Bryobacteraceae bacterium
AGGCTCCGCCCAGCGTGCCTATGTCAGTAACAGTGTAGAGAACAGCAGCAGGCAAGCACGCTGCCCCACCCACGAGCAACGCGAAAAGACTCCAAGATCGTAACAACATGGGGCACACCCCTCCTCCGAGTGTGGCCCTAGTTTATCAGGAGCTTTCCGATAGCGGAGACCAAACCATCCCGTTGCCAAACGGCAAACAAATGGGCAAAACTACATTAGTTTCCGGCTGCCGCTGCCAGCGCCGTCACAGGTTTGCCGGTCCTTAGCACCTGCTCCACAATCCTCACAGCGCGTTCCGTACCACCGGCGCGAAGCACCGCAGCTTGCAAGCGCATCGCTGCGTCACGATAACGCTCCCCATTCAAAACCTGTTCAACTGCTGTTCCCAGGCCGCCTCCGAAAAGCTTTGACAACCTCACTACCTGTCCCACGCCGGTCCATTGAATGCGGGCCGCTACTGCCGGTTGATCGTTGGTGATGGGTACGGCAATCAGCGGAACCCCAAATCGCAGGGACTCCATCACTGTGTTTAATCCACCGTGAGTGATGCACAGGCGGGCGCGGGCCAGCAACTCCAATTGCGGCGCGTACTCAACAGCAATGACCGACTTCTCTAAATCTGTCAGTTTATTTGTATTGCTGCTGCCGGTCGAGATCACAAGCTGTGCATCTAGGTGCGAACAGGCTCCAGCAATGGCGCGAAAGTATTCTTCGCGTCCGTTTTGCAGCGTTCCGAAAGACGCGTAAATGAGCGGCTTGCCATTGAGCCGTTCAAAAGGAAATGGCACAGGCGGTCGTCCGTCGTCATACAGAGGTCCTACATAATGAAGGCACGCGGGCTTTCGCGGACGTGGATAATCAAACTCTTCCACCAACTGGCTAAGCTGGGCGAAGGGAGAAAGAGTGTCTTGCGGCTGTCTGAGCGGTGGCAGCTCCCACTTCGCCCGGTAATGGTTCAGCACGCTTTGGGTCCGACTCACCAGTAGGTTGAACGCCGTATAAGCCAACTGATTGCGAACCTGGCAAATGCGGTTGGGATTATAACTCCAGGGAACAAAGGTGGGCGGCACAGACGGCTCGCGGTACAGCGGAATGGACCCGAAGTTGATAAAAGGAAGCCCGAGGCGCTCCGCCACGCTGCCGCCTCCGGGTTCATTATCGTCTACCAGCAGCAGGTCAATCCCGGCTGAACGGACTGCTTCAGGCCCGTGTTCACAAATGATGGAAGTCAGCCGACGACCGCAATCCAGCGTGAACAAAAGCGCGGATAACCCCTTGCGGCGGCCCAGTTCTTCCCTTGCCCGCGCGATCTCTCCGTTGGAAACGGATTGGTTCCCAAGCGGCCCAAATTCCAGCTTCTCCGCTTTGATACGGTCGCGCATCTCCGGAATTTGAAACACCCGGACCGTATGGCTGCGCTTTTGCAAAGCGCGCCCCAGGGTAGCAAGAGGATGGAGATGTCCGGGTATTGGAGGGCAGAAGATGCCAATCTGCGCCATAGTGCGTCCTTTGATTAGTTAGTAACAATACACCAAATTACTGAGAGATGCGCGTCCGTATCAGCTCATCTGACAGTCGTTGGTAATAATTCTGCTGTTTGTTCTTCCAAACGCATGCTCGACGATAGAGTTCCGGGCCTAAAAGCGGATCTGAAAGAATTTGCCCGAAGCGGTCCTGCACCGTTGCAGCCGTCGTCTCCTCCGCTAAAGGCACAGCAAATTGTTCCATTCCCATGCTGCTCATAAAGTCTCGGCATTTGAGCCGGTAAGCCAGCAGCAGCGAAGGAACGCCCACGCAACTGGCAAGAACGGCGGCATGAAGACGGACGCTGATCACGGCCTGGGAGCCGGACACCGTAGCCAGGAAGTTCTCCCCGGAACACCGGTGATCCTCAATGCTCATCCCCCGAAGGTTAGCTTGGCGGCGAAATGTTTCGAGAGCCTGCCGGTCGCCCTCGCCGAGAGCAACCCCGACGACCTCTCCACCCTTCGTGACGAACTCCCTTCCAATCTCTGCGACCGTCTGAAAGAACCGTTCATAACCCGACTCTCGCTGCTGTGGGCTCTCGTGAGAAAGATTGACGATCAGGCGCTGTCTGCTTCGGAAGGCGGGAGGGTCGTCGGGAGCAAGAGCCAAAGCCGGATCGCCGATCACCTCTGCATGAGTTATTCCTGACTGGCGCAAAAGCTCTTCTGAGAAAGGGCCGCGCACCGATATAAAACGCGACCCTTGAAGAATGCCGGCCCACTCTCGGAGGGAGTTGTCATCACGCTGCCGAACACCGAAACCAGGATTTCCTACGCCGGTGCCGACCGTGTAGATGGGCAAGCCCTGCGCCTGCAGCAGTCGCGCCAGAGGCAGGTTGAGGGGATTAATCAGGGTGCCGCCCCCGATCAGAACGGCGTGGAACAGCGCGGGGCCTCCCAGGCCGAAACGCGCCAGCAAACGTTCGCCGGGTTCAGGAAACAAATTCAGCATCGGAAACCGGCTTACGGCTTTACGGATGACCTCAAACATAACCTCATCGCCGAGGTTGTCATGGCCTACCCACCCGATGTATCCTACCGCGCGCTGGCTTTGCCGCAAAAGATGTCGGCGCTGCGCCGCAGCTCCGGGCGTCCGAAGCAGGTCTGCCGCAAAGTCTCGGACCATGGGCCAGTTGAGGCTCACCACGTGACGACGGTTCATAAAGCCAATTGCCGCTGTGCGGTCAGGTTTTGGTAATGCTATTGTGGCACCCATGGCGCACATCGGCGTACTCTGCCTACCGGTCCCCAGCCATTTGAATTTGTTTTTAGTGTTGAGCAAAACCTTACTCAGCCGTGGTCATAGGGTCACGTTTTTTGCTATTCCGGAGGTTGAGGAGAAAGTGATCGCCAGCGGGTCGGACTTCATCAGACTGGAGCCTGACAGCGTACCCACCGGAACCATCGGCTCAATCATTAATAGCATGGGCGACGCGCGCGGTTACCCAGCGGTGAAGATGCAAAGGCGATTTGATGAGTTGCGATCCATTGGCATCCTAGACAAAAGTCCAACCGTAATCAGCCGCGCGATGCTCGATGCCCTCGTCGTTGACCAAACGGAACCAGCCGGTGGGTCTGTAGCCGAGAAGTTAGGTGTGCCGTGGGTGACCGTTTGCAGCGCCCTCTGCTTAAACTCAGAGGCTCGCATTCCACCTTTTTTTACAACCTGGAGCTATGCCGAATCAAGCGCAGCCGTAATCAGAAATCAGCTTGCCTATGCAGCGGTCCGGCGAGCCACCAAATCGGCGCAGAACCTGATAAACGGGTATCGCCAGAGTTGGGGTTTGCGGCCAGCCCGGCGCTTTGCTGAAACATTTTCCCCTTACGCTCAAATCTGCCAGCAAATTGCGGAGTTTGATTTTCCGCGCACGGAATTGCCGAAGATGTTTCACTATGTCGGGCCGATCCGCCTTCCCACAGGTCCAAAATGCGATTTCCCCTGGGATCGCCTTGACAGCCGCCCCAGGATCTACGCCAGTTTGGGAACTCTGGTTAATCAACACCGGCGCATCTACCGAATCATTGCGGAAGCCTGTGCCGGATTGAAAGCGCAACTGGTCCTTTCCTTAGGCGGCGGAGCGGAGCCGGGAGAGTACCGCGATCTGCCCGGAGATCCCATCGTTGTGAAGTTCGCGCCGCAAAGGGAATTGCTTGCCGGAGCGGCGCTTACGATTACTCATGCGGGCTTGAACACAACTTTGGAAAGCCTATGTGAGGGCGTCCCTTTAGTCGCTATTCCGATTGCCTTTGAACAGCCCGGAATTGCAGCGCGCATTCGATGGACCGGAACAGGAGACTTTTTGCGTCCTTCCCGTTTGAGCGCAAGCGGGCTGCGGTCGGTGATCGAACAGGTTCTCAGCAACCCGAAGTATAGGGACGCGGCCCGACGCATGCGGGATGCGCTCCATCCGGTACAGGGCAGTACACGAGTGGCTGAGATCATTGAAACAGTTATTCGCACCAGGCAGCCGGTACTGACGCTTGAGAAGGCAAAGGCCAAACATCACCAAGTCGGGATGAGGTAGCAACAATGAGGCATTTTGGCGCTGTTTGCGGCCCAGGCGCGAGCCACATAGCCACCATGTCTGCTATTGGCCGCGAGCTTCAAGCGCGAGGGTGCCGGTTCACACTCTTCCAGTTTTCGGATGCGGTGAAGCCAACCGAAACCGGAACTTCCTCTGGGCGCTCGGGGAGCGCTGCGCAGAGCGCGTTTCTTCAATACATGGTCAAACGTGCGCAATGGATCTGCGGAAATGCTCCCGCCCTCCTCACTGCCGCGAAACTGGATTGCCTTCTGGTGGACGCCATCGATCCTGCCACCGCAGCAGTAGGAGAAATGCTGCAAATTCCTTACGTCACAATTAATAGCGCGCTTCCGCTTAACGCGGAGCCGCTGGCGCCGCCGGACTTCCTGCCCTGGCGTTTTCACGATACTTGGTGGGCCCGCCTGCGAAATACATTGGCCTACAAGGTTCGTGACTTTATTATCTCGCCCTTGAATCGCACTTTGAACGGCTATCGCCGTCAATGGAGCTTGCGTCCTTATCGAACTCCTAACGATTCGTTTTCCACCCTGGCGCAAATCACTCAACTGGTGCGTGAATTTGACTTGCCGCGCACTCGGCTGCCGGGATGGTTCCACTACGTCGGCCCTTATCGTCGCGAGCAGGAGGATGTCCAGGACAGCTTTCGGTACGACCGGTTAGACGGCCGTACGCTTCTTTACGCATCGTTGGGAACACGCCAAAGCATTGGCACTCCGCTATGGAAGGAAATCAGCGAAAGCTGCCTGGGGTTAGATGTTCAATTGGTAATTGCGCTTGGCGGCCACGGCCTGTCACAGCAAATCGGCGCCCTTCCGGGCGACCCCATCATCGTCGACTACGCGCCGCAAATCAGTTTGCTTTCGTGCGCCGCGCTGGCCATTACTCACGGGGGACTCAACAGCGCCATGGAAGCTCTCGCGGCGGGTGTTCCCATGATTGTTCTCCCGATGAGCGGCGATCAGTTTGGCGTTGCTGCGCGGGTTATGTATGCCGGCGTCGGCAAAACGATGCCGGGGAGCCAATGCACATCATCGAGTTTACGTCAGCTCATCAAGACGCTTCTGGCAGATACCGGCTATTACCGGCGCACGCAGGAGTTGAAACTCGCAATCAGCCAAACCACCGGCGTACGCCGTGCTGCCGACATTATCGAGGAAGCTGCTGCGACACGCCGGCCGGTGTTGGCGCAGTAAGAGGGTGAATACGAAAAGGCCCCGGCTTCTCTCCGGCGCTGGTCAAACGCGCTCTGAAAAGCCGGGGCCTTTTTACTTACTTCCGCAACAACAGCGAAGTTACTTCGAAGTGCTGGTGCTGGTCGTGCTGCTCATGGTGTCACCCTTTTTGTTCTTCTTGTGCTTGGTCTTCGTCTTCACCGTGCTGTTGGACATCGTGTCCTGGGTGGACGTCGTGCTGGTGTTTTGTGCAAATACCGCAGTGCCGCTGAGAAGAGCAAGGCCGAGCGAAGCAGTGATAATCTTTTTCATTGAATTTCTCCTGACTAAACTTGTGTGAGCACTGCGTGTGCTCCCATATCCAGGTTGGCATCCAATCGTGAAGCCATTCTGAATTTGAGATTAAAGTGCGTTTATCTGCTTATGCTTAAGAACTTATCCAGGAGCATCGCGCTGACTTTCCCCCTTGGATCGGCAATATTGAAGCAGCCGTTGTGAATATGCTGAAGTTCTAGCTTGAGGCAAGCCATTTATCCTGGCTCACGTAAAATAGTTCCAAAAGCATGGACTCTGCCGAACCATCCCCTACGTCCTCAGCAAGTAACATGAGCGCCTCTCAGGATGAGTCGTCATCCCAACAGCCGATGCTTTTCTGTCCGAATTGCGATGAGCAATTAATCAGCCGCCGCTGCAAACTGCTTTGCCAACGCTGCGGTTATTTTATGAGCTGTGCTGACTATTACTGATGAGGTTCGAGGCGCATTCAACCACGTCAGTAATGGCCATGCTGATTATGGTTGAAAAGGCCAGTTCCGGGTAGTAGAGAATCCGCCGTCAACGGTGATGACTTGGCCCGTAATGTAATCGGCTCCTGTGCTGCTGAGAAACACCGCCAGCGGCGCAATGTCTTCCGGCGATCCCATGCGCGGGTTCGGCTGCGAGCCTTGCAGCCAGTTTTTCATGACCGGGTCCTGCCACATTCCGCGATTCAAGTCCGTTAAGATAAAACCCGGCGCAATGCAGTTTACCTGGACGTTATACCGCCCCCACTCCGCCGCCAGCCCACGCGTAAGCCCGGCAATGGCGCTCTTTGTCACTCCGTAGATGCTGATATAAGAAAGACCCAGTACGGAAGTCAGGCTGCCGATCATAATGATCTTGCCGCCGGATTTTTGCGCAATCATCTTCTTTCCTACTAACTGCGTGAGATGGACAATGCCGTTCAAATTGGTGTCGAGAATGTGCTGATACTCTTCGGGGCTGTACTCTTCAAACGGCTTGCGGATATTCGTGCCGGCGACGTTGACCAGAACATCGGTGTTCGCGACGGCGGATGCGGCTGATTCAATGGATTGGGGATCAGTAAAGTCAAGGTGAAGCGGGCGCGCCTTTAACCCCTTTGACTGAAGGTTTGCTGCTTCTCCTTCGAGCGCCGACATCGACCGTGCAGCCAGCAGCGTTTCCGCTCCGGCCTCTGCCAGTGCTTGGGCAATCGCCAGACCAATTCCCCGGCTTGCTCCTGCCACCAGGGCCGTCTTTCCAGCCAAAGAAAACATTTGAGGAAAATTCATATTGAATCCGTTACGCGGCAGTCCAGCCGCCGTCGATGGTCCACACCGAGCCGTGGACGAACGAGGCCGCCGGAGAAGCCAGATACAAACACAAGTTTGCAATCTCATCGGGTCGGCCCATGCGTCCGATGGGCTGACGCTGATTCAACTCCGCCCGCACCTTTTCCTTTTCGTGCTTGTGATATTTTTCCAGATAACCTTCCACAAACGGCGAGTCTACCGTGCCCGGACAAATGCAGTTCGCCCGCAAGCCGGTTGGGTATTCAACCGCTAACTGCTTGGTCATCGCCACGATTGCTCCCTTGGTCGCGCAATACGCAAACCGCCGTTTCACGCCCACCAAACCCGCCACTGATCCTATATTGATGATGACGCCTGCCGAAGCCAGCAGCAACGGCATGGCCGCCTTAGTGACAAGAAACGTGCCGTCCACATTCACCCGGAAAAGCCGCTGCCAATCCTGGAGCTCCGTTTCGGTAATGCTTCCCACCAGGCCGATGCCCGCGCAATTGACTAAGATGTCCAACTGCGGAACCTGCGAAAACAGCTTCCCGACAGAGGCTTCGTCGGTAATGTCGCATTGAACAGCGAGCGACTCGGGCAGTTGCTCCCGCAACTGTTCCGCTTGCTTGGCATTGATATCCGCAATCACTACCCTGGCTCCGGCTGCGGCAAAGGTCCGGCACGTCGCTTCGCCGATCCCGCTGGCGCCTCCCGTCACCAAAGCTATCTTTCCATCTAAGCAAAAATGAGTGTCTTGAGAATTCATGGGAGCTACCGCGCGCACCAGCCGCCGTCAATCAGAATATCGGTGCCGGTGATAAAACTAGCCGCTTCGGAGCAAAGATATGCCGCTAACGTGCCGATATCTTCTACTTTGCCCCAGCGGCCCACGGGAATGCTTGACAGAAACTGTGCATTCGCTTCCGGGTTATTGATCACAGGATGGTTCATCTCGGTGGCAAAAGGCCCGGGGCTGATGCCGTTCACGGTAATGCCCTCGCTGGCTAATTCCAGCGCCAGGGCGCGGGTGAGGCCGAGCAGCGCCGCTTTGCTCGATGAGTACGCGCTGCGGCCCGGCAGGGAGACGTGGCTCATGATGGAACTCATGCTCAAGATGCGTCCATACCCGTTGCCTCGCATGTGCGGCACGAACGCCCGGCACATCAGGAATACGCTCGTCAGGTTGGTATCCATCACGCTCCGCCACTCTGCGAGCGAAAA
>CAXTWT010000007.1:8139-20024 GCA_964247955.1 uncultured Bryobacteraceae bacterium
CAAATCTGTTGCTGTAGAAGGCATCCTCCAAATCTTATCCCCTCGCCTAAAACTCTCGTGTCGAAGAGGAATAAAATAGCACTATGGCTACCAGTCCTTACGAAATTGCTGTTCGCGCTTTCGAGGCGTTAAGTCCAAAAGATCAAGCTAAACTGCTGGTGGAAATTTCTGGGCGCGTACGGAGTCGAGGGCTTCCCTCAAAACAGCGGAACATCTTGGAACTGCAAGGATTGGGTAAGGAAGTCTGGGAAGGAGTGGATGCTCAGGAGTACGTCAGAAACGAGCGGGCCTCATGGGATGGCTAGATCCGTACCGTGGAAAGTTAGTCAGTTTTGATACGGCTCCTCTGATCTACTTCATTGAAGAGCATGCAATGTTTTTACCTTTAGTGCGTCCACTGTTTGAGGCTGTTCAGAGTTCAGAAATCCGACTGGTTACTTCATCAATTACTCTTGTCGAAGTTCTCGTTCAACCCATACGGCGAGGCAGATTGGAACTTGCGGAGCAGTATCGTGATGTGCTGATGAACACTGAGGGCGTTCAACTCGTGTCGTTGTCGGAGCAAATTGCTGAGTATGCAGCAATTTTGCGCGCTCAGTATCGGCTGCGTACGCCGGACGCTATTCAACTTGCGACTGCCAAGATGTCTGGAGCAGCAGCATTTATCACAAACGATGAGCAGTTTGCAAAAACTGACTTTAACGTAATAATCCTCAATCAGCCGCCAGTTTATTAATGGCTGATTTTAGACTGCGAAAGCACTTTGATTGGCAGTTGATTCCGCCGTCACGGCCCGCCGTGAAATGGCGATTACTGTAATGTCATCCTCCTGGCCGAACTGTTGGGCGCGGCGGGCAATCACCTCGGCTCCGGGGTGTTCTGCGAGCGATTGCTGCAACCGCTCAAAGCCGTAAAGCGAATGTGATCTGTCGCGAGCTTCTACTACGCCATCTGAAATCAGAACCAGCGTGTCTGTGGGCGCAAGCGGATAATGCGATTCGCTATAGTCGCTCTCCTCCGCAATGCCGAGCGGTAATCCGTTCAGAGTGGCTAGCTCTTTCCCGTTGAGATAAGGCGCGAGATGACCGGCATTGGCAACCGTGAGTTGACCATCCAACTTGAGCTGTGCGCAGAAGCAGGTGACGAATCCGCCGCTCAAGCGCTGCTTTAAATGATTGTTGAAGCGGCAAAGAATCTCTTGCGGTGATTCAACGCAACTAACTAACTCCTGCCAAAGACCAACGATCAAGCTCATGGTGAGAGCGGCATGCAAGCCTTTGCCGCTGACGTCGCCAATAATCAGCAAAAGGCTACCATCATTGCCCGTGGCGATCTGATAAAAGTCACCGCCCACTTCCTGCGAGGGCAGATAAGCCGTGTCGATATGCACGTAAGGAGCATCGACAGATTGTGCCGGCAGCATCAGCCGTTGCACCTGCCGTGCCGCCTCCATCTCAGCATGAATGCGATCCTGTTCCGCGCGGGCGCGACCTGAGCGGCGCATCAAGAGAAGCCCCATAGTGATTACCCAGAAAGTACTTGTGGTTACAAAAAGAAAGTCGATTAAATCAGATTTAATGTGCTTGCCAATGATTGGGAAGGAGTAAGCAGCAAAACGTACCAGGAAAGTAAGGCCAAAAGGAACACACGAGAGTGCGAACCAGCGCAATTCGCCGGAATGCTCCCAAGCGCGGCGTAGCAGAAAGGAATTGACAATATAGATGAGAAGGGGAAAAGCCAGAAACCGCAACAAATCATACTTCTGCCACGTTGCTAGAAACCCAAATTGGATCGCGGCGAAGGAAGTTAAATAATAAACAGGGAAGAAAGATAAAAACAACTTCAAAGGCCGGCTTACTGGCACATTGAAAACTGACCAAACACCAAAAACTGCTGTCACATACAACAATGGATGTAGCAGATCGTAGAGGAAGTTGGTGGCATAGACGGAAAGCAGGAAAGTGTCTTGGGCGATCCACCACACAAGCTGATCCAGCGTGTCACCAACAAAGCCCAAGCCTAGCCAAAAGTATTCGGGCCGCCGGCCTTCCGTAAAGTAAAGGCCAAGTAGATAGAGAGCCAAAATCAATTCAGCGTATTTCGCCAGAATGGCCGGTAAGCGGCTGAAGTCACGGTCTCGTTTGCGTGCGTCTACAAGATTCTGTATCGCCGATGAGGAGCCGATAGCTGGAGGTGGAAAATCAATTCTTTGGGTATCGTCAAAACCACTACTTCCCAGAGCAGCATACTTGGGATCGGCCCAGATGCGAACTGCCAAAAGTAGGCGGCCATCTCCCCAGCGGACAGTGGGGATCGGAAAAGACATGGGCCGCCGGAGGTACCAGTGAGCTTCGGGCGGAAGTTTGCCAAATTGCCCAAATTGGACTCCATTAACAAAGAAAGCGCCAACGTGTGCGACTCCAAAGAACGCCAAGCGCAAATCCGGTGCAGTCGTGTTTGGGCCGCGTTGAAGCGTCAGCCGGTACCAGCCATAGCCGGAGAAGTGGGGGTAACCCTGTTTCTGTAGACTCATCGGTACTCTGACAAGTTTCCAGCCCGAATCATCAAAGTCCGGATCGGCCCAGCGCGGGTCATCGCCGGGGTGGAACTTCCACTGGCCTGCCAAGCTCACTGTGCCTGTGCCTAGATTTGAGATATCGACAGTTTGGGCGCACAACGAAAGAGACAAACACAGGAGCCAGAAATAGCGCATGGACCCTCGTACTTTCAGGTGTGCTTAGGCGTTAGCCGGCGAAGGCGGCTTTGGCCGTTACCTCGTCCGGGTGCAGCGCGGTGTATTTCGTCAAGCCTACCATGGTGAACACCTTTTGGAAATGGGGAGTCAATCCGAAAATCTGCACCTTTTGCCCAGACTTATTGGCTTCCATCAACATTTGAATTACCAGAGCTATGCCGCTGCTGTTCAGGTAAGCGACTTTGCTGAAATCCAAAAGGATATTCCTAACGTGGTCCTTCGACAGATTTTGATAGGCACCGAGAACCACATCTTTACTGGCGCTGGTGATATCGCCCTGAAAGCGCAAAACCCCAAGAACGCCGTCGTTTTCCCGAGTAACCTTGGTAGGCGGAGTCATAAAGTGTCGCTTTCTCCTTGCAGGACTTCTGGCAAGTGAATCACCAAACGAGTATAGCTGTCCTCCGGGCCATTTCTCACCCATTCCGCTTCGTCGACTAGGGACTTTATCAGGAACATGCCCATGCCTCGCGCCTCCTCCTCGCCTCGCAGCTTGCGTTCCATATCAGGCGCATGGGAATGGCTGTCCTTCACGCCCGAACCGCAATCCCGCACCCTGACTTCCAAGGCGTCGCCCTCCATCGTGAAAGTAACGAACACGAGCAGAAGATCGTTGAAATGGTTCCCATGTTCCATGGCGTTGATACAAGACTCGGAAATAGCGGTCTTCAAGTCTTCAATGCGGTCCGGCTCAAATCCCATGAGAGCGGCAAGGGACGCGGCTGTGCTCATCGCCACCTTTTCGAAACCGAGACGGGAAGGCAGGCGCAATTCAATGGCGGGAGTGGGGGCGCTCAATCGGTTACCTCCCCATCGCGAAGCAGCGCAAAGGCTGTCATATCGTCCGATTGCTGGCCCGAACCGGCGAAATCCCTCAACAATTTCCATAGTTGGTCGAGCATATCGCTGCAGCGGCGGTTATGAAGCTGTTGAAACTCGGCCAGAAGGCGCTCGGCTCCAAACTCCTCCTCGCCTCGGAACACCTCCGTCAGTCCGTCGGTGTAGAGCAGGAGACCGCAACTTCCGGCCAGCGAATGTGTTTCAGCCTGATAGCGGCTTCCCGAAAGCATGCCAAGCGGCGGACCGCTGGCTTCGAGCAAACGGATTTTCCCCGCGCTGAGCAGAAAACCAGGATTGTGCCCGGCATTGACAACCGTTAACTCCTGACGGCTTGCGTCCAGGCGCACCATGATGGCCGTGGCATATTTGCATCTTGCTTCTGGACCCTCCGCATAGTGCAAGTCGTTGATGCGGCCCGCCAGTTCAGCCAGATCCACGCCCGCCGTGACCATAGCGCGGAAAGCAGCCCGAAAGGAAGCGCTGACCAGGGCCGAGGCAAGCCCCTTACCAGCAATGTCAGCTACGATGGCGACGAAACAGTGGGAGTCAAGCGGAATGATATCGACGTAATCTCCGCCGATCTCATGACAGGGGCACGACTGGTAGGAAACCGAATAACCGGGTATTTGCGGCAGGGATTGCGGAAGCAGGCTCCGTTGAATGATCCGAGCCGATGCGAGATCCTGCCGCGTGCGTTCCCATGCGAGCAGCCGCTCGTGATGACGCGCATTCTCAATAGCCACGCTGGCTTGCAGCGCAAGCCCCTCAACAAAATCCTGTTCCTCCAGGCTTAACGGCTGGCCGGGCCGGAAAATCACCAGCCAAGTCAGTCGATGATGGTGCTTGTCCCAGAGCGGCACGCATGTACAGCCGGTCCAGGTCTCCGGATCATTTGCCTGCGGCCAGCCGGGAGGAACACGGCCATACACAGCGTGTGAAAGCGTCTCGGTTTCAGCGAAAAACGCCCCTTCGCTTTCCAACTCCTTGGCCGCCACCTCCAGGGTGCATTGCAGCACTTGGGCCAGCTCGATAGTACTGTGGACCACCCGCGATGCTTCCAGCAATCCTTGCAGACGGGCAACTTCCTGCTGTTGATGGAGCAGTTCGCGGCCATGCGCAAGATGAGGATGCCCGATACTCACGACCGAAGCCTCAAATAACGCCTACGATTTCACATTGCAAGGACTCTGTCAAGCGAGCTTCTCAGCAATTCGACTCGTGATAGAGTAATTTGCACAACCCGAACTCGCTTTCGTACCGCATTTCTATTAAGGCGAAAGTTATCTTGTGTTGCACTAAATAATCCGACGCTGTTCTGGGTTCTTTGACGACATCCAGATGTCGCGCGTGCTGCAATGCCTCCGCAACGTTGAGTATGAGCTTTGCAGGCCGCAACGGTTGGGACACTTCTCCGCCATCAACCCCCATCCAGCTTCGGCATCATCAGCGGCACGGCAATTCCAATGCGCCAATTGCAGTTCGCCCTGAAATACATGTTCTAGGATATTAGTACTGGACTTAGTCAACCAATGACCCGCCGCAGCCTTCTCGATCTGGCAATCCGCGTGGCTGCCACGCCTGCGGGCACCGAGTTTTTCGCCGCTTGGAAGGCGGCTGCTCAAGAGCACCACCACCCAAGCAGCGCCCCTGCTGAGCCTTCGGTCTTGCGGAACTATCAGCCGCAGTTCTTTTCGCCGGAAGACTTTCAAGCCCTGCAAGCGTTTACTGAAATTCTGATTCCGACCGACGACACCCCCGGAGCGCGCGAAGCGTATTGCGCCCACTACATCGACTTCCTCCTGAATGCTATGACGGAGCATGCGCCCGAAACTCAAAAGCAGTGGCGAAGCGCCATGGCCGCTTTGAAAGCCGCAGGCTTCCACGCTGCCGACGCAAAGGGACGCGAAACGCTTGTCGAAGCCATATCCAAGCCGGAGCGCGACAGATCTGTGCAGCATCCGGCTTACTTCGCTTACCGTTTAATTAAGCGCGAAAACACGTTCGCGTTTTATACCGCGCGGGAAGGCATGATTGAGGCGCTCGATTACAAGGGCAACTCTTATAATCAAATCTTTCCCGCCTGCAACCATCCCGAGCATCACCATGTCTAGCGCGAGGACTCCATGGCCGTAACATATGACGCAGTGGTAGTGGGATCGGGAGCCTGTGGCGGATGGGCTGCGATGGCGCTTGCCCAGGCGGGAATGAAAGTGCTGATGCTGGAAGCCGGAAGCCCGGTGAATCCCGCCAAGGACTTCCACCACACATTTCTGTATCAAATGAAGTTTCGCGGCAGCGGCGAACCGGGCCTGCTGCAGCGGTACAGCGGTAGCGAGCGCAACTATCGCATCATGATCGATAACGAAGAAAACCCGTACACGACTTCTCCCGAAACGGTGTACCGCTGGGGGCGTTCGCGCTGCCTGGGCGGAAGGAGCCTGCATTGGGCGCGGGCCAGCGACCGCATGGCCGATTACGAGTTCAAGGCGGCTTCCCGCGATGGGTATGGTATGGATTGGGCCCTCGGCTACGCCGACCTGAAGCCTTATTACGACCGCGTGGAGAGCTTCATCGGCGTGAGCGCAGCCTATGAAGGCTTGACGCAATTTCCGGACGGCGTGTTCCTTCCTGTTATGCCGCTCAACTGCGCCGAAACGATCTTTACGGCAGCCTGCAAGGATCTCGGCTGGCCGTCCACCCACCGGCGCTTGGCGCAGTTGACCCAGATGCACAACAACCGTCCGCCGTGCCATTACTGCGGCAATTGTGTGAACGGTTGTGACGTGGGCGCGATGTTCAGCACTGTTTCCACCACGCTGCCGCCTGCGCTCAAAACCGGCAATCTCCAGGTCAAAACCGACAGCGTCGTGGCGCGAATTCGCATGAAGGAAGACAACCGAGCAGGGGGCGTGACTTATATCGAGCGGCACACGATGAACCCGGTGGATGTCGATGCCAAGCATGTCATTTTGGCGGCGTCCACGCTCGAAAATACGCGCCTGCTGCTGCTTTCCGCTAAAGGCGGCCTTGCGAACTCCAGCGGCACTCTCGGGCAGTACATGGCGGATCAAGTAGGCGGCGGCGGTGTGTTCGGCTTTCTCCCGAAGCTGAAAGGCGGCCCGAGTCGCCTGGACGATGGAAAATCCGCCGGGATCACGATTCCGAACTTGGTGAACTTCGACGCGAAGACCGCCCGCAAGGACTTCATTCGCGGCTATGTGATGAACGCTACCGGCGGCCAAAGCGAGTACCCGATGTTTGCGGCGGCGCTTCCCGGCTACGGCTCCGCGTGGAAAAAGGAAGTGAAAAGCCGCTATGTGGCGCAGGCGCGAGTCTGGATCGCCGGAGGCGAGATGCTGGCGCGCAAAGAAAACTTCGTCGAGCTTGATCCCGAGGTGAAGGACCACTGGGGCATTCCGGTTCTCAAGATTCACTTCACTCACTGCGATAACGACCGCAAGCTCCTGGCGCATTTCCAGGAAGCTGCTGAGGAACTCTTTAAGAAAGCGGGCGGGGAAGTCCTGTCGGGAACGGGGCGTAGCAGTCCTGCCGGATTTCCAGGCGGACCCGGTTCGCCGGATGCCGGCCCAAGTCGCGCTACGGCCGATTCCGACACGAGCCGAGGCACCGCCCGCGAGGGCAATCCACGCGGCGGAGTGAGCCGCACTACCAACTCCCTGGGCGGTTCCATTCATGAAGTGGGAACCGCGCGCATGAGCGTCAATGCCAAAGACGGCGTGCTGAACTCTTTTTGCCGGACACACGACATTCCCAACCTGTATGTGTTCGGCGGCAATGCTTTCCCCTCCACAGGCGACAAGCATCCGACACTGACGATGATGGCCCTGACGGCGCGCGGTTGCGATCACCTTTTGGAACAAGCGAAAACATGATTCTTCCAGTGTGCCTATTGGCTTTTTTGATGTTTTTCCAGGGAGCTGCGCAGGAGAGTACACCGATGCGAACAGCAACCACCGAAGGGCAGCGCGCCGCGCAAAGGAGCCGGGGAGCGCAAGGCACGCGCGAGTTTCTGGGCTTGGGAGCGCCGCCCGACGCGGAAGCGGCGAAGCGCGGCGAGAAGCTCTATGGCTCTAACTGTTCCTTCTGCCACGGAGCCAAGGCAACGGGCGGAGACACCGGCCCCGATCTGGTGCGTTCCGCGCTCGTTCTGCACGATGAAAAAGGCGAGCTAATCGGCCCTGTGGTTCATAACGGAAGAGTTAACAGGGGCATGCCGCAATTTGCCGCTTTTACAGACACCGAACTTTACGACATCGCGGAGTTCCTCCACATGCGCATTGAACTCGCCGCCAACCGGGGCACGTACAAGATTCTGAACGTGGTCACGGGTGATCCCAAAGCCGGGGAAGCCTACTTTCACGGTCCCGGCAAGTGCAGTTCGTGCCACTCCGTTTCGGGCGATCTGGCGGGTATCGGTTCTAAGCTTAGCCCGCCTGATCTTCAGCAAACTTTTCTGTACCCTAGCCGGGATTCTAAGCCTCCAACAGTGAAAGTCACGCTGCCGTCGGGTGAGTCCATGACCGGCACTCTCAAGCGTCTCGATGATTTCAACATGAGTTTCTATGACGCAGGAGGCGAGTATCGCTCCATTGCGCTCGGCCCGGACGTTCGAGTAGAAGTGGAAGACAAGCTCGAAGCGCACCGCCGTTTGCTCGATCAGTACACGGATGCCGACATGCACAACCTGACTGCTTATTTGGCAACCCTCAAATGAGAAATTTCATTCTTGCCGCTGCCGCCCTGCTGCTTCCCGTCGTATCGCCTTGCCAATTGCTCGACGGGCGCAAGCTGCTGGAGTCTCCTACCGACACCTGGCCCACTTATAACGGCGACTACTCCGGCAAGCGTTACAGCACGCTTCGGGAGATCAACGCTTCCAACATCGACTCTCTGACACTTGCCTGGATGTTCCGTATCAACAATGTTGGGGCACTGCGCGGCGTCGGCGCTCCCGATATTAAATCGACTCCGCTGATGGTAAACGGCATTTTGTACTTCACCATCCCGGATCATGTTTATGCGGTGAATGCCCATACCGGCGAGGAACTGTGGCATTACGATTGGCAGGACCAAGGCGGGCATTTGGTCGGCAATCGCGGGGTCGGCATGTACGGCGACTGGTTGTACTTCATGGCTCCCGACGGCTGGTTTATTTCGCTGAATGCGAAAAACGGGAAAGAGCGATGGAGGAAAAAGGTAGCCGACGAAAAGCTGCAATACTTCACTACCATGGCCCCGCTAATTCTTGGCAATCACGTGGTGATCGGCGTCGGCGGCGATGCGATGGACGTGCCCGGCTTTCTCGAAGCGCGTGATCCGGAAACCGGAGACTTGCAATGGCGATGGAACTCCGAACCGCGCGCCGGAGAGTTTGGCGCGGAAACATGGCCGAATGCCGCTGCGATGGAACACGGCGGCGGTATGACATGGCTGCCCGGCACGTATGACCCCCAACTGAATTTACTGTACTGGGGCACGGGCAATCCGAACCCCGTGTATGCAGGGCAGGGAAGAAAGGGCAGTAATTTATGGACCTGTTCGATTGTGGCCCTGCATGCCGATACCGGCAAACTGGCCTGGTACTTCCAAGCCTCTCCCCACGATACGCACGATTGGGACAATGTCGAAACACCTGTCCTATTTGACGCCAGTATTGAGGGAAAGCCTCGCAAGCTGCTGGCGCAGGCGGCCCGCAACGGCTTCTTTTTTGTGCTGGACCGGACAACCGGAAAAAGCGTTCTTTCCAAGCCGTATGTTCCTTTGAATTGGGCCAAGGGCGTAGACAAGGGCGGCCAGCCCATTCCCGATCCGCAAAAAGAGCCGACTCCTGACGGTTCTCTGCTCACTATTCCCGGCGGAGGCGGAACTAATTGGATGCCGCCCAGTTTCGATCCCGACACCCAACTCTTCTATGTCAACGCCACAAAGGGTTACAGCCTCGCCTACTTGACCGATACGGACGAGCGCCCGGAAGGCTACGGAGGCTCGGGTCGCGGCTTATGGTCGCAGCACGTGCTGGAGGCGATCAACTGGAAGACCGGCGAGATCGCTTGGAGCCATCCCTACACGAACTTCGGCGCAACCGGAGGCGGAGGACTGGGCGGACCCGGCATTTTGACCACTGCGGGAAAGCTGTTATTTACCGGCGATTACGCCGGAAACCTGATTGCTTATGACCCGGCAGACGGCAAAATTCTCTGGCATTTCCACATGCCCCACCCGCTCGGAAACGGCCCGGAAACTTATATGCTCGATGGAAAACAATACGTGCTTACGGGTGCGGGCGATACCTTGTTTGCCTTTGCGTTAGCGCCTGGGAGTACACAAAAGGTCAACTTGCACGAGACACATCAATAACTGAGAAGGACACGGTTTCGCCATCGCGTTCTCTGCCAGCGAAACTCTGGGAAAGTAATTCACTTAACTGCCGATGTAGTTTGAACAATAGCTTTGTGCAACTGGAAGTTGTAGCACACGCTGACTAGCATCTTGGAAGCTTGCCCATTCAGCAGATGAAAGTAAAATATTAGGATTTTGAAGCTTGGTGTTTGTTTCAACGCAATTATTAAGCTTGTGTAATGCCTGTGCGAGTGCCGTGACAACTTCGAGTGCATTGACCTGTTGCAGGCAAATTTTGAACAGTTTGATGCACTCATCTATATGAAGATCACCAGCGAGTTGCTCAAAAAGCTCATCGTACGAGTAAATTGAAGTCTTGCTTCTATCATCCAGCAGCCAAGCCCGTCTTAGGGCATCTTTGTTTACAATAATTTCACACGTCCCTATTAGGCTGGCAAACCAGTAATCAAAATCGAACATAGTACATACTCCGTCAGGGTCTGAATAGGAATTCCGAAGCAGGAAAGTGAGCCTCGGGAGAGAAATGTTTAACAGGGCTTCCATTCACATCAAGAGCCTGGCCGTTTTTGACTTGAATCATTGTTCCGTCAGTCCTGACACGAACATAATTGTAACTAGGATTGTTAGGGTCCACATACTTGAAGCCACCCTTTCCTTTTTGATCCGACACCTTTTTCCAGTCTTTTGGAACACCCCGAGGGCGGTCCATTTCATCTCCGGCTGCACTACCTCACTCGTCCCGGAACTGCTCATAGGGGCGAACGGGTTTGCATTGCCATCTGCATCATGGTAAGTGCTGTATCAATAGTACCCGTTGGCACAGTTCTGACCACTCGGGTTCCAGATATCTCCGTACAAGGTTTATGATGAAATGAGTAGAGCTGGAAGAATGGAGGCAAGTCTCACGCACCGTTGGCTATCAGCGCAGATCATCGTTGTTTTACTGGCGATTGTTGTGGCTGGTACCCAGTGTGCTGCGCGATGTGCGACTACATCCTGCCATTCCAACCAAACGGCTCATGTTCCGCCGTGTCATCGTCACGCACCGTCAAAGCAAAGCGTTCCGGTCCAGCCTTGCCAATATCTGTTTCTGTCGGACAGCAAGGCATCACCGGTTTTCAGCGTTCAGCACCTTTCTGATGACGCAAGCGTCGGGATTCTTCCCGGTTCTGTGTTTCTTGCTTTCGGGCAAACGACGCAGACCATCGTTTTTCGCGCGGCGCCGCTAAGATTGCCGCAGCCGCCTTTGTTTCCTGTTTTGCGCATTTGATTCCTCGTTCCCTTTTTCATTTTGTTTAGTCGCCTGCCTGCGCGTCCGTGGGCGGTGCTTTTTGAAAAGAGAACAGGAATCCATGAAAGATAGAAAATTAGGAGCGGCTTTGAGAGCCGCATTAGCCGTAGTGTTTGCGTCCATATTGATGCAGAACGGCGCAGAAGCGCAAGGAACACACCCGGATGCCATGCCGGATATGCCGGGCATGGATCATAGTCATATGCAGGGTAGCGGCGATATGAATGCGGCGGAAACTTTTCTGATGGCTGAGAGTTCCGGCACGGCTTTTCAGCCTTCCACCTGGCCGATGCCGATGCTGATGACGCAAGTGGGAGATTGGCATCTGATGTGGATGGCGCAGGGCTTTCTCGTGGATACGCAGCAGTCCGGCCCGCGTGGCGGCGATAAGCTTTACTCCACGAACTGGGGCATGTTGAGCGCGGTTCACCGGTTAGGCGGTGGAAGCGTTATGCTGCGCTCCATGATGAGCTTGGAGCCGGCAACGATCACGGAGCGCCGGTATCCGCTGCTGTTTCAAACCGGGGAGACTGCCTTCGGCGCTCCCATTGTTGACGGGCAGCACCCGCACGATCTGTTTATGGAGGTCGGGGTGCAGTACGCGCATCCGCTCGGCGA
>CAXTWT010000007.1:20124-30941 GCA_964247955.1 uncultured Bryobacteraceae bacterium
GACCCGGAGGCGCTGCATGCAGGTGATGTGGTTCGAACGACGGCGTCGGTCGAGTACATCCGGCCCACGGGCGGGAACCATTCCTGGGCTACCAGCCTGATCTGGGGTCAGGATTATAAGACCGATGAACAGCGCGCTATTAATACAGCGACGGCGGAAACGGTCGTGCCATTTAGGCGGAACAACTTCGTCACAGGCCGGTATGAGTGGAGCCAGCGAGATGAATTGTTCGCCAACAATCCGCCATTGGCTGCGCAGGTTTCCCGCGAGACCGGCCAACCGGTTTTCCAGGTGAACGCTTTTACGGTCGGCTACACGCGCGATGTCAGTCTGTTTCGCAATGTGCAGACCGGCATTGGCGCGAATGTATCGACCTACGTCATTGATGCCGCCTTGCAGCCGTACTATGGCGCTCATCCCTGGGGCGTCAACATGTTTGTGCGATTTCGGCTGAAAGCCCCGGCTTAAACCGGAAGTAAATTCATATGGAAAAAGACGTTGTTTGTGGAATGCAGGTGGACCCGCAAAAAGCAGCGGCTCACACTACGTATCGCGGGAAGGAATGTTTTTTCTGTTGTTCAGGCTGCCTGAAAAAGTTTGAGAACGACCCGGAGCGCTACCTGCAAAGTAAGCCGCCGTCGTCTCCTGTTATGCACGGGCAGCTTGTAACACTGGGTGGTGTTTCGAGTTCGCCCGTAAGTGCGCCACCAACGAATGCTCAGGGAACTGAATATACGTGTCCGATGCACCCGGAGGTGCGGCAGATAGGTCCAGGCGCCTGTCCGAAGTGCGGAATGGCGCTGGAGCCGACCGAGGCGACGGGTGAGAGCGATGATGGGGAACTGCGTGATATGCGGCGGCGGTTCTGGATTTGTGTTGTTCTAACTGTGCCTTTTACCGTTGCGATGGTCCGTGAGTTATTTGGGAAGGCAGGCGTCCATTCGCTTTTCAGCGGTTGGGTTCAGTTTGCGCTGGCTACGCCGGTGGTGCTTTGGGGCGGATGGCCTTTCTTTCAACGCGGGTGGCAGTCGATAGTCACGCGGTATTTCAACATGTTCACGTTAATTGCGCTGGGAACAGGCGTGTCGTACCTGTTCAGTGTGGCCGCGCTGCTGTTTCCTGCCATTGTTCCAGAGTCGTTTCGGAGCGGGCATGGGGAGCTTCCTTTTTACTTCGAGCCTGCAACGGTGATTACAACGCTGGTTCTGCTCGGGCAGGTATTGGAGTTGAACGCGCGAAGCCGGACGGGTCATGCATTAAAATCGCTGCTGCAGTTAGCTCCTAACAGGGCGAGGCGAATCGAGAATGGAGGCGAGCGAGACGTTCCGATTGATCAGGTGAGAGTCGGCGATGCCTTGCGGGTCCGTCCGGGGGAGAAAATTCCGGTGGACGGCGTGGTGCTGGAAGGCAGAAGCGTGGTGGATGAGTCGATGGTGACGGGCGAATCGATGCCGGTCGATAAACGGGAAGGGTCGAGCGTCGTAGCGGGCACGGTCAACACAACCGGGAGTTTTGCGATGTGCGCGGAGCGCGTGGGAAGCGATACGCTGCTGAGCCAGATTGTGCGGCTGGTGGGCGAGGCGCAGCGCACCCGAGCGCCGATTCAGCGTTTGGCGGATCGGGTAGCGGGTTGGTTTGTTCCGGCGGTGATGGCGGCGGCGGTTGTGACTTTTCTGCTATGGGCGTTACTTGGTCCGGAGCCGCGACTGGCCCATGCGTTTGTGAGCGGAGTGGCGGTGTTGATTATCGCTTGCCCGTGCGCGCTGGGCTTGGCAACGCCGATGTCGATCACGGTAGGCACAGGGCGCGGGGCGAGCGCGGGCGTGCTGGTTCGCAACGCAGAGGCGCTGGAGGTGTTGGGGAAAATTGACACTTTGGCTGTCGACAAGACGGGCACCCTGACGGAAGGCAAGCCGAAGCTGATACAGGTGGAAACCGTCGGTCAATTTTCAGAGGACGAGGTTCTGCAACTGGCGGCCAGTTTGGAGCAGTTGAGCGAGCATCCGCTGGCGAATGCGGTGCTTGCTGGTGCCGGAGAGCGCGGCCTGCCGCTGAAACGGGTGGATAATTTCGAGTCTGCGCCGGGCGGCGGGGTTCGCGGGATTGTTGACGCCAAAACCGTGGCGGTGGGGAACGCCGGTTTGCTGCGGGCCTCGAACGTCGGCACGGAAGACATTGTACGGCGCGCGCAGGCGCGGCGGTCGGCAGGCGAGTCGGTAATCTTTGTGGCCATTAATGGCAAGCCTGCGGGTTTGCTGATAGCTGCCGATCCAATCAAACCGTCCACGCCGGAGGTGATTGGAACGTTGCGGAAGCAGGGGGTGCGGGTGGCGCTCCTGACGGGCGATCATTGGGACACGGCGACGGCGGTTGCCAAACAGTTGGGCATTACGGATGTACAGGCGGAGGTGATGCCGCATGGGAAGGCGGAGGCGATCCGGAAGCTGCAAGCAGGCGGACATGTTGTGGCGATGGCCGGGGATGGCGTAAACGATGCTCCCGCGCTGGCTGCCGCGCAGGTTGGCATTGCCATGGGAACGGGTACGGATGTGGCAATCGAGAACGCCGGAATCACGCTTCTCCATGGGGACTTGCGCGGCATTTTGCGCGCCCTGCGGCTGAGCCGCGCTACGGTGCGGAACATCCGGCAGAATTTGTTCTTCGCTTTTATCTATAACGCTCTCGGAGTGCCGATTGCCGCCGGGGTTCTTTACCCATTTTTCGGTATTGCCCTGAGCCCGATGATCGCCAGTGCAGCAATGACGCTCAGTTCGGTTTCGGTTATCGCCAACGCGCTGCGCTTGCGAAGGATTGAATTGTAAAAACCCTGGAACTATTTGCCCATTCATTTTGACAGCAGTGACAATTTGAAGTGTCACGCAAGCCTCATGATCCTTGGCATACTTCCGCTGTAACAACCGTTTCCCGCAGGCAATCCCATTGAAAGAGGATGCCCGTTGCCAAAGAGCGGTCAGCGAAGAAAGCCGATATCATTTTGGTTGCCCAGAAAAATTTCGGATACGCAGAATTATGCGACGGACAAGATCCCACGGGGCGCGCGAGTACGCCGACACTTTCTCCTGACGTCGCGAGCTGCTGCTGCGTTATTTCTGCGATGACTTCCACGGCTCTTGCCGGAAACTGCGATAATTGCGAAGCGGCCCATCCAAGCATCGTTGTTGATGCGAACGTGGGGACGCGCCGGGAGGTTGTCTAATTTTATGCCGACACTGGATGCCAAGAAAATCTCGATTGCCGCCATAAGCATCGGCGGAGCTATAGCGGGCGTGGCTTTTACGCGTGCTTTGCTTCAAAAACCGAAGCCGATGTCGATGGCTGGCAAAGTCGTCGTGATTACGGGCGGGTCTCGCGGGCTTGGCCTTGCAATGGCAACGGAGTTCGGCCGAGCGGGGGCGCGTTTGGTGCTGGCGGCGCGTGATGCAGGGGAACTAGGGCGGGCGCGGGATTTCTTGCTCGAACGCGGAGCGATTTCTTCTGTTGATGCTGTTTTGCCCGTTGAATGCGACTTGAAACAGGCGGCGGAATGCGAAAAGCTCATTCGGGAAGCGACGGAACGCTTCGGGCGCGTAGATGTATTGATTAACAATGCCGGAGTCATTCATGTAGGCCCGGTGGAAAAACAGCTGCTCGAAGCGTATCGGGACGCAATGGAATCCAATTTTTTTGCTGCTCTGCAAACGACCTATGCCGTGCTTCCGCAGATGTTGCAACGGCAGGAGGGAGCGATTGTGAACATCACCTCCATCGGCGGTAAAATTCCGGTGCCGCATCTGGCTCCGTATGTCGCCAGTAAGTTTGCGGCAGTTGGATTTTCGGAAACGCTGCATGCGGAGCTTCGCTCAAAAGGCATTCGGGTCACAACGGTTTGCCCTGGGCTGATGCGCACGGGATCATACCCGAACGCAATTGTGGTGGGCGAGCTGGAAAAAGAGTATCGGTGGTTCAGCCTCGGAGCTTCCCTGCCTGGAGTGGCGCACTCATCGCAGGGCGCAGCGCGAAAGATATTTCAGGCCGTGGTTGAGGGCCGGACGGAAATCACAATTGGTTGGGATGCTTACGCGGCGGCGCGGATTGCCGGCCTTGCGCCGGGTACGACGCAGTTCCTGGGACACTTGGCAAATAGCGTTGTGCTGCCGAAACCGAGCGGGACAAGCACTCCGACATCAGCGCAGAACATTAAGCCGATTCAATTCCGTCCCTGGCAGGCGTTGAGCAATTGGTTGACGCGCACGCAGAACGAACCGGCAGCGTAAGCCGCTCCATGCCGTATGTTTTCAAAAAACCAGAACATTCTGCCGGACGATGAGCGCTTCATGCGGCTGGCTATCGAGCAAGCGCGGAAGGGCGATAAAATTCCTGGCGCCGGGGAAGTAGGATGTGTCATCGTTCGTGAGGGACAGGTACTTGCTGCCGGGCACAATGAAGCGGAGATGCGGCATGATCCGACGGCGCACGCGGAAATTGTGACGCTGCGCAAGTTGGGAGAGAAACTGCAAACCACTGACTTTCGCGGCTGCACCCTGTATTGCACGCTTCAGCCTTGCGGGATGTGCAGCATTGCCTGTGTCTGGGCGAAAATCACCCGTATTGTTTACGGCGCAACGCGGAACGACGTACATAGTATGTACTTCGACACCAAGCACTTTAATACGGCTGACCTCATACGCGACGCTTTCCGGGAAGATGTGGAGATTACCGGGGGAGTGCTGGCGGAAGAATGCGCGCAGTTTTATTACCGTCCGAGCGAGAACCCACCTCGCGAAGAACAGGTAAACATCTAAACCGTCGGCAAACAGACGAAGTTTGCTTCAAAGTAATGAGGAGCGTGAAATCAAACGGTCGAGAAGTCTTCGGAGATAGCGAACAACGATGTTCTTTGACGACATGGGCGTTAGCATTTCCAAACTGAGAGTCTACAAGAAAATGGTAATACGGCCACAGTCCCCAGAGGGGATATTAATTGTAGGTTCCTAAAAAGAAACTACTAGTACAAAAGTGAAGCAGCTTATGGCTACGTTAATTTACTAGCTCCAGCCGTACTTGTTTTTCGATACAAAGCCGGGCAGCTTCGATGCGCTCTTCCACCCATGGCACGGATAACGAAAAAGAAGCGGCGAGCTGGGCAGGCGTCACACCATTTTTGTGCTCGGCATAAAGGCGGAAAGGCAGATAATTGTCGTATAGCAGATTGGCTAAGGTTTCAGGCATACCTATATGTGCGCAGCCGAGATCAATCCTCTCAAAACGGTCGAACGGAAGACCTGGTGCTTTTCCCATCAAGGCCGGTGTTCCCTTACGGAACAAGCTTCGATAAAACCGCTGTCCTTCCTGCTATACTTGTAATTTGTGCCTCGGCAAATGCTGTGGGGCAAGGTTTGTTGTGTTTATCAGCCTTCAACAACTGGAACAGCGTCCTGTTCGTTTCAAAGTCGAGATTCCGCCAGAAGAGATCGAGTACGACAGCAAAACCACTCAGGCTTCTCCGTTGCAAGCGGAGGGTTCGGCTCAGTTGCTGAGCCATTCCGTAGGTGAAATTCGGGTACAGGGCAAATTGCAGGTGACGATGACCGCTACTTGTGACCGCTGCGTGGAAGCGACTACGTTTCCCATTGAGAGTCCCTTTGATCTGGTGTATATGCCTGCCGGCGAGTCTGCCGGAGGGGAAAAGGAAGTAGATCAAGCGGGTATTGAAGTCGGCTTTTACGAAGGGAATGGGCTGGCGCTCAATGATGTTCTGCGCGAGGTGGTTTTGTTAGCATTGCCTATGCGGCTTGTTTGCGACGAGGCTTGCAAAGGAGTTTGCCCGGTGTGCGGACAGAACCGTAATCAGGGTGAGTGCGGCTGCCGTCAGCCGGCTCTGGATGATCGCTGGAGCGGCTTGAAAAGCTTTCGAGCCGAAGTTGGTCCCGGTAATTAAACGGCCTTGCTGCCGTTCAAAAGAAATAGTCAGTTTAACTATATAGAGAGGGGAAGAACTATGCCGAATCCGAAACGACGCCATTCAAAGCGCCGCACGTCTACGCGGCGCGCCCACGATGCGCTGCGCATCCCGCAAACGTCCGAGTGTCCGAATTGCCATGAAAAGATCCGCGCTCATCGCGCTTGTCCGCATTGCGGCAAGTACAAGGGTCGCGAAGTAATTGAAGTTGTGGAAGCTTAGTTTCTTCCCTTGCCGCCGTTTGCTCCATTGCAAAGTTTCCACTGCCGATAAACTCTCTACATGGTGACCATAGCCCTTGACGCCATGGGAAGCGATCACTTTCCCAAACCGGAAGTGGAAGGCGCGTTCCAGGCGGCGAAGGCTTTCAACGTGAAAGTTGTTCTGGTAGGCCGCGAAGAGGTTATCTGCAAAGAACTGGACCGGCATCCCGGCTGGAAGAATTTGTCATTGGAAATTAAGCACGCCAGCGAGCAGATCACGATGGAGGACAGCGCCGGGAAAGCCGTTCGCGCTAAAAAAGACAGCTCGATTCGTGTGGCGACCCGTCTGGTGCGGGACGGCGTCGCGCAGGGAATTGTTTCTGCCGGTAATACGGGAGCAGTGATGGCGACAGCCAAAATGGTGCAAGGCATGTTGCCGGGGGTGGACCGTCCTGCGCTGGCTTCCGCTTTTCCAACAGTTAACGGCTCTTCTGCCGTAATGCTCGACGTGGGCGCGAACGTGGATTGCACGCCCGAAATGCTGGCGCAGTTCGCGGTGATGGGCGATGCGTATTCGCGCGTCATCTTTCGGACGAAGCGGCCTCGCGTGGGTTTGCTTTCCATTGGCGAAGAAGAACACAAAGGCAATGCGCTGACGCATGAAGCGCTGCCGCTGTTGAAATCACTCAAAGATATTCACTTTATCGGCAACGTAGAGGGCCAAGATGTGTACGCCGGCTCAGTGGATGTAATTGTTTGCGACGGGTTTGTCGGCAATGTGGCGCTCAAGGTCAGTGAAGGCTTGGTGGAGATGGTTCGGAAGATGTTAAAGGAATCCCTCACTGCGAATCTGACTCGCAAGGTAGGCGCTTACCTGGCGCAAGGAGCTTTCCAGGATTTCAAAAAGCGGGTGGATTATGCCGAATTCGGCGGCGCTCCGCTGCTTGGGTTGAACGGCCTTTGCGTGATTTGCCATGGCCGCTCCAATGCGAAAGCCATTCGGAACGCCATTCGCATCGCCAAGGAGTTCGCGGAAGGAAACGTTAACGGCCGCGTTGCATCCGAATTAGATGCCGGTACATCAGTCTAAGCAGGTTCAATATGCTGCGTGTTGTTCTTTTGGCGCTGAGTTTAATTGCCTTAGCCGGCGCGAAGGAAGATCCGGTTCAGTGGACGCTTGCGCCGGTCAACGGCTTTGGGCAGGTTTCTCCGGGATCAAAGGTCTATCTCGAACTGAAAGCGGTGGTTGAACCGGGCTGGCATCTGTATTCGCCCACAACTCCGGCGGGTGGGCCGATTATCACAAAAATCGGATTAGGAGCGAATCCGGCGCTTGTGGCGTATAACGTGTACCGGCCCCAACCGGTCCGCAAGCTGGACCCGAACTTCGGCGTTGATACCGAAACATACGCGGGAACGGTGACGTTTCTGCTGGATGCGACAACGAATTCAACTGCGGCGGGCAGTTCGTCCTGGGAAGCAACAGCCCGGTATCAAGCTTGTTCCGATACGAAATGCCTGCCGCCCGTGAAAAAAACAGCGGCAACCCCGGTTATTTTTGTGCCGGGAGCGGCTGCCGGAAGTTTCGAGATGCCGGCGGGGTACGCCCTGGTTCCTGCGGCAGCGGCAAGCGCGGTTACTCCTTCTCCTAGCCCGGTACAGCGGTTCTCTTCTTCGGGTGCGCCAGCGGCACGCGATGAGAGTTCTTTCACGTTTATTCTGACCGCTTTTGTTTTTGGGCTGGCAGCTCTTTTCACGCCTTGTGTGTTCCCGATGATCCCGATCACGGTTTCGTTTTTCCTGAACCAGAGCGGGGAAGAGAGCAAACGTGGCGGCTTGATGCAGGCTCTCGTTTTCTGCCTCGGCATTATTGTTTTGTTTACGGGCCTTGGATTCCTGGTGACAGCGATTGCGGGACCGTTCGGCGTGGTGCAGTTGGGTTCAAGTCCATGGGTGAACGGGTTTATTTCCCTGGTCTTTCTCGCTTTCGGTTTGAGCTTGTTGGGAGCTTTCGAACTGACTTTGCCTTCCGGGCTTTTGACCCGCTTGAATACGGTGTCTCAAGCGGGCGGCTATGTCGGGACGCTGTTGATGGGACTGACGTTTTCATTGACGTCGTTCGCCTGCATTGGCCCGATTGTGGGGCCGTTGCTGGTGGCTTCCGTTCAAACAAAAGGAGCGCAGCCGGTACTAGGAATGTTCTCGTTCGCTACTGGACTGGCTGCTCCGTTTTTCCTTTTGGCGTTGTTCCCGAGTTATCTGAAGAGATTGCCTCGCAGCGGCGGCTGGATGGCGCGGGTCAAAGTGGTGCTCGGATTTGTAGTGTTGGCGGTAATGCTGAAGTACCTGAGCAACATCGATCAGGTGCTGCAAACACACTGGCTGACCCGCGAGCGGTTTTTGGCGGCTTGGATTGTGCTGTTTGCTTTGCCCGGTCTGTATCTGCTCGGCTTTTTACCCATGGAGGGTATTAAGCGGGATGATCGCTTAGGCGTGACACGAGCCCTGATTGCGGCGTGCTTTCTGATCTTTTCCGTTAGCTTAGTGCCGGGCCTGTTTAATGCGCGCTTGGGTGATCTGGATGCGTTTATTCCGGAAGGGAGCGGCAGCGTGTTCGGCGCACCGGCAGGGACGGCTGAAGCGGGAAGCACAGTATTTAAGAACAATCTCGAAGGCGCTTTAGCGGCTGCCCGGGAAGCCGATAAGCTGGTCCTCGTCAATTTCACGGGATACGCTTGCACCAATTGTCACTGGATGAAAGCCAATATGTTCCCACGCCCGGAGATCCAGTCGGTGTTGAAGAATCTGGTAGTGGTTGATCTCTACACAGATGGCACCGATGCGGATTCGGAGAAGAACCAAAAGCTGGAAGACGGGAGATTCGGAACAGCTTCCATTCCGTTTTACGCGCTGATGGACACCAATCAAAATGTGATCGCGACATTTCCGCAACTCACGCGCGATCCGAAAGAGTTTTTGAGCTTTCTCCAAAGCAAACCTGCTGCAAAGATGGCGGCAATGGTACGCTGAGAAAAGAATTTTGCTCCTTGCGGATGTGGCGGAACTGGCAGACGCGCATGACTTAGGATCATGTACCCAAAAGGTGTGGAGGTTCAAGTCCTCTCATCCGCACCAAGATGCTTTGTAGAGTTTGCCATGACGCTTGAGCAATCAATCCTGGATGCTGTGCGGGCCTTGCCAGTTGAGAAGCAACAAGAAGTGTTGAGAATAGCGGAATCATTCAGAGAAGATTCCCAAACCAAACAACCCCTTAAGTCCGGTAGGGGGATTTGGGCGGATCTTGGCTTCTCCTTGTCGGTTGAGGATATTGATGAGGCCCGGAAAGAGATGTGGGGCAACTTTCCACACTCTGATATTTAATGCCGAGCGTTGTTGTTGATACTCATACGGCTGTTTGGTATTTCCTGAATGATTCACGACTTTCCCAAGTTGCAGGTCGCATGCTGGATCAAACTACACAGAGTGGTTATCCCATTCTGATTCCATCTATCAGTCTGGTTGAACTCGTCTACCTTGTGGAGAAGGGACGCATACCACCAGCTACTTACACGAGCTTGCGAAGAGCGGCCGATGATCCTCGTGGACCGTTCCGACTTGCTTTGCTGAATCAAGGAGTTATCGATGCGGTTCACGCAATTAATCGGCAACTTGTGCCAGATCTTCCTGATCGCGTGATTGCCGCAACAGCTTTGGCGTTGAACCTGCCTTTAGTTAGCCGAGATGCCAAGATTCGGACCTCGCAAATCAAGACGATCTGGTAATACAGTACTCAAATGTGAAGCGGAGCTGCCTTGTGTCATAAGGGTCAGGATCATGTACCCAAAAGGTGTGGAGGTTCAAGTCCTCGCATCCGCACCATACAACTCTTAACTGAGCTTCTCCCAGTCATTCGCATCAATGTAAGCTTGGCTGAGAGTACTCCGGAGGGTGCCAACCGGAATGTCATGTTTCCTCGGTACAATTGCAGCGTCAACTACCTGACCGGACCGCCGGGCAAATTTAACATGGCTGCCCTTATGGCTGATTTCAGTAAAGCCTACAGCCTCAAGGCGACGCTTCACCTCGCGAAAAGGCTGAGGGTTAAGCCGCCCCAACCTCGACCTCAATGACGCGCACCTTCGGTAGACGTGTCGCTTGAGGAGGCTCGAAATGAAGTTCCAGCGCCTCTTTCAAATTGTCAAGTGCTTCTTCTTCCGTGGTCCCCTGACTGGCGACATCAATTTCCAGGCACTGCGATACAAACCAGTCCCTTTCGCGCCAGACAGTAGCAGCAAATGGCCTCTTCATAAAACCATCGTTTCATATCTTGGCGTTCTTCCGTACCTTGCCCTATGTTTCGCTCCCCATGCCGCCATCAATCCCAGGAGCGGCTTCAGCGTTTCGCCGTGCTCCGTAAGTGAGTATTCGACTCTGGGCGGCATCTCCCCGTAGTCTTTTCTCTCGATCAGCCCGTCACGCTGCATTTCTCTTAGCTGCTGCGTCAGCATCTTCTTGCTGATGCCGATAATGCGCTGATGGAGTGCTCCCGTCCTTTGCGGGCCGCTTTTCAGAAAATACAGAATTAGTGTTTTCCATTTGCCGCCGATGATATCGACCGTCAATTTGACAGGACATTCGCGTTCGCTCATTCGCTG
>CAXTWT010000007.1:31041-35668 GCA_964247955.1 uncultured Bryobacteraceae bacterium
TACCGCGTGTTTTTCACGCGTTATATGACGCTGCCGAAGGAAGTCGCCGGAATCGCGCAGTTACGGATGGCCATGGCCTGGCAGCGCGTCGATTCGCCGGAGGAGGTTCAAACTGCTTTTCATCGGGATTCGCCCGGATTTCAATTGATCCCTGAATTGCCTGCGCTGCCCACCGAAGCGGTTTTTGACCGTATCACGATGTCGGCTTTCGAGGGAACCCCGATGAACATAGCGCTACGCGATTGCGGAATTGTTTCTGTCGCTGTTCTGGGCGTGGCGCTTGAGATAGGGATTGAGCCGACCGTCCGACATGCCGCAGACCTCGGCTACATTCCGGTTGTTGTGACGGACGCTTGCGGCGCAGGGCACCCGGAAGCGGCGGAACGGTCGCTGGAAAGCCTACGGTTTGCCGGAGACACGGTCATGACGGACGTTGCGACCATTTCCGAGTTGTTGCGCCGGGCAAAACCAAGTACTTAAACCGCCCGTGCAATTACTCGGAAAATGTGATTTGATAGATAGAAGCCCATAAGCGGAATCTTTTGTCCTGCGGCGGGCATCTCACTGAGGTCTCCGTCGGACTTGAAACGATACACACCTCCTAAAAAGAAACATTTGCGGGCAGCTAGTTGGATGGGGTTGACAACGGCCTTTGTTGTTTTCGCTGTTTATCCACGGGCTGCTACTCCGGATGGCAAACCGGACGACAGCCAGGCGGCTTTTGATCAGAATGTTGCAGTGTTCGTCAAGCAGAACTGTGCGATGTGCCATAACGAGCAGCTTAAAACGGCAGGTTTGGCGCTGACGAAGTATCACGATGCCGCTGCGGTGCTGCATGACCGTGCGGTGTGGGAGAAAGTTGCGGCGCGGGTACGGGCGCATGAGATGCCTCCCAAAGGCTTGCCGCAGCCGACGCCCGAACAGATTGCGGCTCTGACGAACTGGATTGATGGGCAATTTGCCGAACTCGACCGAACCAGCAAGCCTGATCCGGGGCATCTGACCGCCCACCGACTGAACCGGGTGGAGTATAACAACACCGTTCGGGATCTGCTGGCCGTGAAGTTCCAGCCCGCCGCCGACTTTCCGGCGGATGATTCGGGCTATGGTTTCGACAATATCGGGGACGTGCTGTCGGTTTCCCCGGTTCTGATGGAAAAGTATCTGGCGGCTGCCAAAAAGATTGCCTCGGAAGCGATTCCGTCCGGCGGCCTTCCCAAAGCGACTCGGACGCGCTACTCGCCGGACCATCCCTTAAATGAGATACGGCTGAAACTCAAGCATACTTTTGACCTGCCTGCCGAGGGCGATTATGATCTGCGGGCAGCGGTGTCGGGCCGCAAAGATGCGTTCCGCATACAGATGGAACTGGACGGGAAACCGATCCAGACAAGCGATGTCATTATTGCCGAAGAAAAGCCGCGCTCTTATGAAATCCATTTGCATGTGCCGTACGGAGAACACGTACTCAGCGCCGTTCTCCTGCCGCGTGAGCCGAGTCCCGAAGAAGCTCAGTTGGCGGAGCAGATGGCTGCTAAAGAGCAAATGGCTATTGCGCGACAAATTGCCAAGCACCCGGAAGATGAGAAAGAGATCCGAAAGCAGCACGAGCTGGGGAACCCGCCTACCTATGTGGATGCGTTGGAGATTTTAGGGCCATATCACCCGCTCCCTCCGCCGGTGCCGGAAAGCTACAAGCGAATTTTCCTCTGCGGGCATGCGCCGGGCCAGCATACCGCAGAGTGCCCGCGCACGGATTTAGGACACCTGATGCGGCTGGCTTATCGCCGCCCAGTGACCGAAGCGGAAGTGTCCAGGGTAACGGGTTTGATCGCCATGGCGCAGAAGAGCGGGCTGACCTTTGACCAATCGATGCGCATCGGGCTACAGGCTGTTCTGGTGTCTCCGAATTTCCTGTATCGCATTGAGCATGATCCGAAGCCGGGCGATCCGTCTGCCGTTCATCCGATCAGTTCTTATGAATTAGCTTCGCGGCTGTCTTACTTCCTATGGAGCAGCATGCCGGATGAGGAATTGCTGCAACTGGCGTCCGAAGGGCAGCTTTGTCAAAAGGAAGTGCTGCACGCGCAAGTGAAGCGGATGCTGGCGGACACGAAAGCGGATGCGCTGGTGGACAATTTTGCGGGCCAGTGGTTGGAGTTGCGGAATCTGGACAGCGTTCATCCTGATCCCGATCAGTTCCCGCAATTCGATAGTCAACTGCGGCAATCGATGTACATGGAAACGCGCATGTTCGTGAACTCGATTGTTCATGAGGACCGCAGCATTCTGGACTTCATTGACGGTCAATATACTTTTCTCGACGAGCGGCTGGCGAAGTTTTATGGAGTTCCGGGCGTAGAAGGCGACGAGTTCCGGCGGGTAAAACTCGATGGAACGGAGCGCAGCGGGGTTTTGACGCAGGCAAGCGTTCTGCTGGTGACTTCATATCCGACCCGGACTTCCCCCGTATTGCGCGGAAAGTGGATTTTAGAAAACGTGCTGAATGCGCCGCCGCCGCCGCCTCCGCCGGGCGTGGGTTCGATTGACGCCAAGGGCGGTCCTCTGAGCGGAACGATGCGGCAGCAAATGGAAAAGCATCGCGCCAACCCGATGTGCGCCGGATGCCATACGCGCATGGACCCGCTGGGATTCGCGCTCGAAAACTACGACGCGATTGGACAATGGCGTACCCATGACGCCAATCAGCCGATTGACGCAAGCGGCGTTCTGCCGGGCGGGAAGAAGTTCACGGGATCGGCTGAGATGAAGAAAATCCTGGCTGGAAATCGCAACGCTTTTGCTGAGTGCCTGACGGAAAAATTGCTGATTTATGCTTTAGGCCGTGGGTTGGAGTCTTACGACAGGACGGCAACTAAGCAAATTGTCGCTCAATTAGCGGCTCATGATTACCGCTTTTCGAGTCTTATTACGGGGATTGTAGACAGCGTGCCCTTCCAAATGGGGAGAGGCGATGGAGGAAACGGAAAATGATTGTCACTGGAAAACACCTTTCGCGCCGTAATCTGCTGCGGGGAATGGGCGCGGCAGTTGCCTTGCCGATGCTGGACGCCATGGTGCCTGCCTTGCGCGGGGCAACCTCGGCTGCCAAGAAGGTTTCGCCCAATCGCATGGCGTTTGTTTATGTTCCGAACGGCATCGATATGCGGAACTGGACGCCGGAAGCAGTGGGCCGGTCGTTTACCTTTCCTAAAATTTTGGAACCGCTCGCGCCGGTGCAGGATGATGTGCTGTTGCTGAGTGGATTGATGGATCACAACGGCGAGGCGCTCGGTGATGGGCCGGGAGATCATGCGCGCGCTTCCGCTAGTTTCTTAACGGGAGTGCATCCGAAGAAGACGGCGGGTTCTGACATTTCGGTCGGTGTTTCGGTGGATCAGATCGCGGCTGGGAAGATCGGCTCTGCAACGCGGCTGGCTTCCTTGGAACTGGGGTGCGAGGACGGGCACTTGGCCGGTAACTGCGACTCGGGTTATAGCTGTGCGTATGTGAACAGCATTTCGTGGCGGAGTCCGACCGTTCCCAATCCGCCGGAAGTGAACCCACGGGCGGTCTTTGAGCGCTTGTTCGGCAGTGATGAGGATGCCGGAAACCCGGCGGCGCGGGCTCGGGCGGCGCGCTTTGATCAGAGTATTCTCGATCTGGTGTGTGAAGACACCAAGCGGCTCGAAAGCGGGTTAGGATCAACAGACCGCCGCAAACTGGATGAGTACCTGACGGCGGTGCGGGAAGTGGAACGGCAGGTGCAAATGGCCGAGAAACAAGCGTCGGAGAATCGGCTGGCGGTTCCGACCATGGCGAAGCCCGACGGGGTACCGCTGGAGTTTTCGGAACATGCCCAACTGATGTTTAACCTGATGGCGCTGGCGCTGCAAACCGATGTCACGCGTATCTCCACTTTTATGATGGCGCGCGAGGGAAGCAACCGCGCTTACCGCGAAATCGGGGTTCCGGAAGGACATCATGGGCTTTCGCATCACCGCAATGACCCGGTCCTGATGGATAAAATTGCAAAGATCAACCGGCATCACATGGAGCAGTTCGCGAACTTTCTCCGCAAGCTGAAAGCGACTCCCGATGGAGACGGTACTTTGCTCGATCATACGATGGTGGTCTACGGCAGCGGCATCGGTGACGGCAACCGGCACAATCATGACAATCTTCCGGTGCTTCTTGCCGGAGGAAGCCGAGTATTCAAAACAGGCCAACACGTTCGTTGCTCGCAGGATACGCCGGTGGCGAATCTCTTCCTGAGCATGCTGGATGGCATGGGTGTTTCGACCGATAAGCTGGGCGACGGCTTGGGCCGCTTGAACTACTTGGCTGTTTAGCGTACATGAGACGCCTTGCTTTCCTTGCGTTCTGTGCCTTTCTGCCTGCCTGGGCGCAGCAGGAAAATCCTGTACAGCGATTAGTGGAGGCTGCGCGGGCAGGGGCCGCGTCGCCGGATTTGGCGAATTTAGTGACGAAAACACTTTCGCTACATGGCGGTACGGCGGTCTGGGGTGAAGACTACCTGTTCGTCACAGATTTGGCTCCTACTCCGACAGGGACGCCGGTTGCTGCTTCGGAGGCTGGTGTTTCCATTGACGGGCAGCCGCCGCTC
>CAXTWT010000008.1:0-6548 GCA_964247955.1 uncultured Bryobacteraceae bacterium
GGGAAGATAATAGACTCCAGCAGAATCGGCTTATCTTCATCGCAAATCGTATCGCCCGTGACCACGTGCTTTAAACCGACTGCCGCGCAGATGTCGCCGGCCAGAACTTCTTGGATCTCTTCGCGCTTGTTGGCGTGCATCTTGACCAAGCGGCCAATGCGCTCGCGTTTGCCTTTGCTGACGTTATAAATCGACTCACCGGCATTCAGCTTGCCCGAATACACCCGGATAAAACAAAGCTGGCCCACAAACGGGTCGGTCATGATCTTAAAGACCAGCGCCGAGAACGGCTCCTTGTCATCGGCTTTTCGTTCCAGGTGCTCATCCGGGTTGTCGACGTTTAAACCTTTGATCGGAGGAATATCGAGCGGCGAAGGAAGGTAGGCGCACACCGCATCAAGCAGGTTCTGCACGCCCTTGTTCTTGAACGAAGAACCACAAATTACCGGGAAGATCTTCTGAGCAATCGTCGCTTTGCGAATACCGGCAGCCAGTTCCGCTTCCGTAATCGGCTGGCCTTCCACAAACTTTTCGAATAAGGTGTCGTCTGATTCAGCAACCGCTTCAATCAGCTTCTCGCGGTACTCTTTGGCTTTCTCCAGGAGATCAGCCGGGATGTCCACATCGTCAAACTTCGCGCCCAGCGTTTCATCACGCCAGATCCGCGCATTCATTTTGACAAGATCCACCACGCCCTTGAACTGATCTTCCGCGCCCACCGGCAACTGAATCATCACCGGACGCGCGCTCAAGCGATCTGTAATAGTATCAACCGAGCGGTAGAAATCCGCGCCGACGCGATCCATCTTATTGATGAAACAGATGCGCGGAACACCGTACTTATCAGCCTGCCGCCACACGGTTTCCGACTGCGGCTGCACGCCGGCTACCGCGTCGAACACCGCACAAGCGCCGTCCAACACACGAAGACTGCGCTCGACCTCAGCCGTGAAGTCTACGTGACCGGGAGTGTCGATGATGTTAATGGTAATGTCGTTCCATTGACAGGTAGTTGCGGCAGAAGTGATCGTGATGCCGCGCTCCTGCTCCTGCGCCATCCAGTCCATGGTGGCGGTTCCTTCATGCACTTCACCGATTTTGTGCGTGCGACCGGTGTAGTACAGAATGCGTTCGGTCGTAGTTGTCTTACCGGCATCAATGTGCGCCATGATGCCGATGTTGCGCATTTTCTCTAACGGTACAGTGCGGGACATAACTTTTTAATTCACCAAAAACTTCGGCTTAAAACCTTTACCAGCGATAGTGCGCAAAGGCTTTATTGGCCTCCGCCATGCGATGCACATCATCCTTTTTCTTGACAGCGCCGCCACGCATATTGGAGGCGTCGTTCAATTCATTTGCCAGCTTTTCGGCCATGCTCTTGTCGGGCCGGGTGCGCGCCGTTGTAATGATCCAGCGCAAAGCCAAGCTGGTGCGGCGGTTCTGCGCCACTTCCACCGGAACCTGATAGTTCGCGCCGCCCACGCGCCGCGTCTTTACTTCGAGCAGCGGCTTTACATTTTCAACAGCCTTCTTAAACGCCTTTAAAGGATCATCTCCCGAGCGCTCCCCCAACAGGTTCATTGCGCCATAAAAAATCTTCTGCGCCGTGGTTTTCTTGCCGTCCCACATCATCGAGTTCACAAACTTCTCGACAAGGGTGGAGTTATATAAAGGATCGGGAACAACTTCTCTCGGCTCGGGCCGTCTTCTCCGTGGCATATAGACCTACTTTTTACCTTTCGTCGGAGCCGCTGCTGCCGCTCCGCCCTTGGGCCGTTTGGCGCCGTACTTGGAACGCCCCTGCTTGCGATTGGCGACGCCTGCCGTATCGAGAGTTCCCCGCACGATGTGATAACGGACGCCGGGCAAATCCTTGACACGGCCGCCGCGAATCAGCACAATCGAGTGTTCCTGTAGATTATGGCCGACACCCGGAATATAGGTCGTTACCTCGATTCCGTTCGTCAGCCGGACACGCGCCACCTTCCGCAGAGCCGAATTCGGCTTTTTCGGGGTAGTGGTGTAAACACGGGTACAAACACCGCGCCGTTGCGGACACGCCTGCAACGCGGGGCTGGCAGTCTTGTACCGGGTCGGCTTGCGCCCCTTGCGCACAAGTTGATTAAAGGTCGGCATGCTTTTTTCCAGATACGCGCGACAGGGCAGAAACCCTGAGGCGCTTCAACGATCCTCTTCCCAAAACTCAAAAACTATGGTTCGCCCGATTCCGGACTAAATCCGCAGGCACGATAAAACTGTCGGCTGCGTAAGAAAAATTACTGCAAGAAGGCTGATATAGCGTTTTCACCAGCCCTAAACGCGAGGGTAACTACTTCGGGTAACGGCCCATGCCAGTTGCTAATGTCACTTTCTTGAGTTTGCAAGAAACCTTATTAGCTCGACAGCGGGGCCCGACTTCCAGCCGGATGCCTGCAAGCAGGCATGGTAGCGCAGAGGCCGAAGAATCAACTCGCCAAACTTTCCCAGTGTATCGGGCAAAGGTACCCACTGTCAACAAACAGTTATACTTTGTCAGCTTTTTACGTTGTGGAGATAAAAAAGGGCTGATCGAGAAGCCTCGATCAGCCTACCTAGTTTGGGTTGGAGGAGAACTTTTCAAATACCGAAATTGCTAACGCTGCTCAGAAAGCCATCCGCCATCCGGCGGGCTTCACCACAGCACCTTCAAACAAATTAAGTTTTCTTCAGTATGTGCCTAAGAACCGCACTTGTCAAGGTGAAATTATCTTAATCTGACGGTTCGCAGCGGGCATATTCAGCTTCGGCGAGAAGTAAAGCAGATGGAGGTCCACTTAATTAAGGGTCATCCATGTTGCGCGAACCACTGCTTTTACCCGCTAGCGCCCTTGCCGTAGGAATTGTGATTGGAAGCTTCAGCCTGCTTTCCGCCTCAGTCTTGTTTCTTTCCATGGCGCTTGCGATGGTTGTCCTGATTTTCTCATTTCTGAGGCAACGGGGTACTTACTTCCGCTTACCTGCCGTTCTGGTCTTGTTTGTTGTAGCTGGTATCTTTACGCAGGCTGCGCATCGCAACACTCGCAAACCGAAGCTGAACGCCGAAGACGGCGAAGCCGTGCTTATGTCCGGTTGCGTTTCTAATCCTCCGGTCTTCTCGCCGGACCGCGAACAGTTCACGCTCGATTTAACCCCTCAAACTTCGGCCCGTCTCTCTGTAAATTTAAAAAACAATGCCAAACTCCCGCTCCGGTACGGCCAGCAGGTGGAAGCAGCGGTCAAAGTACGTTCCCCGCGCAACTTCGGCAATCCCGACGGTTTCGATTATGTCACCTATTTAGCCGGGCAGCACATCTATTGGACCGGATCTGTTTCATCCCCGGCTGACATTCGCGTACTGCCCGGCCGCTGCGGTTCCCAAGCTGTGGCGCTGCTTTACGATGTTCGCACTTGGGCGCTGGAGCGGTTGGAAACTTTGTATCCCGGCGACCAGCACACCGCTGCGCTCCTGCAAGCCACTTTACTAGGAGAAACAAGCGGCGTCGAGAAACGCTGGACCAGCGACTTCCGCGTTACCGGCACCTATCATGCTCTTGTCATCTCCGGCCAGCATATTTCCGTTCTTGCTGTAACGCTGCTGTTCCTGCTGCGTTTGTTACAGGTCCGAAAAGTTCCTGCTCTGTGTGTAGCAACTGCTGCTAGCTGGTTCTATGCTTTCATTTCGGGCTTCAGTTCGCCGGTGGTGCGCGCCGCCGGAGGCTTCACCTTATTTCTGATCGCCAGCCTCTTCTTCCGTAAGACCCGTATTTTAAATGTTTTGGCAGCGGTTGCTCTCCTCTACCTCCTGTTTGCCCCCGATCAGCTATTCGATCCCAGCTTTCAACTCTCCTTTCTTTCCGCTGCCGCCATTGCAGCCTTTGCGGTCCCGGTGATCGAACGTTTCACGGAGCCGTTGCGCGGAGCCGTAAAACGCTTTGACCAGGTTGCCTACGATCCCCAAGTGGAAGAAAGAGCGGCGCAGTGGCGTGTCGAACTGCGTCTGCTTGCTCGCACGATTCGCGCCTGGACAGGTTCTTCGGAAAAAACAGTCAACTTTCTACTTCCTAAGTGTGTGGCCATGGCAGCCACTATTTTAGAAGCTGTCATTGTTTCGGCCTGTGTGCAATTTGGTCTTGCCCTGCCCATGGTTGTCTATTTCCACCGCCTCTCCATTACCGGGCTGTCGGCCAACATCGTTGTCATTCCACTCTTATCCGCTGTGGTTCCGCTCGGCTTTGCGTCGATTGCCACAATGTGGCGCCCTTTCGCGTGGGCAACGAAACTTCTGCTGCAATGGGCCGAAGCCGTCGCCGGTTGGCATGTGCAGTTTGAGCCCTCATGGCGCATAGCGGCGATTCCCTTGCCGGTCTCCTTAGCGTTTGCGACATCCCTGCTGCTGCTTGCCTGGGCGGTCCGGCATCAGCGGCGCTACTTGGCTGCTCCCCTCACTTGCTCATTGGCCCTCTTTGCGGCGCTTTGCTGGCAGCCGTGGAAGCCGAAACTCCGACCGCACCGCCTGGAAGTCACCGCTATTGATGTCGGCCAGGGCGACAGTCTGTTTCTTGCTTTTCCGGACGGCACAACCATGCTGGTGGACGCGGGAGGCTTTCCCGGTTTCACCAACATGAGCCATAAGCCCCAGCTAGAGTTGGGCGAAGATGTAGTTTCTCCTTATTTATGGAGCCGTCGTATCCGCCACATCGACTATGCCGTGCTGACACACGGCCATTCCGATCACATGGGCGGACTTCCGGCCATTCTCGACAACTTCCGCCCGCGTGCCTTGTGGGTGGGGGCAGAACCGGAGTCAGATGAGTGGAAGGACGTCAAACAACACGCAGCCGCCGACGGAGTACAGATCGTGAGCCTGAGCCGGGCTGCCGCGCCGGTTCACTTCGGCAGTGCGCAAGTACGCGTGTTAGCGCCGTCGGTTGACTACTCGCCCGGCGACAAACCGCAGAATAATGACTCGCTTGTTCTGGAGGTGACCTACGGAAGCCGTCGCGTGCTGCTGACCGGAGACGCCGAACGCGCCGTGGAAGCGGATCTCGTCAACAGCGGCGAACTCCGGCCCGTCACTCTGCTGAAAGTCGGTCACCACGGCAGTAAAACCTCATCAACGGAAGAGTTTCTCAACGCCACGACTCCGCAGTTCGCCTTCATTTCGGACGGCTACAAAAACCAGTTTCACCATCCCCACCCTACCGTCCTCCAGCGCCTGACTGAACACAACGTCAAAATCTTCCGCACCGACGAACGCGGCCTAGCCACTTTCATGACGGACGGAGACAAGGTGGAAGTGAGCAGCTTTCGTTAGAATAGCCATACAGAATGGCTGTTTATGCATATAGAGAACATGTCCCGGCAGCGGATCGCAGAGACTTCATCGAATGCTTTTGGTCGATTGAAACTTTCGCTACGATCAACACCGGAGTTCCGCCGGACGGCTGTGTTGACATTGTTTTCTCGCCTGATTTCGGTCTTCGCGCCGTCGGCACGATGACTGTCGAACAGGTCTTCTTTTTAGGAGCCGGAACGCAGACGGTCGGCGTGCGTTTCCGTCCCGGAATGGCCGGAAGCGTTTTAAGAGTATCGCCTGCTGAGTTTACCGATTCGTTTATCGATCTCGAAGACCTTTGGCCGCAACGCGGAATGGAATGGAAGACACAGTTGCTTGAATCTAAATCAATTGCCGATCAGATGGAAGCGCTTTGCCGCTCAGTCCAGATTCCCGAACAGGCTAAGAATCCGGTCCAGCTTGCCATCAAAGCCATGAGGTCAGTCCACGGCAACGTAGATATTGATTACATTGCCTCGCAAGCCAACCTCAGTTCACGCCAGTTCCGTCGCCGGTGCCGCGAAGAAGCCGGGCTAACGCCCAAGCATCTTTGCAGGATTCTGCGCTTCCGCCGCGCTCAACAACTTGCAAAGTGTTCCTCAAGAGTAAACTGGGCGCAAATCGCTGCGGAAACCGGCTACTTCGATCAGTCTCACCTGATACGTGATTTTGGGGAACTCACCGGACGAACCCCGATGTCCGTTTTTTCCAATCGCCGTCAGTCAGTATTCACCTAAGCTGAACAAAGCACGCTTTATGAAAATCACACCGGTTCTGATCGTCGATGAAGTTGAAAAATCGCTGCCGTTTTGGGTCCATCGCATGGGATTTGAGAAAACTGTCGAAGTTCCGGAGGGCGACAAACTGGGTTTTGTCATCCTAACACGCAACGGCGCGGAACTTATGCTGCAAACAACTGCCAGCGTGCAGAAAGATACGCCGCAGTTTGCGCCTGCCAGCCAGGCAAATCAGGCAGCGCTCTTTATTGAGGTCGATGATTTCGAGGATACCCTGAAGCGTTTAGACAGCTATCCCATTACCATGCCCGAGCGTGTCGCCTTTTACGGCATGCGCGAAATCGGCGTGCTGGAGCCGAGCGGTCATGTCGTTGTATTTGCCGCTCGCGTAAATTCGTAAGACAGCAGCACGGCTTACGGTTCTTCCGACGCATAGAATAAGAGTGGTATCGAAG
>CAXTWT010000008.1:6558-35459 GCA_964247955.1 uncultured Bryobacteraceae bacterium
TATCCTATTGCCATGCCCGTGCGCGTGGGCTTTTACGGCATGCGTTAAATCGGCGTGCTGGATCCTAACGGTCACGTCGTTTTATTTGCCGCTCGCGTGAATTCGTGAGACAGCAGCGGCAGCACGGCTCTTCCAACGCATAGAATAAGAATGGAATCGAAGAAAAAACCAATCATATGGATAAACACAGAAATCTGGAAATGTTCGCCTGGATGGCCGGTGGGGTCGTACTTGGCGGGGTGGTGGCTTTATTGCTCGCGCCGGATGCCGGATCTCGCACCCGTCAAAAGCTGGTGGAACAGGCCGGACAAGGCGGCAGATCCCTGCTCGGGTCCGGCCAGGACTGGATTACCAAAGGACGCGAACTCTTCGAACAAGGCCGCGCTATCGTGGAAGACACCGCCGAACTCCTGGAGCGCACCCGCAAAATCGCCGAAAAGAATGTGGAAGACCGCTACTAGACCCCGGCCCGTTGCATCAAACTTTTATGTCCGCACTAGCCGCCCCGCCTGTTCACCACCCGCCGTTCGTTAACGAGCCTTATACGGATTTCAGTCAACCCCAAAATGCCGAACTGATGCGTAAGGCGTTAGCCCAAGTCCGCAGCGAGTTCAGCAAAGAGTACGATTTGCTGATTGCCGGTGAGCGCCGCAAGTCGGAATCAAAGCTGCCATCGGTGAATCCATCGCAGCCTTCCGAGATCGTGGGCGTTCACCAGAAAGGCTCAGAGCAGGACGCGCGCGACGCGGTGGAACGCGCTGCGAAGTACTTCCCAACCTGGGCCGCCGTGCCGACCGAACAACGGGCTGCTCTGTTATTTCGTGTCGCGGAAATCATTCGCGAGCGCAAGTACGAGTTTGACGCCTGGCTGGTTTACGAAGCGGGTAAAACCTGGGCAGAAGCCGAAGGCGACGTTTCCGAAGCGATTGACTTTTGCGATTACTACGCCCGGCAAGCCCTGAAACTCGCCAACCCTGAGCCGGTTGTCCAGCTTTCCGGCGAACGCGACGAAATGGTGTATCTGCCGCTGGGAGTAGGCGTCGTCATTCCGCCATGGAACTTTCCCCTCGCCATCCTGGTCGGCATGACCACTGCCGCCTTGGTGGTCGGCAACACGGTTGTGGTGAAACCATCGAGCGACACTCCGACCATTGCGGCGAAGTTTGCCGAAGTGCTGCTCGAAGCGGGATTCCCGCCGGAGTGCTTTTCTTTGTTGACCGGCAGCGGCGGCGCTATCGGCGACGTTCTCGTGTCGCATCCGAAAACCCGATTCATCTCCTTTACCGGCTCCCGCGATGTCGGCCTGCACATTAACGAGCTGGCTGCTAAAACTCCCAAAGGGCAGCTTTGGATCAAGCGCGTGATAGCGGAGATGGGCGGCAAAGACGCCATTATTGTGGACCGGGAAACCGATGTTGACCAGGCCGTTCTGGGCGTCCTGTATTCAGCGTTCGGTTATCAGGGGCAGAAATGTTCAGCCTGTTCCCGCGCCATTGTCGATCAGTCCATTTACGATGAGTTTCTTGACAAATTGAAAGCCAAAGCCGAGGCGCTCACCGTCGGTTCCTCTGACGATGTCAATAACTACATGGGTCCGGTTATTAACGGCCGCGCCAAGGAAAGCATTCTGAAGTACATCCAAACCGGCAAACAGGAAGGACGACTGATTACCGGCGGCGAAGAAGTTAACGGCGACGGATACTTCATTAAGCCAACAGTGATCGCCGATGTTGATTCAAAGGCCCGCATTTTCCAGGAAGAAATCTTCGGCCCGGTTCTGGCGGTTACAAAGGCGAAGGATTTCGATCATGCGTTGCAACTCGCCAATGACTCAGAATACGGTTTGACCGGCGCAGTGTTCAGCACCAATCCCGCAAAGGTGGAGCAAGCCAAGCGCCAGTTCTTTGTCGGCAACTTGTATATCAATCGGAAATGCACGGGGGCTATGGTGGGCGCTCATCCGTTCGGCGGCTTTAACATGTCCGGCACGGATTCCAAAGCGGGCGGACCGGACTACCTGTTGCAATTCGTCCAGGCGAAATCGATTGCTGAAAAGGTAAGCAATCCACCCGGAGTATACTAAAAGTAGACCCCGATGCGAAGGGGACCAGCTAGTTACAACTCCAGGGTCGATTCTGATCGACGCGACGAGAGGGAACCGCAAGGTTCCCTCTTCGCTTTTACGGCGACGTGCGTCTAACAGATATGTGGACCCTTGTAACGGCTGGGTTGCTCCTTGCTGCTGGCTTGACGCAAACTCCTAATCTCCACGCGCTCCGCTGGAACAGCCGGGTGCTTCTCCTGTTTGCTCCCGATCCAAACGATGTTCGGCTGACGCAGCAAAAGCAAATGCTCGACAGGGAGGCAGCCGGTGTAAAGGAGCGGGATATGAAAGTCTTTGAGATTACCGGCAATGAGCAAGCTGACGAGCAGCTTCGCGACAAATTTCATGTCAAGGCAGATTCCTTTGCCGCCGTTCTCATCGGCAAGGATGGTTCAGAAAAGCTGAAGCGCTCCCAACCAACTGATCCCCGCGAGTTTTTCAGCTTGATCGACTCCATGCCGATGCGTAAAAACGAGATGCGCCAAAGGCAGTAAGATGATGCAATTTCTCCATCGCCGTCAATTTGTGATAGGACTACTAGGAGCCATGAGCCTTGCAGGTAACGTCGCCGACAACAAGCAGGCTACTATCATCGATACCGGATCAACCAATCGCCCCGGCCTGCAAATTACTATGGATGCAAACGGAATAGGAAGAATGAAAGCCGGCGGCGCTCAGCCTCGTGCGATGCGTTTTGACCCCGCTCTCTGCAAACGCTTTCTGCTGGCTGTGCAAGACGCGGTTCCATTACCGGATCTGCCTGCGGCAGGCTGCATGAAAAGCGCTTCTTTCGGCTCTCGCCTGTTCATTGAGTACAACGGCCAGCGGTCGCCCGATATTAGCTGCCCCGGACAGAGCGACCCCAAAGTAGAAGATCTTCAAAAGCAAGCTACCGAACTTCTAGGGACGGCGCGAACTGCCTCCCGTTCAAAGTAGCTTTAACCCATTTTCAGCAAAGTACGCCTTGTGAAATCAGCAACAAAACCATACACAAGATGAGAAGCCAATGCGCTCACGTGCGATGATGCCGGAGTTTCCGTCGGCAATGGAGCCAGCCGGAAGGCAGACACGCCAATCTCATCAGCTATCAGCCATACAGCCGCTCCATAGACCATTCCCGATCCTGCGGTAATGGTTGGAATAACTTCTGATGCCGCCCCATACACCGCGCCAATTAAAGTTCCGAAGCCGTAATGCACAACCGAACCGGCAGTCTCCTTCTCCTCTTCCGGCAGTCTTCTATCGGCAACTGTTTCTGAAATCGCCTCTGCCGTTTTGACAGTAGCGTCCTCGCCTCCTCCACCCGATGGCTGTTCGCCGGAGCCCGAAACTGCACGGGCGGCTGAACGCCAAAGAGTTTGAAACTGATTCATCGCAAACGACGCAACCAAGCCGCTCAATGCACCGGCGGCAACTCCCTTCCATAGACTCCCGCTCGTATTATCCGAATATGACATGTCATGACCTTCCTGTGCCCAATTCGTGCTTTGGTCGTATGACTCACAGGAGCGGCTTTGTGCATCTTAATTTATTTACGGCGTTGCCGGTGAACGCGAAGGAGTATGGAAACAGGTCTGAAAAATCGTATCGCCCTGATTTCGGGAGCAAGCCAAGGCCTGGGCCGTGCTATTGCGTTTGCTTTTGCGGGGGAAGGCGCGGGTCTCGCCCTGTGCGCCCGCAATGGAGAATCTTTGGAGAGCTTAGCGTCGGAACTCCGCCGACAGTACGGGATACAAGTACACACGGAGGCGCTGGACGTGCGAAACGCTCCCGCTGTGGAAAGCTTTATCCAAAACGCACACGTCGCGCTCGGCAGCATCGATATCTGCGTGACAAACGCGGGCGGACCACCGGCCAAGGACTTTCTGCAAACAACCGATGCCGACTGGGACAACGCCTTCTCGCTCAACCTCCGCAGCGCTGTTGTGTTTGCCCGCGCCGTCATTCCCTACATGCAGCGGGAGCGCTGGGGCCGCATCGTTACGATCAGTTCCATGGCCGTGCGGCAGCCATTGCCGCAGCTTGGCTTGTCCAATACGATCCGCACCGGCATCCTCGGCCTGATCCGCACCCTTTCCAATGAGTTCGCCAAAGACGGCATTACTGTGAATAATGTTGGTCCGGGCTATACGAAAACGGACCGGCTGAACGAACTCTCTTCCCGCATCGCTTCCTCCACCAGCCGCACCGAACAGGAGATTGAGCAAACCTGGATCGAGCAGATTCCTGTCGGACGTTTGGGCCGACCGGAGGACGTTGCCGATGCGGTGGTATGGCTTGCCTCGGAACGCGCTTCCTTTATTACCGGCCAGACCCTGTTGGTTGACGGTGGAATGTATAGAGGAATTTAACAATAGGTAAAATGCTTAAGGATGAGTGAAGCGCAACATGTCCGCTGGGAAGAAGTTCCGGTTGAGCCGGTGAACGATCTACTGGAACGTCAGTTAGTCGTTGGCACGCAAATGATGATTGCCCGCGTTCTGTTGAAAAAAGATTGTGTCGTTCCCATGCATAGTCATGGTAACGAGCAGGTCAGCTTTATCGAATCAGGAGCACTGCACTTTACCGTAGGCGGGAAAGAAGTGACGGTACGCAAGGGTGAATTTCTTTGCATTCCGCCGGATGTTCCGCACACTGCGACGGCGCTGGAGGATACTGTAGATATTGACTTCTTCGTACCGCCCAGGCAAGACTGGCTGGATAAAACAGATCAATACTTACGCCGCTAGTATTGCAATCCCCTGAGTCGCTAAGACCATCGACTGTCATTACAGTAGAGTCGTTTATTAACATTGTTCGTATCTGAAACGCTGCGGCGCTTTGTTGTTCTTTTAAAGCATGGAACTCTGGAAGCTGTCGAATGTCAGAGTGACGAAGTCTTCCTCTTGGCCCGGGTTCGCGGTGCTGGAATTTGCGGGGTTTTCGACGATAGGGAAACAGCGGAAAATTACATAAACAAACATCGCCTCCCACCGAACCGGGAGCGGTCTGCCTCCTCGGCTGTTCCAAGCGGGTAAAACAAGGGGGAGCAGCATTCCCTCTGCTGACGCGCTAGGATGAGGCCATGGAAGCACACACGCCCAAGCGTGAAGCAATTGAGAAATTCATTGGTCATGAGACCGGCGCGGGATTTTGGATTATTCGTGCTGCCGATGATCAGCACGAGCCCGTTGTCCATCTGCAGGCTTTTCGCGATGACCGGGTGGAAAGCGCGCCGGAGAAGACATTGGAAGTCCATACCCGCCAAGTCAGGCTGGAGGACAATGAACTGGATGAAGCCACGAAGACCATGATTCGCCGCTGGATGGCGTCCTTATAAAACAGGATGCCCGAAAAAGAACCCTTCGATATTGACAAAGTGTTTGTGCGCCTGCGCCAGGCTCTCGCCGGCTTGCCGAAAGCCGCCATGTTCGAGTTGCGCGACCGTGGATACGGTTCCCCTTTTGAACAATTGGTCGCCAGCCTGATCTCGGCGCGCACGCTCGATGAAACCACCATTCCGGTTTCCCTGCGCCTGTTCGAAGTAGCCCGCACTCCCGAAGCTCTTGCCAATCTGGACGAAGGAACGCTGGTAAAACTGCTGCGCGGGGCCACATTTCCTGAGCCGAAGGCCCGCGACCTGAAGCAGCTGGCGCAAGGAATCGTCGACCAACACGGCGGCCGCGTGCCGGACACGGCGGAAGGGCTCACCGCTTTCCGAGGCGTCGGCCCCAAGATCGCGGCCCTTACTCTCGCCGTCGGCTTCAACCAGCCTGCTATTGCCGTTGACATTCACGTTCATCGCGTGACGAACCGTTGGGGCTACGTTCACACTTCCAGCCCGGAAGCGAGCATGAAGGCGCTTGCGGCCAAGTTGCCGACGCAATACTGGATTGAGATTAACGAACGCCTGGTTCCTTTCGGTAAATTCGTCTGCACCGGAACCCGGCCTAAATGCTCCACTTGCCCGCTTCTTTCGATGTGTCAACAAGTCGGCGTGACGAACCCGCGCTAATTTCCGTAAGAATTTAAACAGAGAAACGGGACTAAGTGTTCGATATAGCTCCGTCCCCATGAATCGCGTTTACAGCGGCCTGCTGCTCTGCTTATTAGTATTTACGCTATTGACCGGCTGCGCACGCCATAAAAATAAAAGTAATTCCGAGGCTTTGCGCACAGTCGCCGAGATGGCGCGCTTGTCTCCCGATGCTGTACACGGCCAAACGCGAGTCCACGTTCGCGGGGTGCTCACTTTCTGGGACACCGAGCGTGGTTTCGGCTTTTTTGAAGACCCTACCGGCGGAATGAAAATTCAAGGACCGGCCCTGGATACGCAAACGATAGGCCAGCCGGTCGATATCGAGGGACAATTAGCCGGGGTCTCTCCTGTTCCGCGAGTGGTCCAATGCACGATCCATGAAGCAAGCGGACCCACTCCTCCCATGGCGCCCCCGCCTATTCTTTCCCAATATTTGAGCAACACGGAGCAGTACCGCCGAGTACAGGTCGGAGGCATTATTCATTCTGTTTCCCTGGAAGGAAGCGGCTGGTATCACTTAACGCTGGCGTCCGGGAATGAATTGATCCACATCAGACTGCTTAGTCGTGGAGACGAAGCTCGCTCCAACCTGATCGACTCCGAAGTCCAGCTTCGTGGCGTAGCCGATATTGGTTTCGACGCGGACCAGCACGCAGCCGCTTTAAATCTCTGGATGACAAGCTGGGCCGACATTCTCTCCAAGAGAATGCCTCCCGACGCTGAGAAACAGGGAGCGCGTACGTTGGCGGAGCTCCTCAAAGATGGCGGAACCAAAGCTTTGCCACATAAAATCAAAGTTCGCGCGACTCTTTTCCCGGGAATCGACGGACAGCCCTCCTTTCTCCGGGATGGACCGCTCTCTCTTGCCGTGCGGTTCAGTCGTTCGCCAGAGGTTTCTGCTCCTGCCGAAACACAGGTAACAGGTTTTCTGGGACGGGAAGGAGATACGCCTGTTCTGACGGAGGCTTCCCTGGTTCAAGGAGAAATGCACGCTCCCACAAACACTTTGTACTCCGTCCGCGACATTCACGCTTTGCCGTCACGGGAAGCCGCACGCGGTTTTCCGGTTGTCGTTCGCGGCGTTGTTACCTGCTTTGATAAGTCTCGACAGTTTCTCTTTATAGAGGATAGTACCGGCGGCATTTACGTGTATGGCGTTTCTGTGTGGAACATGCCTTTAAGAGTCGGGCAGGAGGTGAGCGTTTCCGGGCAAACGGACCCTGGCGAGTTTGCTCCGGTAATACGCGCCGCCCGCGTTGACATTGTCGGAACTGCTCCTCTTCCGCCGCTGCGAAACCTGGATTTCCTAACCGTTTTTTCCGGCAAGGAGGACAGCAACTGGCTTTCTGTAGCAGGCGTGGTGCAATCCGTCCGGTCGGAAGAAAGTCGGACAGTTCTTCTTCTGCAATGGGGCCCGGAGCATTTTGAAGCGGATGTTTTCGGTTCGGCTCCGCTTCCTGAGAACCTCATTAATTCAAAAGTGCTGATCCGTGGCGTATGCGGTTCACGCTTCAACTACCGGCGGCAGTTTCAGGGACTTCGCATGTATGTTCCGGACAGTTCCTTTGTTCAAATCGATGAGAAAGCTGTTAGTCCTTCCGACATACCTTTGAGCCCCATTCAGTCGCTGCTTGCCTTCTCGCTGCAGGCCGACCCGGCGCGCTTTGTCCGAACTGCCGGAATCGTCACGCTTGCTCGCGCGAACGACGCTGCCTATATTCAGGACTCAACAGGCGGCGTTCTTCTGCGGTCTAATTCTACGCTCAACCTCCGTGTGGGTGAATTTGTGAGCGTAGCAGGCTTTCCGCAGCTTGCCACCTATAGCCCGGCTCTCAACGATGTGGTGGTCCTGCATCACGCAGTGGGCCGGGTACTGGAACCCAGGCGGGTGACGGCGGATGACCTTCTCATCGACGGCGTTGACAGTCAGTTAGTGCAAATCGAGGCGCGCGTGGTAGACCAGATGGTAAGCGGCTCACATGAAAAGTTATTGTTGGCAGCAGGTGGAATTACTTTTCAAGCGGATCTTGCTGACAAAGCTCACCTTCCTTTTCTAGATCGCGGCGCCCTCGTGCGTATAACAGGAGTTTCTTCTATTTCGGTGGAAGGCTCAGAAGAACGGCATACCCCGCAAGGCTTTCAGCTTCTGTTGCGCTCCCCAGCCGACGTTCTCATTATCCGCCCGGCTCCGTGGCTTTCGTTGGAGCGCGCCTTGCAATTTGCAGCTCTTCTTGGTCTTGGAGCGATTCTCGCAATGGTTTGGATTCTGGTGCTGCGCCGACGCGTTCATCAGCAAACGTCATTGATTCATTCCAAGCTCGCCCGCGAAGAAGAATTGAAAGAACAGGCAGAGGCCGCCAACCGGCTGAAAAGCGAGTTCCTCGCCAACATGAGTCACGAGATCCGCACCCCCATGAACGGCATTATCGGCATGACCGTGCTCACCCTGCAAACACAACTCACGCCGGAACAGCACGAGTATCTATCGGCCGTCAATACGTCCGCAGAGGCGCTGATGGGAATCTTGAACGACATTCTGGACTTCTCCAAAATTGAAGCGGGCAAATTGTCCCTCGATCCTCATGAGTTCTCGTTGCGGGCCGAAGTGGAAATGCTTCTGCGCACCGTGGCGTTCCGGGCGCATGAAAAGAAGCTGGAACTACTTTGCGATATTGACCCGCAAGCGCCGGACTGCCTGTTCGGCGATGCTCTGCGCCTCCGGCAGATCCTCCTCAATTTTCTCAGCAACGCCGTGAAGTTCACTTCCGGTGGCGAAGTCGAACTCGCTGTCCGTTGCCGGTCGATGACAAAAAAAACCTGCCAACTGAAATTTTCAGTGCGTGACACCGGCATCGGCATGTCGCCGGAGCAGCTTAAGCTGATTTTCGAGCCGTTCACCCAGGCGGACGGTTCCGTAACACGCAAATACGGCGGAACCGGCCTGGGGCTTTCCATTTGCGTAAAACTGGCGGATCTTCTCGGCGGAGCATTACATGTCGACAGCCAGGCAGGCGTCGGAAGCACGTTCCACTTCACTGCCAAGTTTGAACTCCGCGAATCTGACCGCCACACGGAAACAGATCTCCCTGGGGTGGAGCGCATACGCGCCTTAGCGGTGGACGACAATGCAATCAGCCTAAAAATTCTTCAGGATCTGCTTGCCGGTTGGAACATCCCTGTGGACACGGCATCGTCCGGGCAGGGGGCGCTCGATCTTCTCAAGCAGGCGGAAGAAGGTGGTGCGCCCTACAGTTTGGCTTTGATCGATGACGGCATGCCGGAAATGAACGGGTTTTCTCTTGCCGCGCAGATCCGCAACACGAGAGGGTCAGCGGAGACCGTTATCATGATGCTGTCATCGAACGATCTTCAGGCGGATGCGGCTCGTTGCCGGACGCTGGGTATTGCCCACTATCTGGTGAAACCGATTCTCGGCAGTGATCTGCGGCAGGCAGTTCAGGCCGTTTTGGGGCGCTCGGGGGAGAGCCGCCCGGACCTGCGGCTTTTGCATGCCGCAAAACCCCCAAAGCCGTCCCAATCTCTTCGCATCCTGCTGGCTGAAGACAATCCGATTAACCAGAAGGTCGCGGTTGCTCTTCTTACCAAGCAGGGACATTCGGTGCGCGTTGCCGTCAACGGACGGGAAGCCGTCGAGTTCTGCCATCAGGAACCGTTCGACTTGGTTTTGATGGATGTACAGATGCCGGAAATGGATGGTTACCAGGCAACGATTGCGATTCGGAGCAGTCCAAAGGAAGAAGTAGCGCGCCTGAAAATTGTCGCCATGACCGCGAACGCTATGCAGGGCGACGATCAGTTATGTTTCGCTGCCGGCATGGATGCCTACCTTGCAAAACCGATCAGCGCCAATAAGCTGCACGCAACGCTTGTGGATCTCTTCGCAAACACTTCCTTGCCGCCGGATGGGACCCGTTCCAAGTCCGAGCTGTTATGCCGTTAAGCCTGAGCCTTCAGGGCTGACCCCATAAGCGCTCACTGAAGGAAAGATTGTTTCCGTATCGCCGACAATCCGGGGAACAATGTATTGCTCGTACCCGTAACGTAGATAAGCACGGTGCCCACATGACGCGATACGGCTTCATGAGATCAATCGATGACTGAACTGCAAGAGCGTCGAAGTGCGCCATTACTCAATCTTTTCGCTTTGCTGACCTCACTCCTGGCTGGCGTTGTCGTCTTTCTTCCGTTCGCGTTAAACACGTCGCCTTTGGATGCAGTAATGCTACGTGTTCCAGGCAATCAGGGTAATTGGTGGCACGCCTTTGTCGGAGCGCCGTTCTTTTTGGCTCTTCCCATGATATGGGTCCGCTTACGTTCGCTTGCTTTAAAGCAAATGTTCACCTCAGTGGGCCAGCGATTAATCTGGATCGTGGTGGGCCTGTCCATATGCGCGACGATCTCGGTAGAAACGCCATTCCTTTTGCATTTGGCCGGAACCAGCGAATGGCAACGACTGGCAATTCTTTGCTTAGGCTTCGGCATCGTCATCGCGAGCGGAGCAGGTCTATTCTTCGGACGTCACCGGATATCGCCTAATCGTGCCTGCCTTGTCGGTCTGAACACAGCCTATCTCGCTAACGCGGCACTTTGTCTAGTCGTCTACGGCAATGCAGAAGGCTCCGTGGCCTCAAGATCCGGCTGGCTCATCACAATGATCATTATCTGGCCTTTGGCTCTGGAAATCTTTTGGATCTTCCGGCAGATTCTTAGGCCGCAGTCTGCACTTTTGCTCTCTCGGCAATGATTCCGACGGCATGACGGGCCACTCGGAAACAACCTAGCCTTAAGTTAACGCTTCGGGGCTGACCGCTTTCGCTAGTCAACCGTCGCTTTCACTCGCAGACCGTCCTTGATCTCGGCATCGCTCGGCTCAATGACGCGATCCGCCACTTTGTCGCCGCTTCGCAAGCCGGACAGAACCTCCACGTTGTTCACGTCGCTGATTCCTGTTTGAACAGGCGTCCATGCCAGCGTGGAACCATTTAATTTGTAAACGCCGCTAACGCCGCCAATATTCCTCAGCGCTGCTTTAGGAATGCTGAGAGCATCCGGCACAACCCTTGCAATGATCGTGGCGTTGACCGTAACGCCCGGCAAAAGATCATGGTTGGGATTACTTACGGTAGTGGTCACTTCGCCCACTGTGCGCGTGCCCTGCGCCACAACTTGCGTCGGCAGTTTATCCACCTGTCCCTGCCATTTCTGGCCGGGTCGCGCATCCCAGGTAATAATGACCGGCAGCTTTTCGGCTACCCGCCCCAAGTCGGGTTCATCCACATAAACCGTGACTTTCACTCGGTCCAGATTTCCAACGGTTGCCACCAAATCGCCCGGCTGTAGGTAAGCACCCATTTTCAGGTCAAACTGATAGACTGTGCCCGTCAGCGGCGAACGCACACTGCCCAACGCCACCCGATGCTGAGCAGCGGCAACGGCGGATTGTGCGTCCCGAGCCCTCGCCTCCGCTACCGTTCTATCGGTGGCGGTGACCAGCGCTCTGCGTTGATCTTGAAATGCCGTTAACTGCTGCTTGGCCCGATCCAGCGCATCTTTGGCGTCTTGCACCTGCAGCTTGGTCGCTGCCTGTTGCGCGGCCAGTCTTCCCATGACTTCATAGTTCCGCTGAGCGATATTGACTGCCGCCTGCGCACTCGCGATGGAAGCCGTTACGGTGGCAAGCTGCGAAGCTTTACCTCCCTGCCCTAATGTTTGAAGCTCGGCCTGTGCTTCCTGTTGCCTTGCCTGCGCCGCCGCCAGTTCCGACTGCGCCGCTGTCGTATCGAGCGTAACAAGGATCTGCCCCGCTGTGACGGTTGCTCCGCGTCCGACTGCGACCGATTGCACTACTCCTACTGTCTCCGCCCTTGCCGCCGCCCACTCCGCCGGTTCCACTTTGCCGTTGGTGGAAACTGTGCTCTCGATGCGCGCCTGCCTCACCGTCGCAAAATGTACCTCCACGCTGGATTGGCGGCGGCCCAGGCTCCACCACAAAACCAGAAGCAGGGGCACGGCCAGTAAAAGCCAGTACCGTTTCATTCTGCCGAGTATTCCAAAATCTTCATAAGTGTCTTAAAAACAATTTTAATTTCCGCCAGTCCCAACAAATCCCACGCTAAACTAAATCGGTAATGCCGCGCTATCGTATCCACCGGATGAAAGAAACGCCGCGAGAGAATTTCCGCTGGGCTCCCCATACGGGCGGCCTCACGGTTGTGAAGCCCAAAGACTACCATGACAGTCGGGAGGTGGAAGCCGCTACCCCCTATGCTGCCTGGAAATTAATGGAGGGGGAAGGCGATGGGCTTCGTCCCGGCGACCTTCTCGAAATTATTCATCCCGACGGAACTGCCGGGGAACTGCAAATTACAAAATACACCGGCTTTGAGCCCACGCGATGGTACGTTCCGGAAGCTCGAATAGACGTGCTTTCCGCCGTGGCGGAGTTTGCCCCTGCATCCTCCACCGCTTTGCTCTCCGAACGGCAAAGCTGATACTTGCACGGGCAGAACCGGATGACTTCCCTAACCAATCAGGATCATTTCGCTTTGGTAGCTTACGTGCCGGAACCGCTTGCGTCTTTTCTTTACGAGCTGCGCTGCAACTTCAGCGGAGCGCCTTGCCCCCAACCTCACATCACAATTCTTCCTCCCCGGCCGTTGCGCGTGTCTTCGGAATATGCTTGCCAAAGCGCAAAGAAAATCCTCCGGTCAAAAATCCAGTTCGAAGTGGAATTATCAAGCGTATGCTGTTTCACCAGCACCAACACTGTCTATCTCGATATTAGCGAGGGAGGCGCCGAGATTGCCGCCCTCCACAACTCGCTGAACTATGGTGACCTCCGTCATCAGGAAGAATTTGATTTCCGTCCTCATCTGACCATTGCCGGGCCTGTCAGTCCTTTGCACCTGACAACCATTCTTCACCAAGCTGAAACCCGTTGGCGCACCGTTTCCTGGTCTCACCGTTTCGTTCTGTCGGAGATTGTATGTCTGTCGCAGGCCGGGAATCATCCGAACGACGGTTGGCAAAGGCTATGGTCCGTGAAGCTGAAGGCCATGCCTCCCAAATCCATAACCCCGGCTAGCGATTTACTGACAAGCGCTGACCAGCAATGAGGGCTAGGCAAATAAAACTACCAAGGCGAAAGATAAGGCTTTATGTCGGCAATACTCTTCGATAAATCTCTGTCAACGGGACTTCAATGCCGAGAGAGCCTAGCTGAAGCTTCCCGGTGATGTCGGAATACTCACTCAATACCCAGCGTTCGTCTTCCTGACGCTGCCATTGCTCCACATGCACCCGGTCCTGGGAAATTGTTAAGTACTCTCGAAGCGACGATATCGTTCGATAGCTCGCAAACTTGTCTCCCCGGTCATAATCCTTTGTCGTAGGGGATAGGACTTCCACGATCAGCACGGGATTCAGTAAAGTGTCAGTCTCGTTGTCGAGAAACTGTTCATCGCCACAAGCAACAGTCACATCCGGGTAGGTGTAGAGCCCAGTAGCTGACACCCTAACTCGCATGTCTGAGCCGTAAGTTTCACAGGGTCTTCCACCCAGTCTTCGATCTAGCGCCACGGTGACGTTCTTGGTAATCACCACATGTCGGCGGCTAGCCCCCGACATCGCAAATACCTCGCCGTCGAAGTACTCGCTTTTGAATTCAGCTTTCCGCTCCTGTTCGAGATACTCTTCAGGAGCGATACTGGGCTTCGACGCTGTGGCCATGAATTCAGAATAGCCAAAACCTACGGCTCAAACATAGTTAACTGCTGTTCTTCCGCTTCAACCGCTCCTTTACGCTGTCGGCTCTTCGGAACCGTCGGTTTGCCCACAACTCCGCGCAACTCCGTGCCGGTTACCGCCAGCCGTGGAATAAACACCCATTGCCGGGTCGCGCCCGCCCGAGGCGGCACGGCGGAATATCCTGTTTCGGGCCATTCCAGGAGATTCGGAGAAAGCAGTCCGTCGAGCTGATCGCCATCCCGAAAGGTGAAGCGCGTCCACAAGCCCGGCTGCTTGGGTCGGCGCGCAAAAAAGGTATGCTCCGTGAACAGGTTCGCCTGCCCGGCTTCCGAAACAAAGCACAGCGCCTTGATCTCGGTCATGGCGGCTGTCTGCAGATTGCCGTCGGCGCTCATCAATTCAATCTCCGCGCCGGGCGCAAACGGTCCCACCCTGCCGAAACCATCTAAGGGTTGCCGGTCAAAGCGATACAAAATAATGCGTTTAGCAGCAGGGGATGACAAAAGAGTAAGAAATTATCTGTCTTGTTCCAAACAATTTCGCCGTTATTGTATCATTAGCACGATGGAGGTTGCCCCCAGTCTTGCGAATGCAGCGCAATCCTACCTTCACTTTTGCCGTACTGAAAAGGGCCTTTCGCTGAACACTTTAGGATCGTATCGCCAGGATCTCCAGTGCTTTCAGAACTTTATTGACTTCTCCCCTTTGAGCGCCATCAGCCTGGAAACGCTTCGCTCCTACCTGGATCATTTACGGAAGAACGGGCTTGGACATCGCTCGGTTGCGCGTCAAGTCACCACGCTTCGCGGTTTCTTCGGTTTCTGCCTGGAAGAGGGCTTGATTTCATTCAACCCTGCCGAACTTCTGGCCGCTCCCAAATTCGGCTCTTCGCTTCCGAAATGCCTGGACCGCTCGCATGTTGACCAGCTTCTCGAAGCCCCGGACGGCAATACCCGGCTGGGACTCCGCGACGCCGCGATGCTCGATCTTCTGTACGCCACCGGCATGCGCGTCAGCGAGTTGATCTCGATACGCGTGGCGGACCTGGACTCAGCCGCCGGTTTGGTCCGCGTGATCGGCAAAGGAAACAAGCAGCGAATCGTTCCTGTCGGCAAAGCAGCCCTGCAATCTGTGGAAAGCTACTTCCAGGAGCAGCGTCCGCAGCTTCTGCATGGCCGTGTCAGTCCATTTCTGTTCGTGACCGCTCGCGGTACGCGCATGACGCGTCAATGCTTCTGGAACTTGCTGCGCGGACACGGCAAAAAAGCCGGAATCCACCATTCGTTGAGCCCACACGTTTTGCGCCATACCTTTGCGACCCATTTGCTGCAGGGCGGCGCAGACCTTCGCAGCTTGCAAGTCATGCTGGGGCATGCCGATGTGGGAACAACCCAGATTTATACCCACGTGATGCCTTCTCATTTGCGTGAAACCGTGGACCGGCACCATCCGCGCGCAGCGCGCCGGAAAAGCGGGACCCGAGGAGAGAAGTTGGGGAAAGCAACAACAGTTACGAAAGGAGAGAACGGGCCATGAGCGACTATATGTTCATGCTGGACAGTCACTTAAGCGGCGACCAAATCCGCGTTGTGACTGCGGTGCGCGACGCTGCCGAACGGGACAACCTGAATCTGTTTCTCACGGGCGGCGCGATGCGCGACATGATGGGAGGCTTTCCCATCCGTGACCTCGATTTTACTGTTGAGGGTCCGGCCATCAAGCTCGCCAAAGCGCTTGCGCAAACAGCTAATGCGGAAATCCTGTCTGTTGACGAGTTTCGGAAAACGGCGGAGATGCGTTTCGGCGGCAACGTTTCCGCCAGTATCTCTATGGCGCGTGGGGAAAGCTATCCAAAACCTGCCGCCAAACCTCATATCCAGCCTGCCGCCATTCATGAGGATCTGCGGTGCCGGGATTTCACGGTAAATGCGATCGCTCTTTCTCTGGGAAAAGCCTCCCGTGGTCTGCTGCTTGATCCCACGAATGGACTCGGCGATTTGGAACACAAAGAGCTTCGCGCCATCTCCAACTACACGCTTTACGACGACCCGAGCCGTTTGTTTCGCCTGATCCGCCTGCGTACCCGCCTCGGCTTTACTATTAGCGAGCGCACGATGAATCAGTACGGCAATGTGCGCGAAGCCAAGCTTGAAATCAAGATCAGCCCGGCAGCGCTCGAAGCAGAACTGCACCAGATTGCCCTCGATCCGCTGGCAGGAGACATTCTCAAGGCTCTGGACCAGGAAGATTTGTTATCCGTGATCTTCCCCGCCCTTACCGGTCCTAAGCTAAATCTAACGGGATTTGCAAAGCTGCAGAAGACTACAATTTCCACGCCGTTTAGTTTGCGCTTGCCCGATGAAGCCGCCTACGCTCTCTTTCTTTCGCTGCTGCTCGAAAAATTACCGCCTCGTGAGCGCGCCCAATTGGTAAATACTCTGGGTGTTAATAAAGCGGTGGTAGAGGCAGCGTCTAAATTGGAAGGCCGCGCCGCCAAATTTGAAAAGGAACTGGCAACTGCTAAACTGAGCAAGCCTTCCGCCGCTTACGCGATGCTCTCGAAAGTTCCCGGCGAAATTTTACTTTTTACTCTGATGCGCTCCGGTCAGCGCATTGTCCTGGACCGCATTAAAAACTACCTCGGCAAATACCTTCCGACCGCGCAAGAAATCACCGAGCGCGACGTTATCGACAAGGGCGGCGAGCCGGGAACCCCCAAGTTCACCAAAGTCCAGCAACAATTAATTGCCGCCCGCCTGGATGCCCGTCCTAAGAAAGTGGTGGTGGAGCCTCCCCCTCCTCCGCCCCCCGGACCGGGACGGCGATCCATGAGCAGCTTCGGACGTTAGCAGCACTCGGAACGTTAACAGATCGACCTTGAACTCGCAGAATCCTTCCGGTTTTCACGATATTCTAGTATCTAGATGGACAATTCTCTACCCGCTGCTGAACAGGCGAAAATTGATGCCCATTTTCTGCGCGGCACCATAGCGGAGGAGCTGGAAAACACCTCCGACATGTTCTCGAAGGCTGCTATTGGAGTATTAAAGTTCCACGGCACGTACCAGCAGGACGACCGCGACATCCGCAAGGGTGGTCAAAAGCAGTATTCATGCATGATCCGCGTTGGCATACCCGGCGGCATTCTTACTCCTGACCAGTACCTCGCCTTGGATCGTCTGGCCGACCTGGGCGACGGCTCGCTGCGAATCACTACTCGTCAGGATATTCAGTATCACCACGTCCCGAAATCCCGCCTCCGTGAACTCATCCGTGGCGTGAATGATAGTTACCTGTCCACGTTGGCCGCTTGCGGGGATGTTGTTCGGAATACGATTGCCTGTCCCGCTCCCTTCGAAAACGAACAGCGCCGCGATGTCCAACCGTATGTCAGCTTTCTTTCCCGCAACCTGAAGCCGAAAACCACGGCTTACTATGACGTTTGGCTGGACGGCGAGCGTGTCGCGACAGCGGAAGAATCGAATGAGACGACGCCGGACGAAGTCGAGCCGCTTTACGGCGCGACCTATCTGCCGCGCAAGTTCAAGATCGGCTTTGCTTATCCCGGCGACAACACCACCGACATTTACGCCAATGACATCGGCGTCGTTCCGCATTACGAATCAGGAGAACTAACCGGCTTTACGATTCTGGCCGGAGGCGGCATGGGCCAAAGCGCAGGCGTGAAAGCGTCCCACCCGCGCCTGGCGGACCCGGTCTGCTCGATAGGCCCCGGCGAGGAAGAATTGCTGGAAGTGGCGAAAGCGATTGTCACGGTACACAGGGACTTCGGCAATCGCACAAACCGCAAGTTAGCTCGCCTGAAGTATGTCATGGACGAGTGGGGCGTGGACAAATTTAAAGCCGAGCTTGAGACCCGCGTAGGCCGTCCTCTCGATCCACCCCGTCCTCTCGCCTGGACCCGTGCGGAGGACTATCTCGGCTGGCGCCAGCAAAGCCGGGACAATAACGGCGCTCCTGTTTGGTTTACCGGCGTTCGCATCATCAGCGGACGCATCCGCGATTTCAGCGACAAACACCGCTTTCGCACCGGCCTGCGTGAAATTGTCCAAAAGTATGGCCTTGAAGTTCGGCTCACCTGTCAGCAAAACCTGTATCTATGCGGTATCCGTGACAGGGACCGAAGTGACATCGCTGCCCTGCTTACCGGCTGCGGTCTAGCCGAACCGGAAACGCTTCCTCCGGTGTTGCGCCACTCCATGGCCTGCCCGGCGCTGCCCACATGCGCCCTGGCGATCACGGAATCTGAACGTATTCTGCCGCAACTGGTAGCGGAAGTCCAGGCGGAATTGAATGCCTTGGGTTTTTCTGATCGCGTTGTGCATCTCCGGACCAGCGGTTGCCCGAACGGCTGCTCCCGACCCTATACCTCCGAAATCGGCATTGTCGGCGCAAGCCTGAATATGTACACGATCTACCTGGGCGCTTCGCCGCTCGGAACGCGTTTGGGCAGCGTCTTTGCCCAAAACGTTAAGCGGGACGACATTATCGCCCGGCTCCGGCCCATTCTGCTCTTTTACAAGGAAACCAGCGGTCCCGATGAGGCTTTCGGCGATTTCTGCCATCGCGTCGGCATTGAAGCTCTACGCGAACTGACAGCGTCCGTTGCCGCTTGAGGATGTTATGCCCCCGGCTTTTCAGGTTCTTTTCAGAGCGCTTACCTTGTCACTAGCTTCGGGTTATTCTGAGATTGGGATCGACCAACTTCTCGCAGCGCTGGAACCTGAATTCGTTCCAGCCATGCTGGAAGAACCGAAGCCACAATTACAACTACCGCATCCGAGACAGGACCTGCCGCTCTCACCGGCAGCCATTGCCGCCCTATCTTCTGCGGGAAATATCGAAACGTTGTCGCTGGACCGTCTCAAGGACGTGCTTCTCGCGGCAAAGAGCCAGCAATCAGAAAGGCCGATTTAATCGATTGCGTAGGAATACTGGCTCTGCAAGCGGACAATCCGGCGCGCTGGCTGTAGATTTGCTTTCGGACTGATTTGGTTCATCACTGCGATCACTGCGGGAGCGTAGTTCTCATCCGGGTTATAAAGTCGCAGTTTACCTGCGATGTCCTGATTGCGATATAACGCGCTCTTACCCAGTTTGAACGCGACCTCATTGATGCTGGCTCGCAAACTAGCGAAGGGATGATTGCCGTTGTTCCAGCCGAAGATATTGTTATTCCGATACGCCTTACCGCCGCCCGACTCCATAACTGAGATGCTGGGCAGCAAGCGCCAGTCAATCTGATTGTCATCAGCGGCATGAACAAACTCATCCGCCAGTTCAGAAATCGGACAATGCAGCTTCGAGAAAAATCTGCTTAATCGAAGCGTCCGGAGGTCGGTTGGGGGTGCGTCCGGAAGCAGCTGATGCTGCGGTACTTTCGTTACAGGCTTTGATTTCGGAGCAGCCGATACTTTTTCGAGCCGCATGGTGATCGGCAAAGTAAACAGACCGACAACGACCATCATCTGCTTCGATGCGCTGGACACCTTCTTAGCTAGACAGCTATAACCAACATGCATAGGCCTATTCTAACAGACGTATACCCCCTGATTTTTGAAATGGGTATGTCATACCAAAGGCACAGCCACTCCGATTCTGCGCTCTACCAAAGCTGGAAGAGCATCTTCGCAGGCGGATGCCATACACTCAATGCTGGAGCGTTCCAGTGAATCGCAACATCAATCTTATTCTGCTGGCTGCTGCCTTGAGCAGCAGCCTCGTTCTAGCGCAACAAAAAGGGCGTTTGCCTGGACAGGACTGGATATCGCTGTTCAACGGGAAAGACCTGACCGGCTGGACCAACATCGGACAGGAAAGCTGGACTGTTGAGGACGGTCTTATTCATGGAAAGGGCCTGACGAAAGCGTATGGTTATTTGCAGACGGATAAGCCGTTTCAGGATTTTCAGCTTTCTCTCCGCTTCAAGTGCGTCGGCGACGGTAATAGCGGGGTTTTCTTCCATACCGGTTTCAAACCGGGCACCGTGGATGTTATCCAGGGCATGCAGTTTGAAATTGACTGCACCATGATGCACCATACCGGCGGTGTTTACGCCGAAGATGGACGCGGCTGGGTAGTCTGGCCCGCACCTGAGAATGAAGGCGTAGTCCGCATGGGTGAGTGGAACGACTACTTGGTCGAGGTAATCGGTAACCGCTACCGTTCCCGCTTGAATAGCGTTCCGATGGTGGATTTCACTGATCCTAAGCCTACGTCCTTTGACGGCCCCATCGCGTTACAGTTGCATGCGGGCGGGAAAGGCAATATGGAATTTAAAGATATCTGGATACGGGACTTATCGCACCGGCCAGTTGACATCACAGTGACTAATAATAAATAATAATTTCTAATATCTTTTATTAGAATTTAACATGCCGAGCCGTAATATTTCGATCAGCCTTCCCGAAGAAATGCTTCAGCAAGCAGAAGAGCTGGCCCAAAAGGAGCAAAGAACGTTAAGCGAACTCTTCCGTGAAGCCCTGCGTGTCTACCGTATGCAGCAAACCAAGAACACGCCTGAAAGTGCAAGGGAGCAAGAACTGGCGCGTATTTCAAAACAAATACGCGCTGAATTGCGGGCTGAACAGGATAAAAGCTGAACAGCCCGCACAGGAGCTACACTACTGACTCGTCAGCCGACGGTCCGAAGAGACCAGGTACCGGAATGCCGAGCAGGCGCAAATAAACGCCGAGTTGTGCCCGATGATGCACTAGATGGTTCAGGAACATAGTGCGATACAGCACCATCCGTGGTTCGTCAATCAACACACGGTCTCCGAAGCGTAATTTCCAATTCTCTCTGAGATGGTCGTCTGAAGAAGCGGTTAGATGCAGCCGGGCTTCGACTGCCGTTCGCTCCAACTCTGTCAAAAGATGAGCCGTAGATTGGAAAACGAAGTCAGGAAATTTTCGATGTGTCATATCCCATTCATCCGTTGTTAGAATCATGTTGCAAAACTCCGGCAATCGGGCAGTATGCAAGGCAAGCCGACCAATAGGCATGGATTTGTTATGAGGCTTCCATTGTGGGTCGTTTTCAGGGATGCGTTCGAGAGTGCGGCGCGTACCAGCAATTTCGTGGTCGAAGTCAAGTAAGAGACTTTCGGCGATGGTCATAAAGTTTCCCTGGATTCCCGGCAAGAATGACTACGTTTGACTGGCTTCGCAGTTGACCATCCATGGTATGCCGAATTGATCGACCAGCATGCCAAAACGGGCAGCCCAAAAAGTCTGCTGGAGCGGCATACTTATTTTCCCGTTCTCCGCCAGCGTATTAAATACACGTTCTGCTTCTTGGGTGTCCTTTGCCAAAAACGACACGGAAAAGCCCTGGGGTGGTTTGTAATGCTCAGGCTGCGCATCAGATCCCATTAACAGTTGATCGCCCATTGTAAGACGAGCATGCATAATCTTATTGCGCCAGTCTAGCGGCACATGTTCCTCTCCCGGAGTACCGGCATAGGGCAACATCATCTCGATATTGCCACCGAGACACTGTTGATAAAGCTGGAACGCTTTTTCGCACTGGCCGTTGAAGTGAAGGTACGGATTGACTTGCATAATGTTCTCCTTTGTATGTATGAGTTTTCGCCCTAAGGCAAACAAAAGGCGAATACGATATCTATACCACCGATCCCGAACAAAGGCAAGGGGGTATACTCTTCAAATCTTCTGAGGAACGCTATGTCTGCGAGACCGGAATCTTCTGGCATGAATCTAAGGGGCGCTACGGTGGACGACGCTCTTGCAGTCACCGATCTGCTGGAAGGAGATACGGCGCTGGCGCTGCAAACGGCAACCATTCCGATTCCGTACACCATCGAAGCTGCCCGCCAGTTCCTTCGTACGGCAGATCCGCACTATATCTTTGCCGTCATAGTTGGGACCGAACTGGTCGGCATGATTGGAATGAGCAGCGGCGCTCAGGAACCGGTTGAGGTGGGCTATTGGATGGGACGCAAATATTGGGGTCGAGGTTATGCAACGGAGGCTGTCGGTTTACTGCTTGCGGAAGCGCAACGCCGGGGAGTATCACGGGTGGTTTCCGAGGTGTTCCCGGACAATATAGCTTCGATGCGAGTGCTCCAAAAGAACGGATTTACCCGTCTCGGCGAAGTGCAGAAGGACTTGCCGCAACGCGGCGGACTGCGGCAATTAATCTTTTTTGGGCGTGAATTGTCGGTGTAAGCGGAACCTGCTTTACAGCACGCAACGCAATCCCGGTATATGGCGCAGCAGAAAACCGCTTAATAAGAAGGTAATCGGGACTGCCAAGGCGCTGGCAATCACAAATTTAGCTATTGGCGGAGAGGAAACATCTCGCAAAGCTAACGTGACAGCGACCAGCAACGGGGTATGGAAAAGATAAGCAGTGAAGCTGTTGCGGGACATCCACCGTGCAAAACGTCCTTGCTTGTTGAATCTGTCCCGAAAGAGAACTGTCAGGCCGAGACAAACACCGAGGCAGAAGAACGCCTCCCACAAGGAAAACGCGGCGCTCTGCCAGTGAAGTCCGCCCAGAAGACTTACTGTATCTCCCGCCAACGCTCCCGATGTGGCGACAAGGGCAAACCATCCCACCACGCCCAGTGTCAGCGCCAGCCTGAACCATAACGTTCCAAAGTCATAAGGAATGCGCAGCAGCCAGTTGCCGCGATAAGCCCAAAGGCCCACAATGAATAGCAGAATGTATTGAGAGAAATAACCAAGCTGCATATTCAGAACGCTTGTGCCGATGGGCTGAACCAGCCGGACGAGAAAGCTGCACAAACCCATCAGCAGAATCAAGCCGATCACATGCCGGTGACCGGGAAGGACGGATGTTCCCGTAAGCTTTTCCGCTGTCGGAGTATAGGGCCTGATCCATCGCATTCCCGCATACACACAACAGAAAAGGAGCAGCGCCACCGCAAACCACATGGGGCCGGAGGCGCTCAGAACTTTTCCACTCAAAAGAAACTGTCCATACACACGCGTCAAAGGCGGACGCGAACCGTCATAGAAGTCGCGCAGGAGCCAGTACACCGTCAGCGGGTGGATCACGAGCATGAAGAAAAGCGACGGAATGCCGAGGCGGGCTGCCCGGTCACGGAGAAAGCGGACCGGGCCTTTTGCGTCGAACGCACGCGGAACAAAGTATCCGGCAATCAGGAACAGAAATCCCATAAAGAATGCCTGGTCGAACGTTTCCAATGTTCCGAAGAATACCGTTCCTGCCAGGGAAGGCTGAGGACTGTCCATGTAATACCAACTGCCCAAGTGACTATAAGTGACTGCTGCGTGATGGCAGATCACCAGGACAATCAAACTCCATCGGATATTGTCAATAAATAGCAGCCGATCCGTTGTTACTGCCGGAGCGTTTTGAACGGCGGTAGCCATAGCGTTCTTGCAAGAAAAAGACGCAGATTAGGGCACGGGTGTTCGCAGAATTCCGTTGTTAAGTTTTGCTGTTTAGTTCGGCCAACTCCCGGCTGAGTGAATGAGGTTCGTAGCATACGTGGAACGCCCATTGCCTCAAGCCCTGCCAGTTATTCACCGCTGCTATCCATCGCCGCGCTGCATTGTGCTTCGCCTTCGCCTGATCGGGCTCATACCCTTTCACTTCCAGCAGCACCTTCATGCCGTTCTGTAAACGCACCAGAAAATCCGGTCCATACGCGTGTTCCTGCCCGTCGTATTCATAGGGGATCGTCAGACGGTCCGGGAAATCGTTACGCGCATAACACACTACCGCCTCGCTCAACTCCAAGCGAAACGCCGCGCTTGCCTCCCAGCGTTCGGTGTCCAGCACGACTTGGTCAATATGGCTCTTCCCGGTCGCATAACAGGGCTTCGTGGTTTTGAAATCGACCTCCGCCGTGGAACCCGTCTTTTTGTAGCGGTTCAGAATCGGCAGCAACGGCGGTTCGCCCTCGCTTTCGTCCGGTTCAATGCGGTCCCCCAGCCGCTCCACCATGCGGGAAAAGTACTTTTGCAACCCAAGCTCTCGCGGATCGCACCCGTGCCACTCGATCCGTTCCCGGACGTACTCCTGCACGAACCGGAACACTTGCGGAAAAAGCTGATGCCGCGATTGCAGCCGCAGCACCCGCGCCCGTTTTGTGTCTTCCGTACTTCCCGCGATCCGGTCCACAATGGTTCGGGCAATCGCGAACTCAATCGTTTGCAGATGCGTGTTCCGGTAGTAGTCGCTACGGTCCTGCGCCACAAACGGGAACGGAGAAGACAAGCTCGCCACATTGCCTGTCTGGTATCCCACAGTAGGCCGCACAAAGGTGGCCGTCGGCTCCCGGTCCGGCTCCATCACCAGCTTTTCCACATGATGAACATCGCACTGCACAGCGTTCTTTTGCAGGGCGAACGCGTAGCCTTCCACCAGGGGGAACCGGATCTCATAGGCGCTCCGTGACGCCAGCGCCTTGACATGGTTTTTCGGCCTGTCATCTGGAGCCGACCCGCCGCTGGGCCGCCCCTTGAACGGAATTACCGAGAACGGAATCCCGTAAACATCCACATACTCTTCCGTCAACAATCCCGTTTTGGGATCAGGCACGTAATCCATACGTCGCAGTCCGCGCCCGACCACCTGTTCGCAAAGCAACTGGCTCCCGAACGCCCGCACGCCCAGAATATGCGTCACGTTGTTGGCGTCCCATCCCTCCGTGAGCATGGAAACCGAAACCACTCAGCGCACATGTTCGCCCGGCTCGCCTTTGCGTCCCACAGTCGCCACAATGCGCCGTACTTCTTCGGCTTCCTCTAATAATTTCGAATCAATGCGAATCGTGCGCCGCAAGCCGGGCTGGTTCCCCAGCATTTCATGAACTTCGCTTTTGCCGTACACAATCCGCTTTTTGGCCTTCTTGCCCTTTTTCGCTTCCGCAGGCGACGCATCTTCGGCAGCGTCCTCGGCCATGACCTCCGCCACGTCCGCTTCGCTAATCACGTCTTCTTCGGTTTCGCCGCTGATTTTGCGGTAGAACACCTGCGCCACTTCCGTGTTGTCGCAAACCAGAATCAGCACGGGTGGAATCGTTTCCTGCCCCGGCCTGGCTTCTTCCATCTGCCGGAACCGCTCCGCCCATTGTCCGGCTAACTGACGCAGCGCGCCTTCCGCTCCGGCATACACCACTTCCGGCTTGGGCCGTCCTGCCCTGCCGCCGATTTTCTGGCCCGACGTCAGATTGGCCGTGATGCTCCGCCATAAAGCGAAGTACACCGGATCGGGGCGCCCCGTTGTGTCCTGCACGGGCAGGCGCGGAATTTTGACGATCCCGCTTTCAATCGCATCCACCAGCCCGAAATCGCTCACGATCCAGGGGAAAGGGCGTCCTTCAGGGTACCCTGATCCTTTGATGTAGAACGGAGTCGCCGAAAGATCCACGCACAAGGTGACGCCCGGCTCTTTGGATGGGTTCGGCGTGCAATTATTAATCCGGTCCAGCCCATCGAGCCAAAGCCGCGCTTCGCGAACCTCTTCTTCCAGCGCCTTTTGCTCCTCGCCGGTCAGCAGTTCCTCGTCCGGCGCAGGACGCCAGCAGTGGTGGCCCTCATCGTTCAATACCAGAATTGGCAAGCGCTCGTACAGATCGCCCAATCGATTTTGGGCGAACACATCCGCCGTTTCCGGACCTTTGTTCACGACCGCATAGTTCTTTCCGCCCTCGTTGTGCTCCGATTCCGGCGCAAACAAATGCCAGTTGGTCACCAGCACCTTTCCCGCTTGCAGCAGGGGCCGGTACTTTACCGGAACGATGTCAAACGCCGCGTAATAATTGTCGTCGCGCTCCGGCCTCAGCACTTGCAGCCGTTCTTTCACGGTTAAATTCGGGCAGCACACCAGCACGGCGTGGGGAAACTGTTTGGACTGCGGATTGTACCCGCGATTGGCAAACGCCCACGAGATCAGCATGGACATCACTACCGTTTTGCCCGATCCCGTCGCCATCTTCGCCGCCAACCGCCGCAGGGGAACCAGGCTTCCGTCGCTCGGAGTATCGATCAATCGCGGGTAAAATTCGCTATCCGCTTTGGCAAACGACGGTCTTTCGCCCCGCAGCATAAAATCGAGATCCTGCTTGGACAATCGCGGATTCGCATGGCCCCGGTGTCCCGTTCTTCCCGCAAACCGGATCTCCCCCAAGTAAATAATTGTTTCCACCGCTTCCAACTGGCAGAAAAACAAACGGCGCGGACGGTCCGGGTTCCACCAGTGCCGCAGCAGATCGCGCGTAACGTTGGTTGCGCCGGGATAGCCCGCTTCACGCCATTTCCGCACGTCATCGCGCAGCAGATTCACGAGCGGCAGTTCATCGCTCTGCTCCTGGGCGAGCAGGCTCAACTGCGGGCCGCCCGTGCGCTCCGTTTTGTACCAATAACTGGCGGGTCGGCGATGACCCTGCTTAGTGGGCGTGCCGGTTTCCTTGTCGTAGTACCAATGGTCGTTCGGCTCCGCGTACGGATTGCACAGAATGGGACGATCTACCGGCTGAACCGGCGGCATTTCTTCATTCGCCATTACTGCCTGCCCTCCAACGCATGCACCCGCATGACCTCGTTGCCGCGCGGATCAATCACCTTTACCGCCACGCACTTGTGTTTGCCCGCCGGAAACGGCAGGGAAATCGTACCCGAAAACGCCTGGAAGCGCTCAGGATCAACCACGCCCACCAGCGCCTTACTTAATTTGTCCCAGGCCGAGTGGTCCGGGAAAAACGCCTGCGTGATGCAAAACGTGCGCCCGTCGTAATCGGAGTCCACAAACCAAGCCGCGACCTTGCTTGCTCCGGTTTCCTGCACCTGATTACTGACCGGATCGTAGATATCCACGCCCTCCATTTCTACGGTGTACAGGCTCTCCTTGTCCGGTCCTTTTACGTTCGTGCGCGGTCTGCCGAAAACAGAAAACAACTGGCTTCCCGGCTGCTGCTTCAGCAAACCGTTCATCCCCGGATTCACATCCGGGCGAATGTGCGCGATGTGCATCCGCAAGCGTGGATGCCCCTGATCGATAATGGCTTGCGCCGGACCGTCAAAGCTGAACCCGGCAAACACCAGATCGTCATATAAGCGGCTGGCGGGTTTAATCAACTCTTCCACCATCTTGGCCGTAATCGGCCCATACTGCGGTCCGAACACGACTCCAACCGTTGCGTCGCCGTCCGGGTCAGGGTCGGTCTCGCCCTCGTTAGTCCAGCGCCCTTCGGCATGGATGCCCCGCGAATTCCCGCTCGCATAGGTGGGAAGCAGCCGCGAAAACTTCAAGTGCTTGTTATCAGGAAAACGTACGCCGTCCATGCGGAGCAGGTCTACCATCTTGCTCAGATAGGCTTCCAGGTTTTCGGACGATGGACCCGCCTGCACTTCGCGCACCGAAATAAATTGTCCGTCCAGCTCTTCGGGAGCGCCTTCAAACTCCGGCGCGCTGTCCACGACTGTGGCGTCGCTCAGCGACATTTCCGGCGGCTGCACCGCTTCCACGGTAAACGGACCACTCACGCGCGTAATCTTCCGGTCGATTTCTGGCTGATCGACCAGTTCTTCCTGCTCCGCATTCGCCGCTATGCAGGCATTGACCTCGTCCATCTTGGCGCGCCAAGCTTTGCGGTATTCTTCGACGGCGGACTGCAACGGTTGTGGGTAGTCGGGGTCCGTGTCAAACGGCACTTCCCAGTGTTGCCAGCCCTTGCCTTCCAGCGGAAGCTCCCATCGCCGCCGGTCCGCGTCGGTGATCGACTTCCTTCCTTCTTGTTTCTGTTTGAGGACCAGCTTCGTCCGCAACTGGTCGCGCAGTGTTTTCGAGACAAGTTTTAAACCCTCGTTCGCCGCCTGAAGCTTGGCTTCTAGAATCGGCTCATGCTTGGCAAAGATGGGATCAAGGTTCTGGTTCTGCGCAATGCTCTTGAGCGTGATGTGCGGAACGGTTTTATATCGGAAACCGCCCGCAATTCCCTTTTCGGGATCTTTCATCTTGAAGTAGTCGTACTTCGCTGTAAGCAATCGCTGTCGGGCAATCGCCATCGCCACCCGGCTTGTATCAATCGTGATCCAGCGTCGCCCCCACTGCTCCGCAACATAAGCGGTTGTGCCTGACCCGCACGTAGGATCAAGCACGAGATCACCGGGGTCTGTGGTCATGAGCATGCAGCGTTCAATTACTTTGCTGTTTGTCTCTACAACGTACGATTTGCCTTCCTTTGTACCGGCCACTGATGTATCTGTCCATATATTGCTCAGATCGAGCAATATGAAATCCGCCATTTTGCGGATGATTGCAAGACTGCCCTCTCTCGCGTGAAGGCGTTCGGTCTTTGCCAGACGCTCCATACCTTTAGGCCAATTAGCCGTCCAATGGCGTCCTGCACGCGGGGAGTATTCTGTCCCTTGAAACGCAAAAGGCTGAGGGGCTAGAGGCGGGTCCTGACTGGTTGCATTATCGAATCGAAAGACTTCAAGTTGTAAGCTATTTTGTTTCTCAATCTTGCGCATCAACCGACGATGGCCGTTAGGCTCTTCAATGTACCGATAATCAGCGCTTTTCAAACTTTCCTGGCTTTTTTCCGTATACAAGGGCCGGTATTTAACTGCTGAGTGATCTTTTGCGTACCAGAGCAAGTAATCGCCTACTCGGCTCAGCCCACTTGTGGCAAATCCGCCAGTTGTTGCATACGAAATTAGGCTGAAGAAGTTACTGGGCCCGAAAACCTCATCTAAAACGCATCTGACTTTATGGAGATTTTCTTCACTTATCTGGACGAAAATGCTACCTGAATCAGTCAATAGTGCGCGCGCAACAATAAGACGATCTCGTAAATATTCAAGGTATGAGTGAATGCCAAGAGTCCAAGTATCTCTGTAAGCCTTAACCATCTCAGGCTCTCTTGTGAGATCACTGTCTTTATCTCCTACATCACGTTTACCGATTTGAGGCTGAAAGTTACTTCTGAATTTGATCCCATACGGCGGGTCAATATAGATCATCTGTAC